>NZ_CAJQUM010000001.1:2835623-3150692 GCF_907163265.1 Georgfuchsia toluolica
CAGCACGAACGGCCCGCAGGCAAGCCGCACGAATGCCTTGCCGATTTCGTCGCACCGAAGGGCATCGATGATTACGCCGGCGCTTTTGCCGTGACAGCGGGGCTTGGCATCGAAAAGAAACTCGCCGAGTTCGAAGCCGCGCACGACGACTATCGCGCCATCATGTTGAAGTCGCTCGCCGACCGGCTCGCCGAAGCCTGCGCCGAATGGCTGCACCAGCGCGTACGCCGCGAATACTGGGGCTATGCCAGCGACGAATATTTAAGCAACGAAGACTTGGTTGCCGAGAAGTATCGCGGTATCCGTCCCGCGCCGGGCTATCCGGCCTGTCCCGACCACACCGCAAAGGCCGACCTGTTCCGCCTGCTCGATGCCCCCGGCAATGCCGGCATGGCCATCACCGAAAACTTCGCCATGTCGCCCGCTGCGGCGGTGGCGGGCTTCTACCTCGCCCACCCCGAGGCGCATTACTTCGCCATCAGCAAGATCGGCCGCGACCAGCTCGAAGACTGGGCCAAGCGCAGCGGATACAGCGTGGCCGAGGCGGAGCGTTGGCTGGCGCCGTTGCTATAGAGCCGCGAGACGCCAAAGGGTCTGCGTAGGCAGTTGAATGCTCGCTGGCGCCACACCGAAACCCGCGCGCGCCTATGTGGTGGCGCCGGTGCTCGATGCCTACCCGCTCGCAGAGGGAGTGGAAGTGATATCGCTCCTCATGCTGAACGAAGTCGAATTTTCTTGAGCAGGGCAGCTTTGGGGCTTCGTGCCTGGTCCCTTTAACTCGTTAACTTTCTTATAGCATGGCCAGCGCACGGTCTGTTGCCTCGACCAGACCCTTCAAGAAGCGAATTGATTTCTCAAGGTCTTCGCGTTTCACCAGATGAGGCGCAGGAGGCGCACCAGCAGTAGCAGGCCTCGAGCGGTGCACTGCATCTCCACGTTTGGTAATTAGTTCGTCCAGGGTTTTTCTTACCTTTGGTGGATCGAAGTGCTGCCATTCCCATTCTGCAGTGACATCAACCTCAAGAAAGTCGAAAAAGAGTTTCTTGGTTTTCTCTGAGGTGGGATTGTGGAATCTTCTGAGTTCGTCCTCTAGGCGACCCGTAACGAACTTTCCTACATAGCTGCCATTGACGACTCTGAGTCGGGCCTGTACTTCCTCGCGGACTCGATCTTCAACATAAGTTTCCCAAGCCGTGAGTGCCATAACGAGCCCTGCACGTTTGAGGACTTCAGCATTCTCAGGTGGCGGCTTAGGCATGGAATCAAAGTGACCAAGGAGGTCTTCAGCATCCTTAATTGAACTCTCAAATGTGATCTTGGATTTAGACATGGCGAAATGCAGTTTTAAAGGAGTTGTGTTTCATTTAAATTCCACAAGCGTACCTGCACGGCATGGGCACCACGATAGCACGGATAAGCCCCCTCTGCGCCGCCGGGCGGAGGAAGGCGAGGCGGGGGGTGAGCGCGGGGTTTCACAAGGCCAACTGCTTGGCCTTGCGCCGCGCGAACGGGCGAGTCTTCTGGAGCGAGGGCAGCCGAACGCAGTGAGGCCGGTGTGGCGGGGCACGCTCCTTTGCCCACTTTCCTGACGTGCATCAGGAAAGTGGGTCGCCCGCCGGGGCGAGTCCCGGCCATCGGACGTCAATAAACCTCTGGATTCCCGCCTGCGCGGGAATGACCGAAGGGAATCTCCTTGGGATGACTAAAAAGAGCCATCGCTTCGGGTGGCTTCATCCCCGTGGGATGACTGATTATGCTATTTATATAATCATAGAGAATGCGCGGCCATCAACTTCCGCACCTGGCCGTGCATCGATTCATCGACGGCCAATCCCTCCTCGATCCTCTCCATCACCAGCGGCTTCTCGTCCGGGAATTGGTAGCCTTCGTAATCCTGCCGGAACAGCAGACCACCGCGCCGGTCTGCCCAGGCATTCATCATATGGTCGAAGCAGACCCGCGACGTGACCTCAAGCTTGCCGATCGTCCACGCCAGTTCCTCCAGCCGCTCGTGCGGTGAGGAGAGGCACAGGCGGCCTTGCGCGACATCCTCGAAGAGGGGCGTGCCCCGCTGTGGATGCAGCGGGCGGGAACGGATGTAATGGGGATTGATGGCGGAAAGCACGCGGGCCGTATGCTCGGCGTGCTGCCGGCGCCCTTCCTTGCCGCCCAGATCCGGCATCCAGTACTCGGATACCTGGAAACCCGCGGCGATGGCCTTGCGGCCGCCTTCGATCTGCTCGGCGCTGGTCACGCCCTTGCAGATGCGGGCCAGCAATTCGTCATCCCCCGTTTCAAGACCGATGTGCAGCCGATCCAGGCCGGCGTCGCGGATCGTGCGGAGTTCTTCCGGCTTGCGCTGGGCCAGCGTTTTGGAACGGGCATAGGTGGTTACCCGGCTCAGCGAGGGCAAGGTTTCGCGCAGATGTCCCAGCACTGCCGCGAACTCGGCCGGCCGCATGATCAGGCTGTTGGCATCCTGCAGGAAGGCGGTTTTCCCGCCCGAGGCGAGCCAGTTGAAAACCGTGATGAAGCTGGAATTCCCTGCGAGATCGCGGCCTTGTGCGAGCAGGGCCGCACCGACTTCACGGCTGATCCTGCCTTCCATTCCCAACTTGCATGAAGCGGCAATGATTTCGTCACGGATCGCGGCAGCGCTGTCGATGTCGGCCTTGATTTCCTCCACCGTTCGATAGACGAAGCGCTGCCCCTTGTACATGGTGCAAAAGGTGCATCGGTTCCACGGACAATTTTCGCTCACCCGCAGCAGCAGGGAGGCGCTGCCGCCCTCGCTCGGCGGCCGGTACGCCCCGATTTTGAAGGAAAGCGTACGCAGCTTTTCAATATGTTCCAGAAGCGGCACTATGCTTCCCTGCCCTTCATCGTGCCGGTGCAGCGGCGCGCGCCGCAGCGGCAGGTGTAATCGGTCGGCGTTGCGTCGGACCCCTCGCCCTCGTCGGTCAATTGATAGTCGTAGGTCAGCTCGACGCCGGGCTGGATGTTTTTCAGCGCATGGATCACGACGCGGTCGTCTTCCAGATAGGCGACGCAATTCGGCTCGCAGGAATGATTGATGAAGCGGGCCTCATTGCCGCCCGACAAGCCGTCGATAAAGGTGTCGTCATCGACCATGAACAGGTAGGTGCTCGGGTTGTCCTGGTAGCGCTCGTTGGCTTCGTCCTCGCTGACGCGCTCGCCGGTGTATTCGATGATGGCGCTGTCTTTCCTGATCCGCCGCGTGGCATACACGCCCTTGCCATGAATTCCTGATTGTCTGACTTCGATTTTTGAACTGGTCTTGCTGCGCGACATAAAACTGCTACTCCAATAAAAGAAGGTTCAAGTTGCAAGGTTCAAGGTAAAACCAAGGGGGGTTGGTTTTGTACCTTGCCCCTTGTACCTTGTACCTGTTTTCATACGCCCCAGGTAACGGGTTTGTTTTTCTTCAAGGACCACTCCAGCAGTTCCAGCAGTGGCACCGCGCGTTGCGCCAGACTGACATGGTCGTGCTTGTCCCCGTCTTCGGTTGCTTCGTTGTGCGGCGGATCTTCGTCGGCAAGGTTGGCGCGCCGTGCCTTGTCGGCGACGACGGCCGCGCGCAACCGCGCGATGGCAGCGGGCAGTTGCTCGATGGTGACGATGCCCGTTGCCGTGGCGTCCTTGCCCATGATTTCCATCATGAGATGCGCCACATCGGCGAACATGATGACGTCACCGGCTGCCGGCGATTTGAAAGTAACGATCATTTTACCTTTCCTTTCTGTTCCGTCAGGCCGCGCTCCGCGAGCCAGACCAGTATGCGCTCCGCCGGCTTTTGCCAATCCTGTTCCAGCATCAGGCCGTGGCCCATGCCGGGAAATATCTCGGCCTTTACGCCGTAGGTGCGCGCCGTCATTTCGACCGACGATGGTGGCATCAGTTGATCGAGCGCCGCGCCGATCACCAGCAAGGGTGTGCGCGTTACGCGCGATGCCTTGGGCAGGTTGAGCAGCGTCATGTCCCAGATGGCGCGATGCGATTCCTGCTGGGAGTGGCGATATATGTGTTTCATGTCGTCATGCGATATCGGCTGCGCAAACATGGCGTCGCGCAGCGAGGCCATGCTGTTGTCCGAGCCGGTCATTACCCGATTCAGCTCGATCAGCAGGCTCGGCCGCGTAAACAGCATATCGACGGCGGCGGACATGAATCCCTGCGGCGGCACCGAGCACATCAGCACCGCGCCGGGCGCCACATGTTGTTCCAGATATTTCTGCACGACGAAGCCGCCCATCGAATGGCCGATCAGCACCGGCGCGACCGGCATCGACTCGGCGACTTCGCGCACGTCGTTTACATAGTCGTCGATCGACAGGCTGTCGAGGTGTTCGCGGCCGCGGCTGTTGCCATGACCGGAAAGCGAGACGGCATGGGCCTCGAAGCCCGCTGCGGCAAAAAACGGCAGGTAACGCTCGCCCCAGCACCAGGCGGAGGTGAAGGCGCCATGGACAAACAGCAGCGGTGTTGGCGAGGTCTTTTGCTGCGGCGAGTGGACGAGGATTTCAAGTTCTGTTTGTTTGTGTCGGGAAGTCAAGATGATTATTTAGTGCGAAAAGCAGCCGCAGGCGGAAAACGCCGCGCTCCGTGTGAATCGAGCGCAGCGAACTAATTAGTAGCCCCGCCTCCTGGCGGGGATGGAGGTTGGGGGAGTTCAATTTGCCTTTGCGTTTTTTCATCCTCAGTGGTGCAACAATCACTACATAAGCGTGATGTCCGTTGGTCGATGGCTGTCTTTACCGTCGCAATTCGTGCGTCGCGGATCGCGCTGGCGATGCTTGCCGCATCTTCGCATCTTTTGGCGATGGCCGCCGCATCGATGTTGCGCGCCGCAACGGCGAGTTCGCGCCAGCGTTCCACGGCTTCGAAGCGGCGTTCGGCAAAGCCGGTGCGGCCGCGGTAATCGGCCTCACAGGTGAGCAGAATCTGCTCGAAGCGCTGCGGCCGTCGCATGGCATCGCAACTTTCCAGTAGTTTGACGATGGTCGCCGCGCGCATATCGCTGACGCGACCGATGTCGCCATGGAAACGCGCCACGAGCAGGGCCAGGTCGCGGCAGTCGACCGGTACGCGCAGCCGCTCGCAGAGCGGGCCGAGCAGAGCCGCACTGCGTTGCTCGTGGCCAAGGTGGCGCGGCAATATGTCGGCGGGCGTGGTGGCCTTGCCGAGATCGTGCGTCAGCGCGGCAAACCGCGCCGGCAAGCTGGCGCCGAGTTTTGCCGCCATATCGATGACCAGCATGACATGAATGCCGGTGTCGATTTCCGGATGATAGTCGGCACGTTGTGGTACGCCCCACAGCGCGTCGAGTTCGGGCAGGATTTTTTTCAGCGCGCCGCAGCCGCGCAGCACCTCGAACATGCGCGAGGGAGCGGTTTCCATCAGGCCGCGGCTGAGTTCCTGCCACATGCGTTCGGGCACCAGATGATCGACTTCGCCGGCCTGTACCATGCTTGTCATCAGCTCGGCGGTTTCAGCGGCGATGCTGAAATCGGCAAAGCGCGCGGCAAAACGCGCCACGCGCAGGATGCGCACCGGATCTTCGCCGAACGCCGGCGAGACATGGCGCAGCACGCGCGCGGCGAGATCGCGGCGGCCGCCAAAGGGGTCGACGAGTTCGCCATTGTCATGCCTGGCGATGGCGTTGATGGTGAGATCGCGCCGCGCCAGATCCTGCTCCAGGGTCACGTCGGGTGCGGTGTGGAAGGCGAAACCCGTGTAGCCGGGGCCGGTCTTGCGCTCGGTGCGCGCCAGCGCATATTCCTCATGGGTCTGTGGATGCAGGAACACCGGGAAGTCCTTGCCGACCGGCCGATAGCCCTGCGCCAGCATTTGTTCCGGCGTGGCGCCGACCACCACCCAGTCGCGATCCTGCACCGGCAGGCCGAGCAGTTCGTCGCGCACCGCGCCGCCGACGGAATAGATTTCCATCAGGGCAGGGCCTCGTTTTCTTCACCGGGTTTGTCGATGTCAGCGCTTGTATGCGGTTGGATAACGCCCAGCCGCGATTTCAGGGTTTGGGGTTTTTCATCGAACAGGGCCGAGTAATAGACCGAATTGGCCATTACCTTTTTGACATAGTCGCGGGTTTCGGTGAACGGAATGGTTTCGGCGTAGATGGCGCCTTCCAGTGCCTGGTCGCCGCGCCAGCGTTTGGCCCGGCCCGGCCCGGCGTTGTAGGCGGTACAGGCCAGCACGGGATGGTTGTCGAGGCTGTCGAGCACCATTTTCAGGTAGTGGGTGCCGAGGGTGACGTTGGTCTCCATGTCATTGACCTGGCCCGGCCGGTAGCCGCGCAAGCCGATTTTTCTCGCGACGATTTTTGCCGTCGATGGCATTACCTGCATCAGGCCGCTCGCGCCGACGCCGGAGCGGGCCGAGGTGACGAAGCGGCTTTCCTGGCGCATCAGGCCATATACCCAGCTGTCATCAAGCGCGAGCGCCTTCGTCCTCGGCAGGATGGCGTCGCGGTAAGGCGCCAGATAGCGCAGGGAATAATCGTGTTCGACCAGCGTTTTTTCCGCCGCGCTGATGGCGCGGTCGAAGATATCGTTGCGGCGTGCCAGTTCAGACGCGGCCAGCAGGTCGCGGTCGCTCATGCCGCGCATGGCCCAGTTCCATTCGCGCACGGCTTCGACGCGCAGATCGAGCCGGAACAGCGCCAGCGCCTGGCGTAAATCCGGATTGGCGCCGACCTTGACCAGTTCCGCCGAAGTTGCGCTCGCGGCCTGTGGCGGCAGGTTGAGCGGCAGGCCGAGTTCCTCCGCGGCGAGCAGGCCATAAAAGCCGGGCTGGGCGCAGATAGTGCGATAGAGCGCGAACGCGTCTTCCTTGCGGCCGGTTGCCGCCAGCGCGCGGGCGCGCCAGTAAATCCAGTCGGGACGCGCCGCCAGATCTGCCGGCATGCGCTCGATGGCGCGCAACACCGCCGGCCAGTCCAGGATGCGCAGCGCGGCGCGCACGCGCCAGGCCATCTGCTCTTCGGAGAGCGGCGCATCGCCCGCCGCGTCATACCAGGCCAGGGCCTGGCTCAGGTGCGCTTGCGCGGCGCGACGGGCCAACTGCCCCCACATGTAGCCGCGGTCGTCGGCGTCGAAATACGCTTCGATGCGGCGCCAGCGCGCGGCGGCATCAACGGCGTCCTTGCGCGCCTGGCGCTGCAGCGCGAACAGCACCGCTTCGCGTGACTGGCGATTATTGGCCAGGTCTCCCGGCAAATGATCGAGGTAGCGCGCGGGCCTGGCGACGATGCGTTCCAGGGTTTTGCCGTCCGGCATCTGCCGCTCCGGCAGATAACGCGCTGCGGATTGTGCCTCGGCATATTTCGCCAGTTCCAGCATGCTGCGCACACGCGCCCACACATCGGCGGCACGCAGGCGTTGATCGCTGACCAGACGGTCCAGCAGCGGCTGGCATGACGCAGGCAACTCGACCGGGACGAACCACAGTTCGCGCGCGGCTTCCAGTACGTTGTTGTCATTATCGAGCGCCAGCCGCGCCTGCCAGGCGTAGCAGGTGGTTTCCTGATCGGCGTCGCGCAACAGCGCGAAGCTGGCCTGGAAATCGGCCCAGGCGCCGCGCTTGCCCAATGCCTTGAGCCAGTCGGCGCGCAATTTTTCGGCGAGATAAGTGCCGCTGTTGCGCGCCAGAAAATCCGCCACGCCGGCATCGCCGCCTTGCTGGCTGAGTTGCAGGCTGAGCTGCCAGTATTCGGCCCACGGCGCCAGATCGTGGCCGCCGGGAACGACCTTGAGCGCCTGCGTCATTTGCGCCAGGCGCTCGGACGCGCCGACGCGGTAAGCCTCGCGCGCGCCAAGGAACTTGTCATCGCCGGAAACAGCCCAGGCAATGGCAGGCACGATCAGCAAAATGTAAAGCAGGCGTTTCATCGTTTATAGTCAATCCATTCCTACCTACAACTTAGCACATGACCAGCAGGCGCGATCAGGGTAATCAGGACAATGAAGCCGCGGCTTTTCGCCAGGCGCTGCGGCGCGAACTTATTGCGGCGCGCGAGGCGCTCCCCGCCGCCCTGCATGCGCGCAAATCGGCCGCCGTGCTCGACCATCTCTATCCCTTGTTGACGGCCCGCCCGCCCGGCATGCTGGCCTTCTATTGGCCGATTCGCGCCGAGATCGACTGCCGGTCGCTGTTGCCACCCCTGCTGGCGCTGGGCTGGCGCGCCTGTCTGCCAGTCATCGTAGACCGCGCGCAGGCGCTGGAGTTTCGCGAATGGACGCCCGAGTCGCACATGGTACTCGGCGGTCACGGCATTCCCACCGTTGCCGCGGGGCCGGCGGTATTGCCCGATGTGCTGTTGCTGCCGGTCAATGGTTTCGACCGCGAGGGTTACCGGCTTGGCTACGGCGGTGGCTATTTCGACCGCACGCTGACAACACTGGAACCGCGCCCCTTTGCTATTGGCGTCGGCTTCGATCTGGCGCGAATCGATTCAATCGGCCCGCGTAGGCATGACCACGCCCTCGATGCCGTGGTGACGGAAAGCGGAATAGAACGCTTTCCATGCAGCTAAATGTGGCGCTGATGCTCCTTTGCTCACGGAACGTCGGTGAAATCCCCCGCCGGCCCGATATGGCGCGGATGGCGCTCATGGGGCTCCTGAACCGGTGCGCCGCCTATGGGCACTACACGGGAGAGAAACTCAATGACCGCGTTACCAAAGACGTCGTTGCGGTCTCCCGCCACCATATGAGCGGCGCCTGCGACATTGACATATTCGCTGTGCGGGCACGACCTCAGGAAAGCCCTGGCGCCGTCCTCCGTGAGTAGGTCCGAGAGCGCTCCCCGCACCAGCAAGGTGGGCAAGGCTAATCTTGCCGCACAGGCGTCAAGCCGTTCCTGGCGAAGCTTGATTACAAGTTCATCACTACCCGACAGAAACAATGGATCCCAGTGCCATCTATATCTGCCATCAGCACCAAGACGAACGTTCTTGGCCAGGCCGTCCAGATTCCGCGGGTGCTTGCGATGGGGCTGGTACTTGTCAATAGCCTCCGCCACCTCATCCAGAGAAACGAAACCCTCCGGCTTCTGCTGCATGAACGCCATAATATTTTCGAGCCCTTTTTTGTCGATCGCGGGAGCAATATCAACCAGAATCAGGGCTGTGGCGTCGACATGATCCTCACCGATGGCCACCAGGCTGGTTCCGCCACCCATGGATGCGCCGACGAGAACGGGGCGCCGGTTGCCGAGTGCGGTAACGACGCAATTGAGATCCTGGACCATGGCATCCTGTCCATAGTTTCCGTCCGCAGCCCAGTCAGAATCGCCGTGACCTCTTGCATCAAAGGCAATGACGAAATACCCGGCAGTACCAAGTAGTTCGCCAGTCCCCTTCCATGCATGGCGGGTTTGCCCGCCGCCGTGCAGAAGCATGACCAGTGGCCCATTTGGATCGCCCCATGAGTCTCCTGCTATTTTCAACCCGCCAAGACCTTTCCAGATATGCATCGGTTCGGGGGTTCCGGGAAGTCTTGTGCCTGTGCTCATTGAAGTGTTCCTATTGGGTTTGTTTGCAGGAAGGGCGGATATAGACAACGGTACATTTTAGGCCGGCTATTCGCCAGGATAGCGAACAGCTCTGAAGGTTTATTGAAGCGCTGCCGACATTCTGCGCAGCGCTTCTTCCAGCGTACTGCGCGGGCAACCGAAGTTGAGCCGGACGAAGCCGGGCAGGCCGAACTCGGCGCCGTTGGAGAGGCCGACGCCGGCGTTCTCGAAAAAGCGTCGCGGGTTGTCGATCTTGCGTGCGGCACACAGGTCGCGGCAATCGATCCAGGCCAGGCAGGTGGCTTCCACCGGCGTCATGCCGAGGCCGGGCATTTGCGCGACGGCGGCTTCGACCCGCCGCGCATTGCCGCGCAGATAATCGAGCAGCGCCTCGCGCCAGTCGTCGCCGTCGCGGTAGGCGGCTTCCGTGGCCACCAAGCCCAGTGTATTGATGTGCGGCATGATGCCATCCATCACGCGCATGAAACTCTTGCGCAATGAAGAGTTCGGAATGACCGCAAAGGCGCTGTACAAGCCCGGCAGGTTGAACGTTTTCGACGGCGCCATTAGCGTGATGCTGCGCTGGGCGGCGTCTTCCGACAATGCGGCGAAGGGCTTGTGGCGGCGCTGCCCGTCAAGCAGCAGGCCGCAGTGGATCTCGTCCGAGCAGACGACAATGTCATGTTGCCTGGCCAGGTGTGCGACTTCGTGCAATTCGTTTTCTTCCCAGGCCCGCCCCACTGGATTGTGCGGATGGCAGAACAGCCAGAGCTTCGCCTGATCAAGTACCCGGTCGACGGCGGCAAAGTCGAATTCCCAGCGCCGCTCGCCCTGACGCAGCGCAGCCGTGAGCAGCTGGCGCGACGAGAGTCCGGGCGCGGACAGAAACGGCGGATAGACCGGCGTGCTGGCGAACACGCCGTCGCCCGCTGCACCGACGGCACGGCAGGCGACATTGAGCGCCGCGACCACGCCCGGCACCCAGACCAGCCACGCCGGCTCAATGTGCCAGTCATAATGGCGCAGCACATGGTCGCGCACCGCCTCGATCAGCGTCGGCCACGGCGCGGCATAGCCGAACACGCCATGCCCGATGCGCCGCTGCAACGCATCCCGCACCGCCGGTGGCGCGGCGAAATCCATGTCGGCGACCCAGAGCGGCAGCACGTCGTGGCCCGCGTAGCGACTCCATTTGATCGAGTCGCTGCCGCGCCGGTCGATGAGGGTGTCGAAATCGAAGGCGGCCATGGGCGGCGTTATCCGAGGAACAGTTTCGCGGCGGGGTTCTTCGTCTCGTCCCAATAGCGATAACCCAGCGCCTTGAGGAAATTGCGGAAACCCTTTATCTCCGCCTTCGGTACCTGCATGCCGACCAGTACGCGGCCGTAGTCGGCGCCATGATTGCGGTAATGGAACAGCGAAATATTCCAGCCGGCGCTCATGGCGTTGAGGAAATTCAGCAGCGCGCCCGGCCTCTCGGGGAACTCGAAGCGATACAGCAACTCGTCCCTGACTTGCGGCGCATGGCCGCCGACCAGATGGCGGATGTGCAGCTTGGCCATCTCGTCCTCGGTGAGATCGAGCGTGGCGCAGCCGCTTTTCTTCAGCGACTGCACCAGCCGGGTGGCATCGGCGCGGCCCGGCACCTGCACGCCGACGAACACATTCGCCTCGCGCGGACCGGAATAGCGGTAGTTGAATTCGGTGATGGCGCGGCTGCCGATCAGGGAGCAGAATTTCCGGAACGAGCCCGGCGTTTCGGGAATCGTCACCGCCAGCACCGCCTCGCGCTGTTCGCCCACCTCGGCGCGCTCGGCGACGAAGCGCAGGCGGTCGAAATTCATGTTGGCGCCCGAGGCCACGGCGACGAAGGTCTTGCCCGTCAGCTTGTGGCGTCTCGCATACTCCTTGACGCCGGCGATGGCGAGCGCGCCGGCCGGTTCGAGAATCGAGCGCGTGTCCTCGAACACGTCCTTGATCGCGGCGCAGATGGCGTCGGTATCGACCAGCACCATTTCGTCGACGTACTGCCGGCAGAGGCGGAAGGTTTCCTCGCCGACCAGCTTGACCGCCGCGCCGTCGGCGAACAGGCCGACATGATCGAGCTTGACGCGCTTGCCGGCCTTCAGCGAGCGCGCCATGGCATCGGCATCGGCGGCCTCGACGCCGATAATCTTCGTTTTCGGGCTCACCTGTTTGACATAGGCGGCAACGCCTGAGATCAGCCCGCCGCCGCCGACGCAGCAGAAGATGGCATCGATGGGTTCCGGGTGCTGGCGCAGGATTTCCATGCCGATGGTGCCCTGGCCGGCGATGACATCCGGGTCGTCGAAGGGATGGACGAAGGTGAGCTTCTGCTTTTTTTCCAGCTTCAGCGCGTGAGCGTAGGCGTCGTCGTAGGAGTCGCCGGCGAGAACCACCTCGCCGCCGCGGCCCTTCACCGCATCCACCTTGATTTGCGGCGTCATGGTCGGCATCACGATCACGGCGCGCAAGCCCATCTTCTGCGCCGCCAGCGCCACGCCCTGGGCGTGGTTGCCGGCCGAGGCGCAGATCACGCCGCGCCGCTTCTGTGCCGGCGTGAGGTGGGCCATCTTGTTGTAGGCGCCGCGCAGCTTGAACGAGAATACCGGCTGCATGTCCTCGCGCTTCAGCAGCAGCGTGTTGCCGCAACGCGCGGACAGGTTCGGCGCCAGGTCGAGCGGCGTTTCAAGCGCCACGTCATAGACGCGGGCGTTGAGGATTTTTTTCAGGTAGTCCGGTTTTTTGTCGGTGGGCATCGCATCAACCATCGTGGGCAAGGCACAAAGGTTATCAGAGCGCGGGCCGCACGGCGCAACGTGAAACTTGCCACCAGTAGAGCGTCACCCCGAAGCCGGCGCCGGCGAGGCCGACGATGGCGGCGATCCAGAAACCCGGCACGCCGAGCGGTGCGATTCCCAGCGTCTCGATGCCATGCAAACCCAGGGCAATGCCGCCCGGCAGGCCCACGCCCCACAGCGCCACGGCATAGATTGCCATCGGCACCATGGCCTTCTTGTAACTGCGCAACAGGCTGACGGCAATCGCCTGCAAGGCATCGGCGAGATGGTAAATTGCGATCAGCGCAATCACGCTCGCCGCCAGCAGGCGCACCTCGGCATCCACGGTGTACAGCGCGGCGAGCCAGCTTCGGCCGAGCCATAGCGACAGGCTGACGGCGGCGGCAAAACCCATGCCGAGCCGCAATCCGGCCAGCCCGGTGTGGCGCGCCGCCGCCGCATCGCCGCGGCCCAGCGCCTGCCCGCACAAGGCGCCGACGGCGCTGCCCATCGACATCGGGATCATGAACATCAGCGCCGAAAGATTGGCGGCAATCTGGTGCGCGCCCGACGCGGTGGGGCCGAGCCGCGCCACGAACAGCGCCATGAAAGTGAACGCCGTGACATCGAAAACGAAGGTCGCGCCCATCGGCAGGCCGAGTTTCAGCAGCGCCAGCAGGCGTGCGCGCCGCGGCCAGCTCCATGCGGCGAATATGCCAAAGCAATGATATTCGGCTTCGCGCGCGCACCACAGCCAGCCGCTCAGCATGACGAGCCAGGACGAGAGTACGGAAGAAACGCCGCAGCCGAGCGCGCCCAATGCCGGGGCGCCGAGATGGCCGAACATGAATATCCAGTTGAAGAAAATTTTCAGCCCCAGCCCGAACAGATTGAACACCATGATCGGGCGCGGCCTGGCGATGCCGGCGGAAAAGCCGTAAAGCAGGCGAAAGGCGAAGCCGGCTGGCGCCGCCCAAGCCAGCACGGCAAGATAGGCGCGTACCCGCCCGTCCATTTCCGGCGTGAGTTGCGACAGCGCGAGCAGGGGGCCGGGATGGGTCAGCACCAGCATCGCGAGCGCCGCCAGCGCCAGCGAGAGCCACGCACCCTGGCGCACCTCCTCGCCGATGTCGCCCATCCGCCCGGCGCCGTAGTGATGCGCGATGATCGGCGTCAGCGCCAGCAGCACGCCCATGGCCGAGATGAAGATCGCGGCATAGATCGACGCGCCGATCCCCACGGTGGCCAGGTCGAGCGGCGATATCTGCCCGGCCATGACGGTATCCATCGTGCCGTTCAGCATCACCGCCACCTGCGCGACCAGCATCGGCAGCGCGAGATGGATGATGGCGCGGGTGGGCGCTGCAGCGGTGGGGAGTGGCAGGGTTTCAGTCTTGGTGGCGGCAGGCATGATAGTGGCCGATTGAACCACAACCGCGGAGCGGCGGTGCGAAAAAGGCTTGTCCGCGCTATGGTGATGGCCATGCCGCGCAAATACGTTGGTGGAATTTAATTCGGGTGTGAGCCCATTAATCGAAAGTTCGCCACTCTCAGAACTATTGGAGTTAACAATGAGTGATCTGCCGAGAATCTTCATTGCGTCGTCTCGCGAGTCCCTTCAAGTTGCTGATCCGTATTTCGCCCCCAACGCGGCTTGAGGTTCTACAATGCCGTCTTTAGAAACGGCTGATTTGTTGTCATGACTGCCCGCCTGCGCGAAATCCCCTACAACTACACCTCGTTCTCCGACCGCGAAATCGTCATTCGCCTGCTGGGGGACGATGCCTGGCGCGTGCTCGAAAGCCTGCGCGCGGAGCGCGTCACCGGCCGTTCGGCGCGCATGCTCTACGAAGTGCTGGGCGACATCTGGGTGGTGCAGCGCAATCCCTATCTCGAAGACGACCTGCTCGCCAATCCGAATCGACGCGATGCGCTGGTCGAAGCCCTGCGCCATCGCCTGCGCGAAATCGACAAGCGCCGCGGCGGCAACGAGCGCGTGGCGCAGCTATTGACGGCGGCGACCGGGGCGGTCGAACGTTTCGAGCGGCACTTTGTCGACACCGCGCAGCGGCGCAAAAAAGTCATGCGCCTGCTGGCGCGGCACACGCGCCGTGACAACATCCGCTTTGACGGTTTGAGCCGCGTGTCGCATGTGACGGATGCCACCGACTGGCGCGTCGAGTATCCCTTCGTCGTGCTCTGTCCCGATAGCGAGGAAGAAATCGCGCCGCTGGTGCGTGACTGCATCGAACTCGGCCTCACCATCATTCCGCGCGGCGGTGGCACTGGCTACACCGGCGGCGCGGTGCCGCTGACACCGCTGTCGGCCGTGATCAACACCGAAAAGCTGATCGACCTCGGCACTGTGGAGATGAAGACGCTGCCGGGAACAGATCGTCCCTATGCCACGGTATTCACCGGTGCCGGGCTGGTGACGCGGCGCGTGATGGAGGCGGCCGAAAACGCCGGCTTCGTCTTCGCCTGCGACCCGACCTCGGCCGATGCTTCCTGCATCGGCGGCAACATTGCCATGAACGCGGGCGGCAAAAAGGCGGTGCTGTGGGGCACCGCGCTCGACAATCTGGCGTCGTGGAAGATGGTGATGCCGGACGGCAACTGGTTGCTGGTCGAACGCATTAACCACAACCTGGGCAAGATCCACGATCAGGACATGGCGACTTTCCGCCTCACGCGCAGCAACGATCGCGGCGACAAGTTGGGTGAAGAGACCTTGCACATCTTCGGCGCGCAATTTCGCCGCATCGGACTGGGCAAGGATGTCACCGACAAGTTTCTCGGCGGCCTGCCCGGCGTGCAGAAGGAAGGCTGCGACGGCATCATCACCTCGGCGGTGTGGATCCTGCACAAGATGCCGCCGGTGACGCGTACCGTCTGTCTCGAATTCTTCGGCCAGGTGCGCGAAGCCGTGCCGTCGATTGTCGAAATCACCGAATACCTCAAGACCAAACCCGGTGGTGCCATTCTGGCCGGTCTCGAACATCTCGACGAGCGCTACGTCAAGGCCGTCGGCTACGCGACCAAGGCCAAACGGCATGGCCGGCCCAAGATGGTGCTGATCGGCGACATCGTCGGCGACGATGAAAATGCGGTGATGACGGCCTGCTCGGAAGTGGTGCGCTTTGCCAACGCGCGCGGCGGCGAAGGCTTTATCGCGGTATCTGCCGAGACGCGCAAGAAATTCTGGCTCGATCGTGGCCGCACCGCGGCCATCTCGAAACATACCAACGCCTTCAAGGTCAATGAGGACGTGGTGATCCCCTTGCCGCGCATGGGCGATTATTGCGACGGCATTGAGCGCATCAACATCGAGCTGTCGATCAGGAACAAGCTCGACTTGTGCGACGCGCTGCGCGAATTCTTCCGCGGCGACCTGCCCGTGGCCGTGGGCGATACCGGCCTCGACCGGGACGAACTGCTCGGCGACCGCCGCGAAAGTGCGCTGGAGCTGATTGCCACGGTGCGCACGCGCTGGCAGTGGCTGCTCGACAGTCTTGACCTGCCGCTGGCGACGGCCGAAAAGGCCTTCGTGGAACTGGGCATCGAAGCCGCGCCGCTGACCAATAACGCTTCCCAGCCGACATTGTTCCACCGCCTGCAGGACTATTCGGTGCGCATCTCGTGGAAGAAGGAAGTCAAGCGCCCGCTCGAAATCATTTTCGACGGCGGCGTGTACCGGCCAATTTACGAACGCATGGAGGCGGTGCAGAAGGAAGTGCTGCGCGGCCGCGTCTTCGTCGCCCTGCACATGCATGCCGGCGACGGCAATGTGCACACCAATATCCCGGTAAACTCGGACAACTACGCCATGCTGCAAACCGCCAACACGGCGGTGGCGCGCATCATGAAACTGGCGCGTTCGCTCGACGGCGTGATTTCCGGCGAACATGGCATTGGCATCACCAAGTTCGAATACCTCAGTGACGAAGAGATTCGGCCCTTCCGCGACTACAAGCAGAAAGTCGATCCCGAAGGCCGCTTCAACAAGGGCAAGCTGTTGCCGGGCAGCGACCTGGCCAATGCGTATACGCCGTCGTTTGCGCTGCTCGGCGTCGAGTCGCTGATCATGGAGCAATCGGAAATCGGCAAGATTGCCGATTCGATCAAGGATTGCCTGCGCTGCGGCAAGTGCAAGCCGGTATGCACGACGCATGTGCCGCGCGCCAACCTGCTCTACAGCCCGCGCGACAAGATTCTCGGCACCGGCCTGCTGATCGAGGCCTTCCTCTACGAAGAGCAGACGCGGCGCGGTGTTTCATTGCAGCACTTCGACGAGTTCGCCGATGTGGCCGACCACTGCACGGTGTGCCACAAGTGCGTGACTCCCTGCCCGGTGGATATCGACTTCGGCGATGTCTCGATCGCGATGCGCAATTTCCTGCGCGTGCAGGGCAAGAAGAAATTCAATCCCGGCACGGCGGTGGCGATGGCCTTCCTCAACGCCACCGATCCGACGACGATCAAGCTGATTCGCGGCCTGCTGATCCAGTTCGGCTCGAAACTGCAGCGTGCCACCTATCGCGTCGGCAAGGCGTTCGGCCTCATCCAGGCGTCAACGCGGCATCCGGCGGCAACCCTGGGCCGCGCGCCGCTCCGGGCGCAGGTGATCCACTTCATCAACAAGCCGATGCCGCGCCATGTGCCGGCGCGCACCTCGCGCGCCATGCTCGATGTCGAGGATGACAAAACCATTCCCGTGATCCGCGATCCGAAGAAGAGCGCGGAAGAGTCGGAAGCCGTCTTTTACTTCCCCGGCTGTGGTTCGGAGCGGCTGTTCTCGCAGGTGGGACTGGCGACGCAGGCCATGCTCTTTGATCTCGGCGCCACCACGGTGCTGCCGCCGGGCTACCTGTGCTGCGGCTATCCGCAGATCGCGACCGGCGACGAGGAGAAAGGGCAGGCCATCACCACCGGCAACCGCGTGCTGTTCCATCGCGTCGCCAACACGCTCAACTATCTCGACATCAAGACCGTCATCGTCTCCTGCGGCACCTGCATGGATCAATTGCAGAAATACGAGTTCGAGAAAATCTTCCCCGGCTGCCGCCTGCTCGACATCCATGAATATCTGATGGAGAAGGGCGTCAAGCTCGATGGCGTGAAAGGCGTGCGCTACATGTACCACGATCCCTGCCATGCGCCGATGAAAACGCACAACCCGCTCAAGGTGGTGAACCAGCTCATGGGTCAGCCGGTGGCGCTGAACGACCGCTGCTGCGGCGAATCCGGCAGCTTTGCCGCGACACGGCCCGACATCGCGACCCAGACGCGCTTTCGCAAGGAAGAGGAAATGCGCGGCGGTGCCGACAAGTTGCGCGCCGACGGCTTCACGGGGGACGTGAAAATCCTGACTTCCTGTCCGTCATGCCTGCAGGGGCTGCAACGCTACAACGACGACGCGGGCACCACGGCCGACTACATCGTGGTCGAGATGGCCAAGGCCCTGCTCGGCGACAAGTGGATCGAGAACTATGTGCATGCCGCCAATAATGGCGGGATCGAACGCGTATTGCTGTAGGCAGGCCGAAGCCTACTGATAGCGCAGTGCCTCGATCGGGTCGAGGCGGGCGGCTTTCTTCGCCGGGTAAAAGCCGAAGAAGATGCCGACCGCCGCTGCGACGCCGAAGGCGGTCAGCACCGAACTGCCGGAGATGATGACAGCGATATCGAACAGTTTATTGACGATCAGCGCCGCGCCGATCCCCAGCAGCAGACCGATGAAACAGCCGACGATGGAGATGATGACGGCCTCCATCAGGAATTGCAGCAGGATGTCGCGCTCACGGGCGCCGATGGCCATGCGGATGCCGATTTCGCGCGTGCGCTCGGTGACCGAGACGAGCATGATGTTCATGATGCCGATGCCGCCGACCAGCAGCGATACCGAGGCAATGGCGCCGAGCAGCAGCGACATGATGCGCGCGGTTTCGGCGGCGGAGTTCGCCATTGCCGTCAGGTTGCGCACCGAGAAATCGTCATCCTGGCCTTCGCGGATGCGGTGGCGCTGGTGCAGCAGCAGGTTGATCGATTTCTCGACTGCCGGCATCACTTCCGCCGAGGTCGCCTGGATGTTGATCAGACGCACCGAGCCCTGGAACTGGGTGCCGAACACCTTGCGCTGCGCCGTGGTGAGCGGCATCAGGATGGTGTCGTCCTGATCGCGGCCGTCGAGGCTCTGACCCTTCACCCCCAGCACGCCGACCACGACGAAGGGATTGTTGCGCACGCGAATGGTTTTGCCGATCGGGTCTTCGTCGCCGAACAGGTTGTTGACGACGGTCTGGCCCAGCAGCGCAACGCGCGTGGCCGAGCGCAGATCGGAATCAGTGAAAGGAAATCCCTCGGCCACCGTCCAGTTGCGGATGTCGAGATAGGACGGCGTGGTGCCATAGGCCGCCGTGCCCCAGTTGTTGCTGCCATACACGACTTGAACCGTGCCGGGATGGATCGGGGCCACGGTCTGCACGCCGGGCAGTTCGGCGATCGCGTCGGCATCGGCGACGGTGAGCGTCGGCGCCGCGCCGCCGCCCATGCGCACGCCGCCCGCGGTGGTCGAACCGGAAAGCGCGATGAACATGTTCGACCCCATCGACTCGATCGAGGCTTTGACTGTCTCCTGTGCGCCCTGGCCGATAGCCATCATCAGCACCACGGCGAAGACGCCGATCACCATGCCGAGCATGGTGAGGAAGGTGCGCAATTTGTTTGCGCCCATGGCGTGCCAGGCCTGGCCGAACAGGGTGGCGATCATGGCACTGCAGCCTTTGCGTCGATGACGCTATCGTGGACAATCAACCCATCCTTGAAACGCACCTGTCGCTTGGCATGGGCGGCGACATCGGGTTCATGCGTCACCAGCACGACGGTGATGCCCTCGCGATTGAGGGCTTCGAACAGCGCCATGATTTCCTCGCTGGTTTGGCTGTCGAGATTGCCGGTCGGCTCGTCGGCGAGGATCAGGCGCGGCGCGCTCACCAGCGCGCGGGCGATGGCGACGCGCTGCTGCTGGCCGCCGGAAATGCGATTGGGCAAGGATTGGGCATACTGGCCGAGGCCGACTTTTCCCAGTTGCTGGCGGGCGCGGCGGTGGCGTTCTTCCCGATTGACGTGCGAATAAACCAGGGGCAGGGCGACGTTGTCTTCGAGGTTGATGCGCGGCAGCAGGTTGAAGCCCTGGAACACGAAGCCGATGGTGCGGTTGCGCACCAGCGCCAGCCGGTCGCGGTTCATCGTCGCCACGTCGTGGCCGTCCAGCACATATTCGCCGCTGCTCGGCTTGTCGAGACAGCCGAGGATGTTCATGAAGGTTGATTTCCCCGAGCCCGAGGGTCCCATGATGGCGACAAATTCGCCGGGCGCGATATCCAGGTCCACCCCCTTCAGCGCGGGGAAGGCTCCGGCGGCGGTTTCGTAGGACTTGGTCAGCCCGGCGACGTGGATCAGCATGGTGAGTGTGAATAACGGGCACGCGGCGGAGTCTCGAACCGCTCACAACTGTATGCAGAGATTTCCCTGACAATCGAGCGTAACGAGCAAATCAGCCGCCCCCGCCCCGGGACGGGAACAGGGGGATGGGGGGCGTTCAATTCGCTTTTGCGCTTTTTTATCATCTTGGGCAACAATTACTCCTGCATGCGCGTTAAAACATCCGCATGCGCGGTGTATTGCCGGAGGCATTGCCGGTGGCCGGCAGGTTTTCACCGATGATCACTATATTGCCGGGCTTCAGTTCGCCAGTCAGCACTTCGGTATTGCGGTTGTCGGTGATGCCGATCGTGATGTTTATTGCGCGTGGCTTGCCGGCATCGAGTACATACACGACCGCGCTACTGGCATCGCGCTTCTTTTTTGACCCATTGTTGCGCTTGGGGTCGGTTTTCGCCGGCTTCAGATCCGCTGGCTTGTAGCGCAGCGCGGCGTTGGGTACCGTAAGCACATCGTTGCGCTGATTGACCATGATATTCACATAGGCCGTCATGCCGGGCAGCAGCGTCTGATCCGGGTTGTCGACCGCGACCACCACGTCGTAGGTCACCACATTGGATTGCGTCGTCGGGTTGAGTCGGACCTGCTTGACGCTGCCCTGAAAGCTGCGGTTGGGAAAGGCATCGACATTGAAGCGCACCGGTTGGCCGACCTTGATGGCACCGATGTCGGCTTCGGCGAAGCTCGAATCGATCTGCATCTTTGACAGGTCCTGCGCGATCTTGAACAGCGTCGGCGTCTGGAAGCTCGCCGCCACGGTCTGGCCGATGTCGATCTGGCGGTCGACGACGACGCCCGACACCGGCGAGCGGATCACCGAATAATCGAGATTGGCGCGATCCTTCCGTACCTGTGAGGCATATTGTTCGACCTGCGCCTGCGCCGACTTCTTTGCCTGCACCGCCGAATCGAGATCCTGCTGTGATGCGTATTCCTGCTTGAACAGGCTCTGCATGCGCCTTTCGTTGGCTACGGCCAGATCGAGCGTGGCACGGGCACTGCGCAGCGTGGCTTCGCTCTGTCCGAGTTGCGAACTGAACAATATGTCATCGAGTTCGGCGAGCACCTGCCCCTTCTGCACGTGGTCGTTGAAATCGACATGCAATTTTTTCACCGTACCCGAGACCTGGGTGCCGACGCTGACCAGGATCACCGGGTTCAGGGTGCCGTTGGCCGAGACGCTGCGTATCACATCGCCACGCTCAATGGCTTGTGTCTTGTAGCGCGCCTCGACGCCGTTGCCGCGCGAGACGGACCACCAGGCCGCGGCCGCGACGAGAGCGACAAGCAATACGGCAACCGCCATGGTTGTTTTTTTGGGGAACTTCATGGTTTTGCTCTTTCATCGAGAGAGTCGATCAGCCTGCGATCCAGCGTGCCCATGGCTTGCGCCAGCGCGGTGCGCGCGACGTTCCAACTGTAGAGCGACTGCACGCGCTGCTGCTGCGCGCTGGCCAGCGCGCTTTGGGCGTTGAGCACATCAAGGATATTGCCCATGCCGGCCTTGTAGCGGCCGAGCGCCATGCGTTGCGACTGCTCGGCGCTGGCGAGCAGATCGGCGCTGCTGCGCACGGTTTGCGTCGCCGTGGTCAGCGACTGGTAGCCGTTCCAGACATCGAGCGCGACCTTCAGCTTGAGCTGTTCGCTTTGCGCTTCGCTGGCCTGCGCCTGGGCTTCGGCGGCGCGCACTTTGTAAGTGGTGCTGAAGCCGGAAAACAGGGGAATGCCGACGGTTACGCCAAGCGCGGAACTGCGTGCATCGGGCAGCCTGCCGCCGCGCGTTTCGCTGCCGCTGATGCCGAGCGAGACGCTTGGCCGTCCGCTGGCGCGTGCGACATCCACCGCTGCCTGTGCCGCCTGTGCCTGTGCCTGTGCCGCGCGCAGATCGGGCCGGTGTTGCACGGCCTCATCGATGAGTTGGGCGACTCCTGCCTCGAACTGACCCAGTGCTGGCACAGCGGCCTGCGCTGCAAGCTGCAATGGCGTGGCGGCGGAGAGGCCCATGGTGTTGGCGAGTATGCCTTGCGCATTCTTGAAGTCGCCATCGGCCCTGATGCGATTAAGCGTGGCCTGCGACCAGGCGGTCTGCGCCTGCAGTTTGTCGGCCGGGGTCGCCGCGCCGGCCTTGTAGCGCGCTTCAGCGGCATGGAAACTTTCCTGCGCCGCCTTTTCGGCTTCCAGCGCTGCGTCGCTTGCCGCCTGCGTTGCCTGCAACTGGTAATACGCCTGCACGGCGGCGAGGAACAGCGCTTGCACCGTGGCATCCTGGCTGGCATTGGCGGCCTCCAGCAATTGACGCGCGTTTTTCAAACTTGCTTCGCGGCCACCGAAATCGTAGATCAGCCAGGATAACGACAGACCGTAATTGCGCTGATTGGATGTCACCGGCGCAGTCAGCACGCCGCCGCGATTGTTGCTGTGGCTGGCTGCAATGCTGCCATCCAGCGTCGGTAGCCAGGCTGCCTCGGCAAGCCCGACACCAGCCGCCCGGGCGCGGGCGCTGGCCCACACTTCGCGTGTTTGCGGATTGCCGCAGAGTGTCGCGTTGACCACGTCGGACAGCGTCAGCGCCGTTGCGGGTAGCGCCGGACAGGGCTGGAATTGGCCGTCTTTCCCCAGCGCCTGTGAGGGTGGCGGGGGCAACAGCTCAGCAGTAGAGAACGGATCAGCAACGCCTGTAGCATATCCCGGCACGGCCAACAAGACGAAACCGGCGCAAAATGCGGTACAAATTAACAGACGTATTGGCATGGCGGTAGTGTAATGGCGTCCCCACCGGACTTGTGGTGAATTTGTTACCAAGCGTTGCGTCCTGTCAATATCGCTGCGGAGCCTGCCTACACTTTGATTATGACAAATCAAAAATCAGATGACCTTGACTGCCCCCTTTGTAGCGGCGTCGGCGGCGAACTTCTGTTCGAGGACGCCATTTGCCGCGTGGTGCTGGTGAGCGGCGAAGAGGGCAGGTCATTCCCCGGTTTCTGCCGCGTGGTCGGCACTCGCCATGTGCGTGAAATGAGCGACCTGTCTGCAGCAGAACAGCGGCGTCTGCTCGACGTGGTGCTGGCGACGGAACGCGCGATTCGCGCGGTGCAACAGCCCGACAAGATGAACCTCGCCAGTCTTGGCAATGTGGTGCCGCATGTGCACTGGCACGTCATCCCGCGCTGGAGGGACGACAGCCATTTCCCCGGCCCGATCTGGACCGCTGCGCAACGTGCCGGCAAAATGCGTAAACCCGTGGATAGGAATGCGTTGCACAATGCACTCCATGCAGCTCTGAAGACCACCTGAAATCAGGAGGAAACACGGAATGAGTTTCGACCTGCCGCCTCTTGATGGAACCGCGATGCCCGCCTTTGTAACGGCGGACGATTGCAAGCGCTGGCTGGATGAGCAGACGCAGACCAAACCGGTGGTTTTGCAAGGCCAGTTGTGCGAACAGATCGAACTCCTTAACCGGCAGGCGGTTATGCCGCGCGAACGCTTCGGCATTCTCGAAACGCTACGGCCGCAAATTGCTTTCGTGCAGGAAGAGGTGTCCAAGCATTATGCCGCGAAACCGCTGCCCTTCCTTGCGTCTGAGGCGGAAGCCTTTGCCGCGACGGCGGCCTTGTGGCAGGCGGTGGTGGTCGGCTATTTGCGCTGTCTCGACGATGCGAGCGCTGACGCGGTAGCGGAACAAACCCAGGCCACACTGGCGGAACGCGTTCTGGCAACCTTGCATGCCGCGCAGATCGACAGCGTGCGTGGCTACACCCAGTCCGGCAGCCGGCATTGGTCGCGTTTGCATCAATCGCTGGCTTTTGCCGAACGGCTTGGTGCCGCCACGATGCCGGTGAACGACAAGGCGCGCTATGGCGAACAGGAGGCCGTGACGCCGCTTTCCGTATATGCCGAGGCGATGCTGCTGGATACTGCCAGCGCTCACGAATTTTCGGCGCGTCAGTTGAAATGGGTAGTGCGCTGGGCGCGGCGCTGGTCGGGCAAGCTGGTTTTGCGCAATGATCTGCCCACCGACCTGCGGGCGGTGCCGCTCAACATCGATCTGGACTCGGCGCTGCCACCGAGTCCGTTACCGATCAGGAATGCGGGCCAGGCGCGCTTTCTCGATACGTCCGAACTCGCCGCCAGCATCCAGGCGCGCCTTGCGGCCCTGGCTGAAGGCCGCCCGCCCGCCAAGTTGCAACTGGGCGATGATTGCCCGCAACCGGAGTGCGAACAGATGCTGCGCCACCTGTACCAACGCTGGTGCAAGGGCGGCACGCAACGACCGACCGACCGCCATGCCACGAGCGAGGTGATCGAACTTGCCGCCGGCTTCGAGCCGATCTGGTTTCAGATTTCAGGCAATCCTTTCAAGCCGCCGAGCGCCCGTTCCAGTGACGAAATATTGCGCCACGAGCGCGAGGAACTTGCCACTTTTGGCGATATCAGAGGTCGGCACGACACGACTACGACCGACTTGGGCAAGCTGCGCGCGGTATCGAACTGGCAGAGCGTCAACGAAGGCGCGACAGGCTTGCGCCTGGTGCGCACTGCGAATGCCGGCGGCATTCGCATCGGTGCCGGCCAGTTGATCGCCGTCAAAAAGCCCGACGCTGCCGCATTTTCGCCGGCCAGCGTGAGTTGGCTGATGCTTGATGATGGAGGGTTGTTGCATGCCGGTGTGCAACTCATGCCCGGCGCGGCGACGGCAGTCGCCGTTCGCAATGCCGGCCTCAATGTGGCGAAGGAAAAATGGCATCCCGCTTTCCTGCTGACTGCAGATCAATTGCCATTGCAGATGGTGTTGCCCGCGGGCATGTTTCGCACCGGCCGCATAATCGAGGTCGCGGGCGGACCGGCCAGGCAATACAAGTTGACGCAACTGGTCGAGGGCAGTGACCACTTCGAAAGAGTGGTGGTGGGATGAGTTGGCCCCGGCTCGGCAAAAGCCAAGTCCCTGCGCGGGATCCAGGTCCATCTTGGGATGGCACCGCAATTGACTTAGAATCGGCCCATGACTGATCTTGACCACGACACCCCGATTCCCACCGAAATCAAGCTGCATCAGGCATCGCACCTGATGGAGATTGCGTTTTCGAACGGCGCGCATTTTCAGTTGCCTTACGAATTCCTGCGCGTGTTCAGCCCTTCGGCTGAAGTGAGTGGTCATGGACCCGGACAGGAGGTGTTGCAGACCGGCAAGCGCAATGTCGCCATCGCCAGTGTCGAGCCGGTCGGCAACTACGGCATCCAGCCCCTGTTCTCGGATGGGCATAACAGCGGCATCTATTCATGGGATCTGCTCTACGAACTGGGAACCAACCAGGAAAGCCTGTGGCAGGAATATCTCGCCCGCCTGGAAGCGGCGGGGGCAAGCCGCGACATCGATACGACAACGGCGGCATCTGCACCCACCAAAGGTTGCGGAAAGCACGGATGAAAGAATTGACATGAGCGATACCCATTTCGGTTTCAAGACCGTGGCCGAAGAAGAAAAAGCGCAGCATGTCGCCGGCGTATTCTCTTCCGTGGCCCAGAAATACGATGTGATGAACGACCTCATGTCGGCCGGTCTGCATCGTCTGTGGAAGCGCTTCGCCATTGAACTGTCGGGCGTGCGTGCCGGACAGCGCGTGCTCGATGTCGCCGGTGGCACGGCGGATTTGTCGCGTGCCTTCCTCAAACGCACCGGGCCGTCCGGCGAAGTCTGGCTGACCGACATCAACAATGCCATGCTCACCGTCGGCCGCGACCGTCTGCTCGACAGGGGCATCTTGACGCCGACGGCGCAGTGCGATGCGGAAAAACTGCCGTTTCCCGCCAATTATTTCGATTGCGTCAGCGTTGCTTTCGGACTGCGCAACATGACGCACAAGGATCGGGCGCTGGCCGAGATGCAGCGCGTCCTGCGTCCTGGCGGCCGCCTGCTGGTGCTGGAATTTTCCAAGGTCTGGGGACCACTGGAAAAAATCTACGATCTGTATTCCTTCAAGGTGTTGCCCTGGTTGGGAGAAAAAATCGCGCATGATGCCGAAAGCTACCGTTACCTGGCGGAGTCGATCCGCATGCACCCGGACCAGAAAACACTCAAAACCATGATGGAACAGGCCGGTTTTTCGCGCGTCGAGTATTTCAATCTGACCGGCGGCGTCGTCGCCTTGCACCGCGGCTACAAGCTGTAATGCGCATGATCGCCAGCGTCACTCTCACCGCTTTTTCACGCTAAGCTTGCCCGGGCTGCACTTGCCTAGTTCTGGCAACGGCGCTTATCATGCGCCGCTCATTGCCCGGAAACCCATATGAGCAAGCAACTGATCATTGCCGAAAAACCTTCTGTTGCGCAGGATATCGCCAAGGCGCTGGGCGGTTTCACGCGCGAGGGCGACTATTTCGAGAGCGACGAATATGTGCTTTCCTCCGCCGTCGGCCATCTGCTGGAACTGGCGGTGCCGGAGGAATACGACGTCAAGCGCGGCAAATGGAGCTTCACCCATCTGCCCATGATTCCGCCGCGCTTCACGCTCAATCCGATCGAAAAAACCGCCGATCGCCTGCGCCTGCTGACACGGCTGGCCAAGCGCAAGGATGTCGCCGCGCTGATCAATGCCTGTGACGCGGGGCGCGAGGGCGAACTGATTTTCCGCTACGTGATGCAACATGCGCTGGGCGAAAAGGTCAAGCCGATCCGGCGCCTCTGGTTGCAATCGATGACGGCGACTTCGATCCGCGACGGCTTTGCCCATCTGCGCAGCAACGAAGAGATGCTGCCGCTGGCCGATGCCGCGCGCTGCCGTTCCGAGGCCGACTGGCTGATCGGCATCAACGGCACGCGGGCGATGACCGCCTTCAATTCCAAGGAGGGGGGGTTCTACAAGACCCCGGTCGGCCGCGTGCAGACGCCGACGCTGGCGATCCTGGTCGAACGCGAAAAACGCATTCGCGAGTTCCAGTCGCGCGATTACTGGGAAGTCGAGGCGGAGTTCAAATGTGTCGCTGGCCTTTATCGCGGACGCTGGTTCGACGAGAAATTCAGGAAAGCCGACGACGAGCACGCCAAGGCAGAACGGCTGTGGGAGCAAGCCAGGGCCGAGGCCATCCGCAGCAAGTGTCTCGGCAAGCATGGCGCGGTCGAGGAAGAGAGCAAGCCCAAAACCGAGGCCTGTCCGATGCTCTACGACCTCACCAGCTTGCAGCGCGATGCCAACGGCCGCTTCGGCTTCTCGGCGAAAAATACCTTGGGCCTGGCACAGGCGCTATACGAGCGGCATAAGGTGCTGACCTACCCGCGTACCGACGCGCGGCAACTGCCCGAGGATTACATCGCGACGGTGAAAGAGACGCTGGGCAATCTCGCAGATACGGCATATGGCAAGTTCGCCAGCCATATTCTCAAAAGCGGCTGGGTACATCCGAACAAGCGCATTTTCAACAACGCCAAGATATCGGATCACTTTGCCATTGTACCCACCGGCGTGGTGCCGAAGAGTCTCTCCGAACCGGAACAAAAACTTTACGACTTGGTCATGAAGCGCTTCCTGGCGATCTTCTATCCGGCCGCCGAATACAACATCACGACGCGCATCACCCGTGTCGAGGGCGAAGCCTTCAAGACCGAGGGCAAGGTGCTGGTCACGGCGGGCTGGCTTGCCGTGTATGGACGTGAAGCGCAGGGCAGTGAGGAAGAGACGCCGAACCTGCCGCCGCTGGAGCCCAAGGAAAGGGTCTGGGCCAACGATGTCGAGGTCAAGGCCAAGGCAACCCAGCCGCCGCCGCGGTTCAATGAGGCGACGCTGCTCTCGGCCATGGAAGGCGCCGGCAAGCTGGTCGAGGACGATGAGTTGCGCGAAGCGATGGCGGAACGCGGTCTTGGCACCCCAGCGACGCGCGCCGCCACCATCGAAGGACTGATCGCCGAGGAATACGTGCACCGCAACGGGCGCGAGTTGCAGGCCACCGCCAAGGCCTTCTCGCTATTGTTCGCGCTGGAAAATCTTGGCGTCGACGAAATCCGCTCGCCGGAACTGACCGGCGAATGGGAGCACAAACTCAAGCAGATGGAACACGGTCAGCTTGGGCGCGACGAGTTCATGAGCCACATCGTTTCCAAGACCCAGGAAATGGTGAACAGCATCAAGCACGGCGAGTTGCCGGACGCGGCTTTCGGCACCCTGAAAACGCCCTGCCCGCGCTGCGGCGGCCAGATCAAGGAGGGCTACAAGAAGTTCGAGTGCCAGGGTTGCGACTACAAGTTGTGGAAGGTCGTTGCCAGCCGCCAGTGGGAACCGGAGGAAATGGACGAACTATTGAGCAAGGGCGTGATCGGCCCGGTGCAGGGTTTTCGCAGCAAGATGGGCCGCGCCTTCGCCGCCATGGTGAAGCTGAATGCCGACAAGATGCCGGAGTTCGATTTTGGCCAGGGCAATGAGGGCGATGCGGAGGAAGTCGACTTCAGCGCGCAGCAGACGCTGGGCAACTGCCCCAAATGCGGCGCCCGCATTTTCGAGCATGGCATGAGCTACGTCTGCGAAAAATCCGTCGGACCGAACAAGAGTTGCGATTTTCGTTCCGGCAAGGTGATCCTGCAACAGGAAATTTCGCGCGCCGAAATGCAAAAGCTGCTGGAAACCGGCAAAACCAGCCTGTTGAAGGACTTCATTTCATCGCGCACGCGGCGCAAGTTTTCTGCTTACCTGGTGCGCGGCGCCGATGGCAAGGTCGGGTTCGAGTTCGAGGCCAGAACTCCCAAAGCGGCGCCAAAGGCCGCCGCAAAATCGGCAACCGCGAGCAAGGCTGCGGTCGACGTTCCCGAGACAAAACCGGCGGCGAAAACGGCGAAGAAGCGCGCCAGCAAGAAATAGCCGCTCCAAGCTATTGGAACTTCTGCGCCACGCTCGGGCTATTTCGATTTGATGGCCCTGGTGCCCGGCAGCCGGCAGTCGAGCAGGGCCTTGCGCACCACGTCGATGGCGCGGTAGCGCGGGTAGGTAGCGCGCCATACCAGTGCCACGCGCCGCGTTGGCTGCGGCTCGGCGAAGGGCCGCACGCACAGCAGCGGATCTTTCGGACTGATGCCGTCGACGGCCGAGGCCGGCATCACCGTGACGCCGATGCCGCTTGCGACCATGAGACGTATGGTTTCGAGCGAACCGCCTTCGAGAATATGCGGCAAGGTTCCAAGCTGCTGGCTCGCCGGAGAACACAGATCCAGCACCTGATCGCGGAAACAGTTGCCGGGCCCGAGCATGAGCAGTTGCGTCTCCAGCAGTACCGAGGCTTTCACTGCTTTCTGTTCCGCCAGCGGACTGTCGATCGGACAGAGCAAACGGAACGCTTCGTCATATACGGGCTGTGCGACCAGACCCGGCTCGTCGACAGGCAGCGCCATGATGCCGATGTCGAGTTCGCCGGACTTGATCCTGGCCAGCAGATTCACCGTAAAATTTTCCTCGATGATCAGCGGCATCGCTGGCGCGCGCTGTTTGAGCAACGGCACCAGCTTCGGCAGCAGGTAGGGCGCGATGGTATAGATGCAGCCGAGCCGCAGTACTCCGGCGAGCGGATCCTTGCCGGCGCCGGCCACCTCCGCCACCCGCAACACTTCGCTCAACACGCGTTCCGCCTGCGCGGCGACGGCGGCGCCGATCCCGGTCACCCTGACTTCGTTGGCCGCGCGCTCGAAGAGGATCACCCCCAGCTCGTCTTCCAGTTTCTTGATGGCCACGCTCAGCGTTGGTTGCGACACGGAGCATTTGTCCGCGGCGCGGCCGAAATGGCGTTCGTGCGCCAGCGCAATGACATAGCGAAGTTCGGTAAGCGTCATGGCGCGATTATGCCAAAGCCGGCGCCGGCATGTTTTGTCATGAGTGTGAAAGATGGCAATGAATGTCTCAACATTCCGGCACTACTTGGCCGGGGATCGATCTGCTATCGCAAATTTCCGGCATTTAGGCAGTGATAGTTTCCGGCAATTTATGTAATCCGTCCGGCAATTCCAGTCCGCATTCTGGCCAGCGGCGAAATTGAGCTTCTCGCGCATTGTGGTACTTCGTGGTCTGGCTCAAGGCGAAGTCAAGCTGAACACAGCGGTCGATCTCATCAGGGCATCAAGGTCATAAGGAACGTGTGCGAAGGTAGGCAAATGTGCATAGGTCCCGATAATGACTCTCTGAAACCCGTCACCCCCGGGGATGTTGCGAGCATCGATCAGATGTCGATGCAGATCTTGCCGAAATGCTTGCCCGTCTCCTGATAGCGGAAAGCGTCCGCCAGGCCTTCCAGCGGGAAGCTCTTGTCCAGCACCGGCTTGATGCCGTTGGCCTCGATGGCGCGGATCATGTCGAGCTGGTGACAACGGCTGCCGACCGCAAGGCCGATGATCCTCAGCTCGCTGATCAACATCTGCGCAACCGGCACTTCCCCGGACATACCAGTGAGAACACCGATCACGGCGATGTGTCCGCCTCGGCGGCAGGCAGTCATGGATTGCGGCAGATTGCCGACGCCGCCGACTTCCACAACGTGGTCCACGCCGCGCCCGCCGGTCAGGTCCCTGGCCGCGGCGCCCCAGTTTTTCGTAGTGCGATAGTTGATCAGGTGATCGGCGCCGAGGGCTTTGAGGCGTTCGAGCTTTTCGTCCGACGACGAGGTTGCAATTACCGTCGCACCGCAGGCCTTGGCGAACTGTAGGGCGAAGATCGAAACGCCGCCCGTACCCTGCACCAGCACTACGTCGCCAGCCTTGATGTTGCCGTTCACCACCAACGCGCGCCATGCCGTGACACCGGCGCAGGTGAGGGTCGCCGCTTCCTTGTGGCTGTAACCGGCCGGGACGTGAGTAAAGCAATTCGCCTTGGTGACCACCAACTCGCGGGAATAGCCGTCGATGCCGTCACCGGGCACCGAGGCGAAACCGGTGACGAGCGGGTCGCCGTCGGCCCAGTCGGTAAAGAAAGTCGACACCACCGCATCGCCCACGGCGAATTCGGTGACTGCCGAACCGACGGCCACGACTTCGCCTGCGCCATCCGACATCAGGATGCGTCCGTCATCCGAAGGCATCTTGCCGACCGCGATCAGGTAATCGTGAAAATTGAGCGAGCTGGCTCGCAGACGGACCTTGATTTCATCGGGCCCAGGAGCTCCGGGCTCGGCAAGCGTGGACACATAAAGATTGTTGAGGCCGCCAGGTTTCTTGACTTGTACTGCTTTCATGACTTTTTCTCCGTGGGTACGAAATGGGTGACCCGGCAAATAAGCGCTGTTGCACTGGAACCCCCGTTGGTTTCCGGATTGAAATTCCCGGAAAACTTGGACTGGATTGGGCCGGTCACGTCAACAGGAATTGCCCGATTTGCGCAAGCCGTATTGAGCAGTAATTATCGTCCAAGAAGCACAGCCAGAAAGATATTTCATTGCTTATGTGACCTGTCAGATGTAATACTAATTTTCGTACCTATGTCCGCTATGCGGTCAGTAGGTGACACTGAATCAACAGAGGCCAGAATCGACAATGAGAGCGCGCTTGCGCGGAGGGCGTTCTGGAGCGGGCGAAGGGAGTCGAACCCTCTTCATGAGCTTGGGAAGCTCAGGTAATGCCGTTATACGACGCCCGCAACAGTGCGCATTTTACGGGGATACCAGTGTTGCGGCAAATTGTTGTGATTACTGGGATCGCTGCCTTGCCGGCGATCGGAGCAGTTAAACCATCAGCATCGTATGACGCAAGAGGATAGCCTCCGGGCATCAACCGCAATCCCAGCGCCTTTGGACGGTGCAACAGAATGTTCCGTGCGCGGCAAGCAGTTTGGCAAGCTGATGAAAAGGGTTCGCATGCTAGAATTCTTCACCCCATGAACAGCATCATTACGCTCAACGGCGAAAAGCGGCCGCTCGGCCAGATCGCCACCGTTGCCGCACTGCTCGACAGCCTCGGACACGGCGGCAAGCGCGTGGCGGTCGAGAAGAACGGCGAGATTGTGCCCAAGAGCCTGCATCCTGTAACCCGGCTCGCGGATGGTGACCGCATCGAGATTGTGGTTGCCGTCGGCGGCGGTTAAACCCATTCAAAATGAATACTACTGACCCGCTTATCATCGCCGGCAAGTCCTACAGTTCGCGTCTGCTGGTTGGTACCGGCAAGTACAAGGATTTCGCGCAGACGCGTGAGGCGATCGTCGCCTCCGGCGCGCAGATCGTCACCGTGGCGATCCGCCGCACCAACATCGGCCAGGACCCGAACCAGCCCTCGCTGCTCGACGCCTTGCCGCCTTCCGAATTCACTTATCTGCCCAATACCGCGGGCTGTTTCAGCGCCGACGATGCGGTGCGCACCCTGCGCCTGGCGCGCGAACTGCTGGATGGCCACGAGCTGGTCAAGCTCGAAGTGCTGGGCGACAAGGAAACGCTGTTCCCCAACATGCCGGAGACGCTCAAGGCCGCCGAGACGCTGGTCAAGGAAGGCTTCAAGGTCATGGTTTATTGTTCCGACGACCCGATCCAGGCAAAGATGCTCGAAGATATCGGCTGCGTCGCCGTGATGCCGTTGGCATCGCTGATCGGTTCCGGCATGGGCATCCTCAACCCGTGGAACCTCAGGCTCATCATCGATCAGGCGAAGGTGCCGGTGCTGGTGGATGCCGGCGTCGGCACGGCGTCCGATGCGGCGATCGCGTTGGAGCTCGGCTGCGACGGCGTGCTGATGAATACGGCCATCGCGCTGGCGCGCGACCCGGTGCTGATGGCGGGCGCCATGAAAAAGGCGGTGGAGGCCGGGCGCGAAGCATGGCGCGCCGGGCGCATGCCGAAAAAATTATATGCCGCCAGCCCGAGTTCGCCGACGGCGGGATTGATCGGCAGTTGAAATCCCTCTTCGTCCTGTTCTGGACGTTGTTGGCCGCGCTGCCACTGCATGCCGAGACTCCGCAATTGGTTCAGCGGCAGCAGGGTTATGCCATCGACAATCCGCGCGTGCTGGTGCAGCAACGCCTGTTCGGCCTTGCCCACGGGATCGCCCTGCTCGCGGCGACCTGCGGGCGCGAACCCGCTTATCGCGAAACGCTGCCGCCGGTCTATGCCGAATGGCAGGAGCGGCAGGAGTCGACCATCGCGGCGAGTCAGCGCGACCTGGCGCGCTATTACTTCCGCGACCGCGCCCTCGAAGCCACACGCCGCGACATCGCGCACGCGCTCAAGCTCAAGGACAGTCTCTCCCTCAAGCCTGGATCGCAAGACCTGCATGCGGCCTGCGCTACCTTTGTCGAAGCGCTGGGCAAACCGCGCTATGACCTGGGGCGGCAATACTTGATGCTGTCGTTGGCCTGGCGGCTTTCCGAAGCAATGGCCACGGAAGCCCGGGTAGAAGCCTGTCGCGCCAGGCTACCCGTCGAGGAAACCGCGCGCCTCGATGAGTCGGCGCTTCTGTGGCAGCAGGCCTTCGATGCCGGCATCGAGGAAGCGAAGAAAACACTGGCGCAGCGCTGGGACGATGTGCAACTCGATGGCACATTCGACGAATGGATGGCGCGTGCGCGCGAGGACGGAAAACGCAGCGCCGTGGCGGAACGCTGCAACACCCTGGCCCAATGGCTGCTGACACGAAAAGCCGATCCCGATGACGCATTCAACACCGAGCCCTGAAGACCCCGCGCCGCAGCGCAACCATATCCGCAGCTTCGTGTTGCGCCAGGGCCGCGTCTCCAACGCGCAGCAGCGCTATTACGACGAGGGCATGCCGCGCTGGGGAATCGTCTACCAGCCTGCGCTGCTCGATTTGAGCGGGGTGTTTGGTACCCATGCGCCGCTGATACTTGAAATCGGTTGCGGCATGGGCGAGACGACGGCAATGATTGCCGCGGCGCGGCCGGAGTGCAATTTCATCGGCATCGAAGTGCATACCCCGGGCGTCGGCTCCCTGCTCAAGGAAATCGCCACGCGCGAACTGAACAATCTGCGCGTGATCCAGCACGACGCGGTCGAGGTGGTGCGCGACATGATCGCGCCGGGGACGCTGGCCGGGATTCACATTTTCTTTCCTGATCCCTGGCCGAAGAAACGTCACCACAAGCGGCGCCTGATCCAGCCGGCCTTCGTGCATCAACTGGCGCTGCGCCTCGCGCCGTGCGGTTATATCCACTGCGCCACCGACTGGGAAGAGTATGCATTGCAGATGCTGGAAGTTTTCTCGGGCGAAGCGTTATTGCAAAATACCGCGCGCGGTTTTGCGCTGCGCCCGGGCTACCGGCCGCAGACCAAGTTCGAAACGCGAGGCCTGCGTCTCGGTCACGGCGTCTGGGACGTGATCTTTACTCGTCGCCCGGCAGAAAGCGCCGCAACAGCGCGTTGAGAAAACGCTGGCCGCGCACGGTCGGGGCGATATGTTCGGCAGACACCTTGAGCAAGCCTTCGTCTTGGGCTGCCAGCAGCAGGTTTTGTATTCCGGCCAGTGCCAGCCCGGTGCGTTCCGCATACAACCGCGGCGGGAAACCCTCGCACAGCCGCAGCGCGTTCATCATGAATTCGAAGGGTAATTCGCTGCCGCCCACGCTGCGGCGTTCCAGCGCGAACTCGCCACGTGCCGCGGCCTGAAGATAGTCGCGCGGCTGCTTGCGCCGCGTTTCGCGCACTACGCCCAAGTGCGAGGTGAGCTTGCCGTGGGCGCCGGCTCCGATGCCGAGATAGTCGCCGAAGGTCCAGTAGTTGAGATTGTGTCGGCAACGCCAATTTGGTCTGGCGAAGGCCGAGGTCTCGTAATGTTCATGGCCGGCAGCGGCAAGCACCGCCTCCACCATCTCCTGCATGTCGGCGCAAAGATCGTCGTCGGGCAGCGGCGGCGGCGCATGGTGGAACGGCGTGTTCGGTTCCAGCGTCAGGTGGTAGGCAGACAAATGCATGGTAGCGAAACCGAGCGCGGTTTCAACGTCGCGTTGTGCCTGTTCCAGCGTCTGCTGCGGCAGGCCATACATCAGGTCGAGGTTGATGTTGTCGAAATGCCGTTGCGCCATATCGATGGCGCGCTTTGCCTCGTCGGCCGAGTGAATGCGGCCCAATGCCTGGAGCATGATGTCATCGAAGCTCTGGATGCCGAGCGAAATGCGGTTGATGCCCGCCGCACGAAAACCTTCGAACTTGCGGGCTTCCACCGTGCCGGGATTGGCTTCGAGCGTGATTTCAGCATCGGGCAGCAAAGAGACGCGGGCGCGCACGGCGGCAAGTAGGGTGTCGAATGCTTCCGGCATGAACAGGCTGGGCGTGCCGCCGCCGATGAAAATGCTCGATACCGGGCGGCCCCAGATTTGCGGTAGCGCCGCTTCGAGATCGGCGATCAGGGCGGCGATGTATTCCGCTTGCGGCAGGACGCCGCGCAGTTCGTGCGAGTTGAAATCGCAATAGGGACATTTGCGCACGCACCAGGGGATATGCACGTAGAGCGCCAGTGGCGGCGGGGCGGGGAAGCCGGGGGCGTCATCGTGTTTCGCCGCGATGGGAATGACGGGATGGCTCATGGTGAAAACCCTAAAGGCATTTAGCCACAGAGGTCACAGAGAGCACAGAGAAAATCAAAAGCAATTTAAAGGTGTCGTCTGGCTTTTCTCTGTGAACTCTGTGTTCTCTGTGGCTAAGGATTTTGATTTTCTCGTAGCTTTCTCAACAACTGTTGCAAAGCTACTCCACGATGCGAGATGCGGTTTTTCTCCGCTGCCTCCAGTTCGGCCGCGGTGCAACCATGTTTGGGCAGATAAAAATATGGGTCGTAGCCGAAGCCGCCTTCGCCGCGTGGCGTAGCGACGATTTCGCCATGCCATTCGCCCTCAGTGATCAGCGGCTGCGGATCGCCGGCATGGCGGCAGAGCGCCAGGACACAGACATAATGGGCGCGGCGGTCAGTCTTGCCGGCGAGGTCGGCGATCAATTTGTCGTTGTTGCGCTGATCCGATTTCGGCTCGCCGGCATAGCGTGCCGAATATACGCCGGGCGCGCCATGTAACGCCGTCACGCAGATGCCCGAGTCGTCGGCCAACGCCGGCAATCCCGTGGCCTGCGCACAATGGCGCGCCTTGGCCAGCGCATTTTCGACAAAGGTGACGTGTGGCTCCTCGGCTTCGCCGACGTTGAATGCCGACTGCGGCAACAGTTCAATGCCGAGCGGCGCGAACAACTGTGCGAATTCGCGCAGCTTGCCGGCGTTGTTGGAAGCGAGAACGAGTTTATTCATGAAGCGACGAGTGCGGCTTTCTGCACGGCGATGATTTGTCCAATGCCGTTGCCGGCCAATTCGAGCAGTGCATCAAGTTCCTGGCGCGAGAACGGCGCGCCTTCGGCGGTGCCCTGTACTTCAACCATGCCGCCGCTGCCGGTCATGACGACATTCATGTCGGTGTCGCAGGCGGAGTCTTCGTCATAATCGAGATCCAGCACTGCCTGGCCTTCGACGATGCCGACCGACACGGCGGCAACGAAATCGCGCAGCGGATTGGCAGCGAGCTTTCCCGCCGCAATCAGCCTGGTTATCGCATCATTCAGCGCGACGCAGGCACCCGTGATCGAAGCACAACGCGTGCCGCCATCGGCCTGCAATACATCGCAATCGAGCGTGATCTGGCGTTCGCCGAGCGCGGCGAGATCGGTCACGGCGCGCAGGCTGCGGCCGATCAGACGCTGGATTTCCTGGGTGCGGCCGGACTGCTTGCCCTTGGCCGCCTCGCGGTCGCTGCGCGTATGCGTCGAGCGCGGCAGCATGCCGTATTCGGCGGTGACCCAGCCCCGCCCCTTGCCCTTGAGAAAGCCCGGCACTTTTTCTTCGACGCTGGCGGTGCATAGCACCTTGGTGTGGCCGAATTCGACCAGCACGCTGCCTTCGGCGTGATGCGTGTAGTGGCGGATGATGGTGAGTTTGCGTAATTCATCGGCGCGGCGGCCGCTGGTGCGGGTCATAGTTCCTCCGTAGGGCCGCTCCAAGGAGGAACAGCCAGCACATGGAGCGGGCATAGCCCGCGAACAATCGTTATCCCCTTCTTTGGCGCGTAGGCAGGAATTCGCCGAGCACTGCTCGGCGCTGCCGGAGCGGGCGATCTGTGTAAAGCGAGCCCTTCGGGGGGCGGGGGAATGGTCGTTATAGTTCTTCCTTACTTGGGTTTGATGCGGGCCTGGATTTCGGCGACGGCGCGCTCGATATCTTCATTGCTGAGCAACCTGGGCGCAGTCCCTTGGCTGGCATTGAATACGGTATCGGGGAAATTGGCGACGGTGACGGGGCCGCTGTCGTTCCCCTCCCAGCGCATCGCAATCAGCGTCAGGTTGTCGCCATTATCGCCGGCATTGTGCTCGGCCAGGTCGAGAATCTGCGGCGCCGCCTGGCCGACATCGCCGCCGCTGAAGGCGCTGACCAGCACTTGCTCGCGCAGCGGACCCCAGATGCCGTCGCTGCACAACAGCATCACGTCGCCGACCTTCAGGTCCAGGATGGCCAGATCGACGCGCGGGATGCGCGGCGTGCCCAGACAGCTCAGCACCAGATTGCGCTGCGGATGATTTACGGCTTCGGCGGCGCTGATGAGGCCTTCCTGCAACAGGCTTTCGACATGGGAGTGGTCGCGCGTGCGCGCCACCAGTTCGCCGTTGCGAATCAGGTACAGGCGCGAGTCGCCGGCATGCGCCCACCAGGCGCAGCCGTCCTGGACGACGCAGGCCACGCAGGTGGTATGCGGCGGGCGCGGTTGCCCGCCGGCCAGCATCTTGACGGCATGGTGGGCATCGAGCAGGGCTTCGACCAGGAACTGGGCCGGGTCGGCCAGACGCGGCCGGGCCTGTTGCTCGAAGCTTTTGGCAATCCGCACCATGGCGACCTGGGCCGCCACTTCGCCATTCCGGTGGCCACCCATGCCGTCGGCGACGGCCAGGAGCAGCGCTTCGGACGAATGGCGGCAGAGCAGGCGGTCCTGGTTGTTGGCGCGCCGGCCGATGCGGCTTTCCTGATAAACGGTGAATTTCATTTTTTGACGGCCTGCCGCAACCGGCTGCCGATGTGGTGCAGCCAGTGCGGCGGCGGGGTGGCGAGTTCGCGTTGCAGGGCGAAGATGCTCTGCGGCCGTGCCAGGGGGTCCAGCGCCAGGCAGCCGTCGATGAGGCCGAGCAGGTGGGCCGAGTACTTGCCGCGCCAGGCCGCCGTGGCCGGGCGCAGCTGGTCTTTTTTCCGGCGCTCGTCGGCCGCCGGCAGTTTGGCCCCGGACAGGCAGGCATACATGGTGGCGCCGACGGCATAGATGTCGGTCCACGGCCCGAGCGGTTCGTCGTCGCCATATTGTTCCGGGGCGGCGAAGCCGGGCGTGTGCATGGCCCGTTCCGGCGGGGTGTCGCGGCCGAGGGTCTGGCGCGAGGCGCCGAAGTCGAGCAGGACCGGCGTGCCGTCGCTGCGCAGGTAGATGTTGGCGGGCTTGATGTCCAGATGCAGCAGTTTCTGGGTATGCACTTCGCGCAGGCCGCTCAACAGGTGGGCGAAGGTGTAGCGCAGGAAGTTCTCGCCCAGCGTGCCGTGCAGCTTGTGGATGTGTTCCTGCAGGGTGCGGCCGCGCTCGTATTCCATGACCAGATAGACGGTGCCGTTGGCGCGCAGGAAATCCAGCACCCGCACCACGTTCTTGTGCTTCAGTTGCACCAGGTGCTGGGCTTCCTCGAAAAAACAGCGCCGCCCCTGGTCAAAGGCGGCACGGTGCTCCGTGGCCACCACCGGCTCCGGCGCCGCCCCCGTGCGCCGCGCGAACGCCGCCGGCAGGTATTCCTTGATCGCCACCGGCGCTTCCTGTTCGTCATAGGCCAGATAGACGATCGAAAACCCGCCGTCCGAGATCCGGCGTTCTATGCGGTACTGCCCTATCCGAAATCCCGCGGGTAATGGTTGGTTTACTGAGGACACCTGGCTTTCCAATACAATACCGGGATTCTCTGTTGAAGCTGCCGCCGTGTAAAGACGCGGCATGGAAAGAAAACATGATCTACAGCATGACCGGCTATGCCGCCGGCAACCGCGACCTGGGGCAGGCTATCCTCAGCATCGAAATCAAGAGCATCAATTCGCGCTATCTTGATATTGCCTTTCGCATTGGCGATGACCTGCGCCAACTCGAAATGAGGCTGCGCGAACAGATCAGCAGCGCCATCCGGCGCGGCAAGATTGACTGCCGCGTCTACCTGCAATCCCAGCCCGGCGCAGTGCGCGATAGCACACCTAACCCGGCGCGTCTGGCCCAGTTGGCGGCACTGGAGGCTGCCGTGCGGGAAAGCCTGCCCGCCGCCACGCCGCTCTCGGTCGCCGATGTGCTGCGCTGGCCCGGCGTGCTGGTCGACCAGCAACTCGATCCGCAGCAGCTTGAGGCCGAATGCCTGGCGTTGATGACGGCCCTGCTCGATGAATTGCTGGACAGCCGCGCGCGCGAAGGCGCCAAGCTGGCGGAAACCATCGTCTCGCGCGTGGCCCTGATGCGCGCACTGGTGGCCGAGGTGGCGCCGATGCTGCCGCCCCTGCTGGCCGAATATCGCGAACGCCTCTCGGCGCGTTTGCGGGAAGCGGTGGCGGCGCTCGACGAGGAACGCATCCGCCAGGAAGTCGGCGTGTTTGCCGCGAAGAGCGATGTCGCAGAAGAGCTGACGCGCCTTGCCACGCATCTGGATGAACTTGAGCGCATCGTCGCCAAGGGCGGCGCCATGGGCAAGCGGCTCGATTTCCTGATGCAGGAACTGAATCGCGAAGCGAATACGCTGGCCTCGAAATCGGTCTCCGCCGACATCACGAAAATTGCGCTGGAATTGAAACTGCTCATCGAGCAGATTCGTGAACAGGTCCAGAATATCGAATGATATGGGGATTTCAGCCACACTCGCCGCCACGCTTTTTGTGATCGCTGCCCCATCGGGCGCGGGCAAGAGCACATTGGTTAACATGCTGATGGAGCGTGGCGCCGGATTGCAGTTGTCGATTTCCTACACTACACGCCCGCCGCGGCCCGGCGAAGTGAATGGCCGGGATTACCACTTCGTCGATGTCGCCGCCTTCATCGTGATGCGTGAGCGCGGCGACTTCATCGAATGGGCCGAAGTGCATGGCAACTATTACGGCACCTCACGTCCGGCGCTGGAACGGCAAATGGCCAACGGCCGCGACGTGGTGCTGGAAATCGACTGGCAGGGCGCGCAACAGGTGCGCCAACAGTTCAAGCAGGCGGTGGGAATTTTCATCCTGCCGCCCTCGATCGAGGAACTGGAGCGGCGCTTGAGGGCGCGCGGTCAGGATAGCGACGTTGTCATCCAGCGCCGCGTGGCTGCGGCCTTGGGCGAAATGAGGCATGTGGGTGAATTCGACTTTGTTATAATCAACAAAGATTTGGCGGTAGCATTGGAAGATCTGATGGCCGCCGTGCACGCATCGCGTCTGCGGCTTCATTCCCAGCAGGCGCGCCACCCCGACGTATTCCGCTTTCTGGAACTAGGATAAATACATGGCTCGCGTTACCGTTGATGATTGTCTGAAGAGAATTCCCAATCGCTTCCAGCTTACCCTGGTGGCAACCTATCGTGCGCGCCAGATCACCATGGGCAGCACGCCCCAGGTGGAACCCGACCGGGACAAGCCCACCGTCATCGCCCTGCGCGAGCTTGCCGCCGGCAAGATCGGCCTCGAATTGCTTAACCGGCCCCAAGGTTAAGATACGGTGAGGACGGGACACACCAATGGCAGCCGTGCTCCCGTCTTCCGTTGCACCCGGCAAGGGTGCCAGCAGCAGGCAAGCTGACACAGCGCAGCGCGCCGAACTCGAAGCCGGCCTGGTCCGACTCAAAACCAGTCTTTCCACTTACCTCAAACCCGCGGAAATAGAGCGGGTCGAAGCTGCTTTCGCTTTTGGCGATGCCGCCCACATCGGACAGTTCCGCGTCAGCGGTGCGCCCTACGTATCGCATCCGCTGGCAGTGGCGGAGAAGCTGGCAGCCTGGCATCTCGATGCGCAGGCCATCATCGCCGCGCTACTACACGACGTGATGGAAGACACCGCGATTACCAAACAGGAAATTGTCGACCGTTTCGGCAATGCCGCAGCGGAACTGGTGGATGGCGTTTCCAAGCTCGACCGCATCGAAGATCAGTCCTATGAAGAGGCGCAGGCCGAGAACTTCCGCAAGATGCTGCTGGCGATGGCGCGTGATGTGCGTGTCATTCTCATCAAATTGTCCGATCGCCTGCACAACATGCAGACCCTGGGCGCGATCCGGCCCGACAAGCGGCGCCGCATCGCGCGCGAGACGCTTGACATTTATGCGCCGATCGCCAATCGGCTCGGCCTCAATACGCTGTACCGCGAACTTCAGGAACTGTCGTTTCAGCATCTCTACCCGTTGCGCTATCGTGTGCTGGCCAAGGCGGTCAAGTCCGCGCGCGGCAATCGCCGCGAAGTGGTGGAAAAGATTCTACAGGCGGTGAAAAAGCGGCTGCCCGAAGCCGGCATCGAAGCCGAGGTGATGGGACGCGAGAAGCATCTTTACGGCATCTACCGCAAGATGCGCGAGAAGCATCTGACGTTTTCGCAAGTGCTCGACATCTATGGCTTTCGCATCATCGTCAAGGATGTGCCGACCTGTTATCTCACGCTCGGCGTCCTGCACGGTCTTTACAACCCGGTACCGGGCAAGTTCAAGGACTACATCGCCATCCCCAAGGCCAATGGTTACCAGTCGCTGCACACCACCCTGATCGGTCCCTTCAGCACGCCGGTGGAAGCACAGATTCGTACCGCGGCGATGCACCATGTCGCCGAATCGGGCGTCGCGTCGCATTGGCTATACAAGGACGACAAGGCGCTCTCCGATCTGCAAAAGAAGACCAGCCTGTGGCTGCAATCGCTGCTCGAACTGCAATCGGCTTCGGGGGACTCGACCGAGTTCCTTGAACACGTCAAGATCGACCTGTTCTCGGGCGAGGTTTACGTGTTCACGCCGGCCGGCAAGATTCTGGTGCTGCCGCGCGGCTCGACCCCGGTAGATTTTGCCTACGCCGTGCATACCGACATCGGCAACCATTGCGTCGCCTGCCGCATCAACAACGAATTGATGCCCTTGCGCACCGAGTTGCACAACGGCGATCGGGTCGAGATCATCACCGCACCGCACGCCAACCCTAATCCGGCCTGGCTCGGCTATGTAAAAAGCGCCCGCTCCCGCTCCAATATCCGCCACTTCCTCAAGACCCAGCAGCAGGAGCTCTCGGCTGCATTGGGTGAGCGCTTGCTTTCCCAGGCATTTCGCAATATCGGCGCTGTGCTGGCCGACATCACCCCAGCGCGCTGGAAGCATTTGTTGCATGAAACCGGCAGCAAATCGAAACACGAGTTATTGACCGACATTGGTCTCGGCACCCGGCTTGCTGCCATTGTCGCCCGCCGCTTTTCTGGCGGCGTCAATAAAGAGCTTGGCAAGGTGAAAACCGCCGAACGGAAATCTTCAGGACCGATTCTGATCAGGGGCACCGAGGGCTTGGCCGTACAGCTTGCCAGTTGCTGCCGGCCGATTCCGGGCGACCCTGTCATCGGTCTGATCCGCAAGGGACAAGGGTTGATGGTGCATACTCACGACTGCGCCAATATCGCCAGGCAGCGCGGTGACCGCGTCGATTGGGTCGATGTCGAGTGGGAGCCGGATGTCGATGGCTTGTTCGATGTCGGCATCAGTGTGCTGGTGCAAAACCAGCGCGGTGTGCTGGCCAAGCTCACGACCGCGATCGCCGAAGGGCAATCGAACATCGTCGACGTCAGTGTCGAGGGCGATCATGGCACCACGGCTTCTGTTTATTTTACGTTGCAGGTGCTCAACCGCGCGCATCTGGCGCGGGTATTGCGCGGCTTGCGTCAAATTCCGGAGGCGATCCGCATCGTTCGCCTCAAGGACAGGGAAATTAACCATCATCATCACTAGCAGGAGAATCAAAATGGCAGACTTCGAATCCGATTACACCAAATTCATGCGCGAATGGAAGCAAAAGCATCCTGAACAGGCAGAGGAAGCCAGAAAAGGGCGGGCGCTGTGGTGGGACAAACCCCCGCGCGACCTGGATACCCAGCGTCGCGAGCAAGAAGCCAAGGTCGCGACAAAATCCTATTATTACGACGCCAATTGACGGCCGTTCTGAAATAGCGTTGTTGTTGTCATATATATTTGCTAAGCTGATGCAAGTGGGGTGGGACGTGCGAGTTTGTGGCTTGAGGCGCAGAGAAACCGGCTAGCCTGGGTCTGGTTGTCATTGGGGGGGGCATGAAGAAAATAATTTGGGCCGCCATTGTGGCGTGCCTGTTTTTTGTCGCGACAACGGTACGGGCCGAAGACGAAAAATTTGAAATCACCGGTTTCGATGTGCGCGGCAACAGCCTGTTGCCCAAAGACGAAGTAGCCAGCCTGGTTGCTCCCTTCACCGGAAAAGATCGCGTTTATGGCGATGTGCAGCGCGCGCTCGAAGCCCTCGAAGCCGCCTACCGCGCCAGAGGCTTTGGCACCGTGACCGTCTATGTGCCCGAGCAGGAACTCAAGGGCGGCGTGGTCGTGCTGCAAGTGACCGAAGCCGTGATCGGCAAGGTCAGCGTGACCGGCAACCGGTCTTTCTCCGCGGAAAATGTCCGCGCCGCACTGCCGCAGTTGAAAGAGGGCACCGCCCCCAACCTCTCCGCGATCTCCGACAACGTCCAGCTCTCCAATGAAAACCCGGCCAAGCATGTCGAACTGACGCTGGGCGTCAGCGAGGAAGCGGGCAAGGTCGATGCCAAGGTTGGCGTCAGTGATGAAAACCCGCGCCGCGTCTATTTCTCTCTCGATAACACGGGCGATAAGGAGAAGACGGGACAATACCGCTTGGGTGTTTCCTATCGCGATGCCAATGTGTTCGGCCACGATGAAGTCATGACGCTCGGCTATATCATGGCGCCCGACGCGCCGGGCGGCGTCGATGTCAATGTATTCACCGCCGGCCTGCGCATACCCTTCTACAAGCTGGGCGATAGTCTCGATCTCATCGTCGCGACGAGTTCGGTCAATGTGCCGGCCAATGTCATCACGCCGGGCGGTGGCCCACTGTCCCTGAGTGGCAAGGGATATGTTTTAGCCGCGCGCTGGAACAATCTGTTTCCACGCCAGGGCGAATACAACTCGCGCATGGTGTATGGTTTCGATTACAAATGGACCGACAATCCCTGCCGACCGAAAATTGTTGGCGCAGGCTGCGTCGACTATCTCGCAACCCCGCTCTCGGCCACCTACATCGGCCAATGGCAAAAGCCCAATCTGGCGGCAGATTTCAGCCTCGGTGCGGCCTATAACGCCACGCCGCTGGATCATCAGGAACGCTGGCGTTACAACTATGCCGCCAATGCGCGCTCGACAGACGCTAACTTCCTCATCCTCAAGGGCGGCGGTAGCTATCTGCGCTCCCTGCCCGGCGACTGGCAGGTGCGCGGCGTGCTCAGTGCCCAATACAGTTCCGATCCCCTGCCATCTTCCGAACAACTCAGCCTGGCCGGTTCCACCGCGGTGCGTGGTTTCAGCGAGCGTGTGTTGACCGCCGACAGCGGCCTGGTGGCCAATCTCGAAGCCTATACACCCGACCTCGTCCCGCTGCTCGACACTAAAACAGGCCTTCCCGGCACCTTGCGCGCGCTGGTCTTTTACGATTGGGCGTATGGCGACAGCAATAGCGCCGGCGGCTGGACCGCGCCCGCCGGTATTTGCAACACTCCTTGCCTGGCGACGCCCTCGGTCACGACCATGGTCTCCAGTGTCGGCCTTGGCTTGCGTTACTTGTTGCAAAAGGATATCAGCGCGAAATTCGACTGGGCTCGAATTCTTAACAGCGCTCCCAATCCGGCCGCTTTGACTCAGCGAATCGACGATTTATGGCGTATGCATTTCGCGCTGGTTTATGGATTTTGATTCGAAACATTTGTGACGTAATTCCTGCGCCCCTGTCAGTCGAGACATCCAGGCTGAGCGCTGTTGTAAATGGAAGAGAGGTCTGTCATGGCTAAAAGAACGACACATTTACGCACCCGCAACCGCTTGCTGGTGACAGCAGTTTCCACCTGTTTCGCGGTAAGCGCCCATGCACTGCCGACCGCTCCCACGGTGGTCAATGGCAGCGCCAGCTTCGCCCAGGCCGGCAACGTGCTCAACGTCACCAACAGCAACGGCGCCATCATCAACTGGAACACTTTTTCCATCGGCGCCAACGAAACCACCCGCTTCATTCAGCCATCGGTTTCCAGCAGCGTCCTCAACCGCGTGCTGGCCAGCGATCCTTCCGTCATTCTTGGCACGCTTACCTCCAATGGCCGCGTCTTCCTGATCAATCCCAACGGCATTCTGGTCGGTCAGGGTGCCCGTGTCGACGTGGCCGGCTTCGTCGCCTCGACGCTGGACATCAGCGACGCCAACTTTCTTGCCAACAAGCTCCAGTTCGACGCTACTCCCCATGCCGGCGGCGTTGTCAACCAGGGCAGCATTACTACCCCCAGCGGCGGCAGCGTCTATCTCGTCGCGCCCAATATCAGCAACGAAGGCATCATCACCACGCCGCAGGGCGAAACCGTTCTTGCCGCTGGTCAGACTATCACCCTGCTCGATACCGCTACGCCGGGGGTCAGCGTCGAGATAACGGGCGCCGCAGGCAATGCCACCAATCTGGGCCAGATCGTGGCCGATGCCGGCCGCATCGGCATCGCCGGCGTGCTGGTCAAAAACTCCGGAACGTTGAATGCCTCCTCGGTGGTGAACGAAGGCGGCCGCATTTTCCTCAAGGCCAGCGGCAACATCGACACCACCGCCACGTCCAGCATCGCCGCCGACGGTACCAACGGCGGCAACGTGGTGCTGGTTGCCGACGATACGGGCAGCTTTGCCGGTACGATCTCGGCGCGCGGCGACGTGCATGGCGGCTTGGTCGAAACCTCCGGCCATCGCACCCTGAGTGTATCGGGCTTGAAAGTGGACACGCGAGCCGCAGACGGCAGTGCGGGTACCTGGCTGCTGGATCCGGCGGATGTGGTGATCGCTTACGGTGCCGCAACGGGGAATAGCAATTTTTCTCCAACAGGCAGCACATCGACCATCTATGATGGTGACATCAATGCTGCTCTGGTTAACAACAATGTCATCGTTGCGACTAGCGGCGGCAGCGGCGGCAGCGGCAATATCACGGTTAACGGCTATTCCGATCCGGGCGGCGCCGCCAATTTCATTACTTCTTCTTCGGTATCTGGCCAGCGCATGCTGACGCTCAATGCCGATGGCAATATCGACATCCATTCCGGCGCGTCGTTTTCGGGACGCTCGACAGCACCTTTGGCGCTTACCCTGACGGCCGGCGGCAGTATTACTCACGCCGGCAGCATATATAGCTACGGTGCGCCCGTGACACTGGTGGCGAACTGGGATGGCAGCACCTTGACTCCCGGCGTGGCCGCGACGCCCAATTGCGCCGGCAGCTACTGCGGCATTTCCGGCAGCGGCAGTATCAACACCGATGGCTCCAGCGCTGGCCAAGCGGGCGGGAACATCAGCATTCGGGCCGCTGGCGACATCGATCTGAGTAATGTATCGGTTAGTGCTATCGGCAGTTCGGTTTATTACTCTCCCATAGCCGGGGGTGCGGGCGGCAATGTCAGCATCGCCAGCACCCAGGGCAACCTGACGACGGGATCTATCAACGTTTCCGGAGGCAGAGGCGGCGACGGCGCGTCAGGCGCCTCATCTTCCTCGCCCAATGGCGGCACCGGTGGCGTGGGCGGCGCGGGCGGCAGCATCAGCCTTTCTGCATCCGGCACCCTGACATTGCAGGGCAATAGCCTCAACGCCAGCGGCGGCAGTGGTGGTACGGGCGGTACCAGCTACTGGAACGGTTCCTACAGCGGTACCGGTGGCACCGGCGGTGCGGGCGGTAATGTCGGTACCCTCTCGCTGAGCGGCACATCCTTGACGCTGGCGGGTATCACGTTGAACTTCCAGGGTGGTCAGGGTGGCTCCGGTGGTTACGATGGCACCGGTTACGGCGCCACGGGCGCCGTGGGCGCCAGCAGTCCGATTGTGTTGAACATGGCCGGCGACATCGTGCTCACCGGCTACAACTATGCCTATGGTCCGCAACTGGAACTGCTGGCGGGCAAGAGCATCGCCTTCGGCAATGCGACAACCAGCTACGGCTATCTCTACACCTACTACGGTACGCCAGCGACACTGGTAGCCAACTGGGATGGCAACACGACGACTCCTGGCGTGGCCGCGACGGGCAACTGCGCGGGAGGTGCACTCTGCGGCATTTTCGGCAGCGGCAGTCTCAACACAGCTGGCTACTATTCCGGCCAGTCCGGTGGCGACGTTACCCTCAAGGCAGCGGGCGATATCAACCTGACGCAGATATCGATCTATGCTAATGGCAGTTCTGGCTCCTACGCCACATCCCTGGCTGGGGGAGCGGGCGGGAACGTCAGCATCGCTAGCACCCAGGGCAACTTGGCGGCAGGTTATGTCAATCTCTATGGTGGTTCTGGCGGCAGTGGCGCTTATGGCACTGCCGCCTCGCCCAACGGTGGCACGGGCGGCGTGGGCGGTGCGGGCGGCAGCATCAGCCTGTCCACCCCGGGCACGCTGACATTGACCAACAGCATTTACGTCAATGGCGGCAGTGGCGGTGCGGGCAGCAGCGGTTATGACTATTGGGATTCCGCGACTTCAAGCTATATCTACACCGGCACTGGCGGCAACGGCGGGGCGGGCGGCAATGCCGGGTCTTTCTCCTACAGCGGGGAAACCTCGCTGGCGCTGGCGGGCGCGACGCTGGATTTCCGGGGTGGGGCCGGCGGTTCCGGCAGTACCTATGGCACGGCCAGCGGCACTACCGGCGTTGATGGAAGCGGCAGCCCGGTCATCCTCGCCACGACCGGCGACGTTGTAATCACCAATTCCAACACCGTCTACGGTTCGCAGATTGAACTGCTGGCCGGCAAGGGCATGACCTTTGGCAATGCCACGACTTCCTACGGCTATCTCTACAGCTACGGCGCACCGCTGACGCTGATGGCCAACTGGGATGGCGTCAGCACGGCGGCGCCGGCGGTGGCGGCGACCGGGAATTGCACGGGGAGCAGCCTGTGCGGGATTTCCGGCAGCGGCAATATCTACACCAACGACTATTACTACTACGGCTACGGCCAGCCCGGAGGTGATATCAGCATCAAGGCGGCGGGCGACATCGATCTCTCGCAGGTATCGATTTATGCATACGGCAATTCCGGCTACTACGCCACTTCCCTGACCGGTGGTGCGGGCGGCAACGTCAGCATCGCCAGCACACAGGGCGACCTGACGCTGGGATATATCGATGCAGAGGGGGGTTATGGCGGCAGCGGCGCTTCGGGCACGTCCGTTTCGCCCAACGGCGGTACGGGCGGCGTGGGCGGTGTGGGTGGCAACGTCAATTTTTCCACGCCAGGCACGCTGACGTTGACCAGCAGCATCTACGCCAATGGCGGCAGTGGCGGCTCGGGCGGTGGTGGCTATTACTACTGGGACTCCGCGACGTCGAGCTACATCTACACCGGCACGGGCGGCAATGGCGGTGCGGGCGGCGTGGGCGGCAGCGTGAATGTAACGGCGCCATCGATTGCGGGCAGCTACGGCATTGACGTTTCCGGCGGCAGCGGCAGCTACGCCAGCTCTGGCACGGGCAGCGCCACTGGCGGTGATGGCGGCAATGCCGGCAGCATCAATCTGGCCGTGACTGGCACACTGGTCACAGGCAATCTCACCGCCTCCGGCGGTTACGGCGGCTCTGGTGCTTCGGGCACAGCCACTTCACTCAACGGCGGCATGGGCGGTACAGGCGGTGCGAGTGGCAGCATCAGCCTCACCACGCCGGGCACGCTCACCCTGACCGGCAGCATCTACGCCACCGGCGGCAGCGGCGGTTCGGGCGGCAGCGGTTATTACTATTGGGACTCCACGACGTCGAGCTACATCTACACCGGCGCCGGCGGCAACGGCGGAGCGGGCGGCAATGCCGGCACTTTCGCCTACAGCGGTGAATCATCGCTGGCGCTGGCGGGCACGGACTTGAACTTCCAGGGTGGCCAGGGAGGCTCAGGTGGTTACGGTGTCAGCGCATACGCTGCCGATGGCGCGCTGGGCAGCAGCAGTCCGATCGTACTGGCCACGTCGGGTGACATCATCCTGACCAATTCCAACTCTGCCTATGGCAGTCAGTTGTCGTTATTGGCTGGTAGGAGCATTAGCTTTGGCGATGCCACGACTGGTTATGGCTATCTCTATACCAACGACGCACCGGCGACCCTCATAGCCAACTGGGATGGCAACAAGGCGACCCCGGGCGTGGCGGCGACGGGTAACTGCGTGGGCGGCGCGTTGTGCGGCATTTCCGGCAGCGGCGACATCTACACCAACGACTACTATTATTCCGAAAGCTATTCTGGCTACGGCCAGGCCGGCGGGAACCTCAGCATTCAGGCGGCCGGCGATATCGACCTGAGCAACATATGGATCGAGACCTATGGCAATTCGGGGTACTACACCCCTTCCCTGACCGGTGGCGCGGGCGGCAATGTCAGCATTGTCAGCACGCAGGGCAACCTGACAGTGGGCTATATCGACGCCTCGGGCGGCTGGGGCGGCAGTGGTGTCTATGGCACGGCGGCCGCGCCCAATGGCGGTACGGGCGGCACGGGCGGCACCGGCGGCAGCATCACGCTGTCCACGCCGGGCACGCTCACCCTGACCGGCAGCATCTACGCCGAAGGTGGCGGCGGCGGTTATGGCGGGGATAGCTATTATTATTACGACTCCACGACCTCGACCTACATCTATACAGGGACGGGTGGCGACGGCGGTGCGGGCGGTGTGGGCGGCAGCGTGACTGTCAATGCCGCAAGCATTGACACAACGGCGGGCTACATCAGTGCTATCGGCGGCAGCGGCGGTTACGGTAGCACGTATGGTACTGCCGGCGGAAATGCCGGGATGAACGGGACCGGCGGATCGGTGTCCATCGGATCGACGGTCGGAGACATCGGCATCAGTGGAATCTCGGCCGGAGTGGTCCATGTTGCCGCGACGGGAAATCTTAGCCTGAACGGTATGCTCAGCAGCGATGCGAGCGGCGACGCGGTGGTGCTGGCGACGGGGGGCAATTTCAGCGATAACAGCGGTTGGGGCGGCATCTCGGCTCCCAACGGGCGCTGGCTGATCTATTCCGCCGACCCGATGTCGGATGACGTTACTGGGTTGGCATACGATTTCAAACAATACAATGCTCTTTACAACTCCACTACTGTTCTAGGCAGCGGCAATGGTCTGCTCTACTCGCTCAACCCGAATCCGGTGGTGACGCTGGACAATCCCGGCGTGATAACCAAAACCTATGACGGCACCGTCAATGCGCCGGCAGGATTTATTCCGCCGAACGTCACCAGCGTCTCACTGATTAATGGCGATAGCGGCACGGTTATCCTGGGCACAGCAGTTTATAACGATGCCCATGTGGCCTTGGCCAACAGCCTCCTGGTTGGATTTTCCCTGGGTGCGGTAACGGATAGCAACGGCAAGCCGGTCTACGGTTACCCAACCTTGTTCAATACCGCCGTGAGCGCCGGCATCACCCCGGCGCCATTGACATCGACGGCAATGATCGGCGGCGTGACGACGAAGATGTATGACGGTACGGTATCGGCAACAGGCGCGACGCTGAGCGGGACGGTGGATGGCGCTGTCGCAGGCGACGTACTGACGCTCGACGCGAGCGGCCTGACCCTGGCCTACAACAGCGCCCACGTGGCGAGTGCCACCAGCATTGGCGCCACGGGCAGCGTGGGCTTTGCGATTGGCAGCAGCAGCGTGGGCAGCCAGACGACGGACTACAGCTTCACGGCGCCAGCCATCAGCCCTGTGGCGGGCGGCATCACGGTAGCGCCATTGACCGCAACGGCGGTGATTGGCGGTGCGACGACGAAGGTGTATGACGGTACTACGGCAGCCACGGGGGCGACGCTGAGCGGAACAGTGAATGGCGCTGTCGCGGGCGACGTACTGACGCTCGACGCGAGCGGTCTGACGCTGGCCTACAACAGCGCTCACGTTGCAAGTGCTACGAGCATCAGTGCCACGGGCAGTCTCGGCCTCATGATCGGCAGCAGCAGTGCGGGCAGCCAGGTGACGGACTACAGTTTCACCGGGCCGGTCCTCGGCAGCGTTGCAGGCAGCATCACCGCCAAGGCATTGACCTCGACCGCGAGCATTGGCGGCGCAACGACGAAGGTATATGACGGCACCGTTGCTGCGACGGGAGCAATGGTGAGCGGCAGCATAACGGGCGCGGTCGGTGGCGACACCCTGGCGCTTGATGCGAGCGGCCTGACGTTGGCTTACAACAGCGCGCACGTGGCGAATGCCACCAGCATTGGCGCCGCGGGCAGCATCAGTCTCACGATCAGCAGCAGCGCGGGCAGCCAGGCGACGGACTACAGCTTCACGGCACCTGTCATCAGCCCCGTGGCGGGCAGCATCACGGCCAGGGGACTGACGATGAGCCTGACCAATACCGGCGTGACCAAACCCTACGACGGTACGACGACGGCGAGCTTTACGCCGGCCTATAGCGTCAGTGGCCTGATCGGCGGCGACACGGCGGCCAGTTTCGCGACGACGGGCATGGCCTACAACGACGCGCACGTGGCGGGCGCCAGCCATGTGACGGCGAGCGGCTTGAGCCTCACCGGCATTGCCAGCGGCCTCGCCAGTCCCAGCCTGCCAAGTGACTATGGCTTGGGCGGCGTGACGACACTGAGCAGCGCAGCCGGCAGCGCCAGCATTACGCCGGCGGTATTGACGGTGAGCGGTGACTGGAGCACGCCAACGAGCTGGATCGGCAATCTGTTGCCGCAAAACACCGACCTCCTCGGTGTATTGATTCCAGGCGGCACGAACGTGACGTTCGATGGCCTCGGCGGCCCGACCAGCGTTCCCTATTTGACCAGTGCCGGCAAGTTCTCGATGACGGGTGGCGTTTTGACGGTTGCTGGCACCATCGATACCGTCGATTATGCGCAATCCGGCGGCGCCCTGACTGCCGCTAATGTCAATATCAACTCGGCCGGCGCCATCAACCAGACCGGCGGTTCGCTGACGACACCGACACTGACTACGGTATCGGTGGGCGGCACGACCCTCAACAGTGCCAATGCGATCGGCAGCATCCAGGCCAGCAACAGCGGCAGCGGCGACATAGCGCTGACCAACACTGGCGCCCTGTCGATTGCCGGCATCAGCAATAGTGCGGGGAATATCAATATCAGCAATGCCGGGCCGATGTCCATGAATGAGAGCCAGGTCTATACCTCGACCGGCACGGTTACGCTGGCCGTGTTGAATGGCAGTTCACTGACGCTCGACAACGGCAGCCTCATCGAAGGCAATCAAGGGGTGTTTATCGGTAGCTCCGGTGTGAGTCTGGATCACGCGAGCACGATCCAAACCGGGCCAGTCGCTACGGCAAATGTTGAAATGGTGACCAGCGAGGGCGATATCACGCTCGCCAGCGGTTCCACGATCAATGCGGGGCATGACGTGATTCTCACTCTCACCGGGCCGAATGCGCAGGTGGTGCTCAACGCCGTGCCGGGCCAATTGGCCTCGGCGGTCAGGACGGAGTCCGCATCCAGCACGCACATCAACTTCCTTTCCCGCACATCGGGCGGCATAGTGATTGATGGCGTGCCGACTGCGACGACAGTCGCTGGCGGTTGCGGCTTTTATGCGAAGGGCAATCCTGCCACACCGGGCAACGGGCTCGAGATCGTCTATCCCGGATCCAATGCTACTGACGATAGTGCCGCAGCTCCTGCCGCTCAGGTGATCGATCAGTACTTTGCGGAGGTAACCCAGACCACTTCTTCATCGGAGTCGACTGAGGTGACCGAGAAGACTGGCACTACTTCCGAAGACGACAAAAAGAAGAAGAAGGACGATAGCGGCAACAACGAAGGGAAAGACAACAATGAACATCACAATGGCAAAACCGGACAGTGTACTTAAGCTACTGCTGATCACGCTGGCCTTCGCGGCGGGCAACGCCTTCGCTGCCGTGGGCGAGGTGGCGAACCTGTCGGGAACGCTGTCGGTCAAGCGTGCCGACGGAACTTCCAGGTTGCTGGCGGTGAAGTCCGAAGTGCACCCCGGCGATACGTTGGCAACCGAGGCGGGCACCTATGCTCGCGTCAAGTTCATCGATGGCGGTGAGGTCGTACTGCGTCCCGGTACCCAGGTCAAGGTCGATGCTTTTTCCTACGACCAGGCCAAGCCGGCGGACGATAATCAGGTGATCAGCCTGTTGAAGGGCGGCCTGCGTGCCATCACCGGCTTTCTCGGCAAGCGCAACAGGGAAAAAGTAAGCTATATCACGCCGACGGCGACTATCGGTATCCGCGGCACCAATCTCGGTGCCCAGTTGGATGCTGATAACGGGTTGCACGTCGATGTGGCGGAAGGCGCCGTGGTGGTCATCAACAAAGGCGGACAGCTGGAGGTGAGCGTTGGCCAGTTTGCCTTCGTCAAGAGCGTTGATGCGCCGCCGACGCTGATGGTGGGTGGCAAGAAGGTGGAAGTACCGCAGAACATCGGTAGCGGCATCGGCAAGGACAAGGGCGCGTCCTGCTCGATGTAAAGATCGCTCCGCAAGCGGGAATCAGTTGCTGGGCGCAGCCCGCTTGCGTGGGAAGAACGAAACTTAACGAGTAATGCCGGGGGTTTGGCGCACTAAATGCGATTGGAATCGAAGGTCCCCTGCCGCATCCTGATCACTCGGGGTGCGCTTAGTTGCGGCAAAGTCTATATCATTCGCCCGCACGCTTGGCCCGAATAATCCCATGCCCCAACTGATCCTCCACCCCGACAAGGAACGCTCGCTGCTGCGCCGCCACCCCTGGCTATTCGCGTCGTCGGTCGCGCATCTTTCAGGCCGGGCGCGGCCGGGCGATACGGTGAAGGTTGTTGCCGACAACGGCAAGGTGCTGGGCAAGGCGGCGTGGAGCCCGGCCTCGCAGATCCGGGCGCGCATGTGGAGCTTCGATGTCGCAGAGATCATCGACGACGCTTTCTTCAAGCGTCGCGTTGCAGCGGCGGTAGCGCGGCGCGTGGCACTACCCGAACTTCATGCACAACAAGCCCTGCGCCTGATCCATGCCGAGTCCGATGGCTTGCCCGGCGTGATCGCGGACCGCTATGGCGATACCATCGTGCTGGCGCTCACCAGCGCCGGCGCCGAGAAATGGCGCGCTGCGATTGTTGGCGCGTTGAAAAGATCAACCGGCTGTACGCGCATTTATGAGCGCTCGGATTCCGAGGTGCGCAAGCTCGAAGGACTGGAACCAACCACCGGCTGGCTGGAAGGCGAGGGAGAGACACGATTCGCAATTGATGAAAACGGCGTCAGGCTGCTGGTCGATATCGCCGGTGGCCACAAGACCGGCTTTTATCTCGACCAGCGCGACAACCGGCTGCTGCTGCGCGGGCTTGCCAATGTCAAGCGCGTACTCAACTGCTTTTGCTATAGCGGCGGTTTCTCCCTGCAGGCCTTGGCGGGCGGTGCGCGCGAAGTGATTTCCATCGACAGTTCTGCTCCGGCGCTGGATCTTGCGCGTGAGAATATGGCACTCAACACACAACTCGATGCCGCCCGTGCGGGGTGGCGCGATGCCGACGTGTTCAGCGAATTGCGCCAGCTGCGTGAGGCCGGCGAACAGTTTGACATTGTCGTACTCGATCCGCCCAAGTTTGCGCCCTCGGCCAGCCATGCCGATCGCGCCGCGCGAGCCTACAAGGACATCAACCTGCTCGGCTTCCGGCTGTTGGCGCCGGGAGGGCTGCTGATGACCTATTCCTGTTCGGGCGGCATCGGCCTGGAACTGTTCCAGAAGATCGTCGCCGGCGCCGCGCTCGACGCCGGGCGCGAGGCAAGAATCATCAAGCGGCTACAGGGCAGCGCCGATCATCCGGTGGCGCTGGCATTTCCCGAAGGCGAATATCTCAAAGGCCTGCTGGTGCAAGTTGATTAGGATCATGGCTGGCACATTGCCGCCGTCCCCACTCAATGCAAAATCCCGCTTCAAGCATTGATCTTCTCGACGATCTCCAGGATGCGCTCGGGCTCGTCCTGGCGCAGCAGGCGTGCGATCTGTTGCACCAGCAAGCGCGTGTCCGAGGTTAGCAGACGCTGTTTAACCTCCAGCAGTTGTGCTGGATGCATGGAAAATTGGCGCAGCCCCATGCCCAGCAAGATGCGCGTCATTCTGGCATCACCCGCCATTTCGCCGCACACGGCAACGGGCCGTCCGGCACCGACGCAGACCCGTATGGTTTGCGCAATCAGTCTCAGCACTGCGGGATGCAAGGGATCGTAGAGCGACGACACTTCCTCGTCGGTGCGGTCGACCGCCAGCGTGTACTGGATCAGGTCGTTGGTGCCGATGGAGAGGAAATCTAGCCGCCGCGCGAACGAGCCTATCGCGATCGCAGCGGCGGGAATCTCGATCATACCGCCAACCTGTATGTCATTATCGAACTTGATGCGGGCATCGCGCAACTGACGCTTGGCGGTTTCGATCATCGCCAGCGCCTGGTCGACCTCGCTGACGTGAGACAGCATGGGCAGCAGGATGCGCATGCGGCCGTAATGCGAGGCGCGCAGCATGGCGCGCAGCTGGGCGAGGAATAGCTGCGGTTCGGCGAGGCAATAGCGAATGGCGCGCAGGCCCAGCGCCGGATTCGGCTCCGAGCGCTCGCCGCGCTCCAGGGCGCCCGCGGTTTTGTCGGCGCCGATGTCAAGCGTGCGGATGGTCACCGGCTTGCCATTCATGGCGCGCGTCACGGCACGATAGGCCTCGAACTGCTCGTCCTCGCCGGGTATCCCGTCGCGGTTCATGAACAGGAATTCGGTACGGAACAGGCCGACGCCGGCGGCATCGACGGCGCGCACCTGGTCGATATCCTGCGGTAGTTCGATATTCGCTTCGAGTGAAATCTCGACATCGTCGAGCGTTGCCGAATGCGCGCTTTTGAGGCGTTTGAGCTTGTTGCGCTCGTTCTCCAGTTCGTTCTTGCGCAAACGGAACTCTTCCAGCACGCGCGCGTCGGGATCGACAATCAGGATGCCGCGCGTACCATCGACGATAAGCATATCGTCGTCCTGTATCAGCTGCCGCATGCGATGCATGCCGACCACCGCCGGGATGGCAAGGCTGCGCGCCACGATCGTGGTGTGTGAAGTGGCGCCGCCGAGGTCGGTGACAAAGCCGCCAATCTTGAGGTTCTTGAACTGGATGGTATCCGCCGGCGAGAGGTCGTGGGCCACCACGATCAGATCTTCGCTGCTGCTGCGCCGCGTCATCTTGCGTGGCTTGTCCATCAATACCTTGAGCACGCGCTCGACCACCTGCACCACGTCGCTCTTGCGTTCGCGCAGATAGGCGTCTTCGATTTCGCCGAATTGCTCGACCAGGATTTCCATCTGCGTCACCAGCGCCCACTCGGCATTGCATTTGCGCTCGCGAATCAATTCAGCAGCGGCCGCGGCCAGCAGCGGGTCGGTCAGGATCATGGCGTGCACATCGACGAAGGCGCCGACTTCGTTCGGCGTGCCCGGCTGGTTTGCTTCGGTGCGCAGCGCTTCCAACTCTGCGCCGACCACGGCGAAGGCGTTATTGAGCCGGGCCAGTTCGCGCGGAATGTCGCGTTCGCGCAGCGGATATTGCGCCACCTCCAGCGTCGCGTGCGACACCAGATGCGCCCGTCCGATGGCGATGCCGGGCGATACAGCATTGCCAAAGAGGGCGAAGGACATGACTACTCTCCTTCGCCGAAGCGGTCGACGATCAGTCGGGTAATGGCTTGCAGCGCCTCGTCGGCCTGCGCGCCTTCACAATCGATTACCACCCTGGTGCCGAGGCCGGCAGCCAGCATCATCACGCCCATGATGCTCTTGGCGTTGATGCGGCGGCCATTGCGTTCCATCCACACCTCGCAGGGATAGCTGCCGGCGAGCTGGGTCAGCTTCGCCGATGCGCGCGCGTGAAGCCCCAGTTTGTTGATGATTTCCACTTCTGCCTTCGGCACTCCTGTCTCCTTGCAAGCATTTTGTATCACTGACTAGGCGTAGCTTATCAGCATGCCGCGACATCGTGGTTACGTTTGGTAGTCGGTTGGGTCGGGCAGCCCCGCAGCGGTAAATCCCTCCCGCCGCAGGCGGCAGGAATCGCAGACACCGCAGGCACGGCCTTCCGCATCGGCCTGATAGCAGGATACCGTAAGGCGGTAATCCACACTGAGTCGGCTGCCGGTGCGGATGATATCGGCCTTGGAAAGATCGATCAGAGGCGCATGGATGCGCAGGGTTCTGCCCTCGACAGCCGCTTTGGTGGCCAGATTCGCCATGGCCTCAAAGGCGCGGATGAACTCGGGGCGGCAATCCGGATAGCCCGAATAATCGACGGCGTTTACGCCGACGAAAATATCGCAGCTGTCGAGCACCTCGGCCCATCCCAAAGCCAGCGCCAGCATGATGGTGTTGCGCGCCGGGACATAAGTAACGGGGATGCCGGGTTGCACGCCGGCAGTGGGGACATCGATGCCGCGGTCGGTCAGCGCCGAGCCGCCGAACTGATTCATGTCGAGATGAACCACGCGATGTTCCGCCGCGCCCAGCACCGCCGCGACGCGGCTCGCCGCTGCCAATTCGGCCACATGGCGCTGGCCGTAATCGACCGATAGGCAATGGCAGGCAAAGCCCTGTTCGTGCGCCAAGGCCAGCACGGTCGCCGAATCGAGGCCGCCAGAGAGAAGAATCACCGCTTTTTTACTCATCAGCGCCCCGCCACCGAACTCCACAACAGCTTGTGCAATTGCAACTGGAAGCGTACCGGCAAATGGTCGCGCAATATCCATTCGGCAAGTTGCGTCGGCGCGAGCCGGTCGGGCACGGGCGAGAACAGCACGGCGCAGCGATCGGCGAGCCCGCGCGCATGCAGCGTTTCCTTGGCCCAGAGATAGTCGGCTTCCGAGACCAGCACGAACTTCACCTCGTCGCGCGGAGTGAGACATGCGAGATTTTCCCAGCGGTTGCGCGCCGATTCGCCTGAATCCGGTGCCTTGAGATCCATGATTTTCGCCACGCGCGGATCGACGCCGCTCACATCGAGCGCGCCGCTGGTTTCGAGTGACACCGAATATCCCGCATCGCATAACGCCGTCAACAGATCGAGGCAGGAGCTCTGCGCCAGCGGTTCGCCGCCGGTCACGCAGACCGTCTTGCAACCAAAAGCGGCAATCCGTTTGAGCGTGGTTTCGACATCGATGGTTTCGCCGCCTGTGAAGGCGTATTCGGTATCACACCAGATGCAGCGCAGGGGACAACCGGTAAGGCGCACGAACACCGTGGGCAGGCCGACGCGGGAAGATTCGCCCTGAATGGAATGAAAAATCTCAGTGATCCGCAACTTCGCCATCACATGGAAGCCGCGAATCGGCTCACGGAACTCCCCTCGCCCATTGCGGGGCGGAGGCGGGGTTTCGGGAAGTATTGCTTCCCGCCGCTTGAGCGGGCGAGCTGTGCAAAGCGAGCCCCCCAGGGGCTGGGGGTGAAGGGGAATGCGGCACGGAGTTACTTCTTCTTCAGCCTCGCCTTGGCCTGTTTGCCAGCATCGGAAGCGGGGTATTTTGCCGCGAGACTTGCCAACACGGCGCGTGATTCCTTTGTCCGACCCAGCTCAGCGAGGCTGTCGGCGCGGCCCAGCATGGCATCCGGGGCATGTTCGTCATCAGGCCATTTCTCGACCAGGTGGCGATACAGCTCCGCTGCCCTGGCCGGCTGCTTGAGATGACTGTAGCAATATGCCGCAAAAAAATGGGCGCCGGGCTGCTGCGGACTATCAGGTGCGGCCTTGATGAAGGATTCGAAGCCGGCCACCGCCGACTTGAAGTCGGCGCCCTTGAGCGCTGTCAGCGCCGCATCGTAATCGTGCATGGCGGCGGCATAGGCAGCCTTGGCGGCATCGGCCTTTAACTCTACTTCATTCTGCTGACTCTGGGTCTGCGACTCGATCTTGCGCAGGCGATTGTCGAGATCGACATAGAAATCCTTTTGCCGCTTCTGTGCCGCATCAAGGTTGTAGTTCAGTTCATCGATCTGGCCGCGCAGTTTGGCGATATCAGCCTTGATTGCCTCAAGCTGGTTGGAAAAATCGACCTGATTCCTGGTCGCCGATTCCAACCGCTGCGTCGCTTCGTCAAGCTGAGTTCGTACCGCATCGACCTGCGCCCGTACCGCATTGATCTGTGTCCGCGCCTCATCGTCGCTGAACAGTCCAGCCTGCGCCGGCGGCACACAGACGAGCGCCAACAATGCGGCGAGGAGGCGCAGCATCAATCAGAACTCGCCCGTATAAAGCATGTCGCCACGACGATTCTGCGCCCAGCAGTCTTCGGTATGCTCGGTGCAGCGCGGTTTTTCTTCGCCCAAGCTGACGGCTTCGACCTGGTCTTCCTTGCCACCGTTAAGCAATACGGTCTTTTTTACCGCTTCGGCGCGCTTCTGGCCGAGGGCCAGATTGTATTCGCGGCTGCCACGCTCATCGGCGTTGCCCTGGATCCGCATCTTGATCTGGGGATTGGCGGCAAGGAACTTGCCATGCTGTTCCAGCAGCGGCTTGAATTCATCCTTGATGATGAATTGGTCGAAGTCGAAAAATACACTGCGTTTGGACAAGGGGCTATTCGGGTCTTTCAGCGCAGCAAGGCTATACGGATTGACGGTCTCCGACATCACTGGCGCGGATTCGACCTTGGGCGAAGCGGGTTGCTGTCCTTCAACCGGCGCGGGTTTCTGTTCGGGGGCAGGGGGCTGCGAACTGCATGCAACGAGCATAACGGCCATTAGGCCGGCAATGGCAAGAGACGAACGCATGGAATAACTCCTTGGAGGTGTATTTGAGTGAAGGAAAGAGTTGCGAGAAATGATCATTTGGCAAAGGGGCTCCAGGCGGGTTCCCGGATATCGGCAGCTTGAACGGACAACTTCTGCTTAACGCGTCCGTCCACAGATACTGCCGCCAGTACACCGCGTCCGCCTACCTCTGTAGCATACAGAATCATACGCCCATTCGGAGCAAAACTGGGCGATTCGTCCTTGGCCGAATCTGTAAGGATTTGCGTTTGCCGCGTCGCCAGATCCATCAGCGTCAACTGAAAGCGACCGGCGTTCTCGCTAATGTAGGCGAGGCTCTTGCCGTCCGGGGAAGGTCTTGGCGTGACGTTGTAGCTGCCGTCGAAAGTGATGCGCACGGCTGCGCCGCCGGCCGCGGGAATGCTGTAAATCTGCGGGCTGCCACCACGATCCGAGGTGAAATAAATTGTTTGTCCGTCGGCAGAGAACTTAGGTTCGGTATCGATACCCGATGACGTGGCCAGGCGTGTTACGCCGCTGCCGTCGGCGTTGACCAGGTACATCTGCGAATTGCCGTCCTTGGTCAGGACAATGGCGAGACGCTTGCCGTCCGGCGACCAGGCTGGCGCCGAATTGGAGCCCTTGAAATTGGCGACCACATGGCGTCGGTTGGCAACAAGATCATGCACGTAAATCACCGGCTTCTTGGCCTCGAACGAAACGTAGGCCAGCTTGCTGCCATCGGGTGACCATGACGGCGAGATCAACGGCTCATGCGAGGCGAGCGCCGTTTGCGGATTCGCGCCGTCGGCATCGGCAATCTGCAATTCAAATCGGCCGACGCTCTTTACCACATAGGCGATGCGGGTGGAGAAAATGCCGCGTTCGCCGGTGAGCTTTTCATAAATGGCATCGGCGATGCGGTGCGCTGTTGCACGCAACTGCGCTGGCGTAGACGTATGGCCGAAGGCGCCGACATCGAGCAGGCTTTGCTTGGCGACATCCTGTAGGCGATAGCGGGTTTCGTAACGGCCGTTGGCTGCGGCCAGCAGGCTGCCGCCTACCACCGCATCAGCGCCGCGGGCGCGCCAGTCGGGAAAATTGATCGAAGCATTTTCGGCCAATGTCGCATTGCCCGTGTCGATGAGACGGAATAGTCCGCTGCGATCAAGATCGGCACGTATTACCGAGGTCAGCGCCTGGGTCAGGATGCGGTCGCCATCAAAATTGGCAATCGCGATGGGAATGCGGTTGGCACCGGCACCCGTGATTTCGATGGTGAGTTGCGCCGATGCGGCAAGAGATAGCGCCGTCAGGAGTGAAAAGACAAGGGATCGAATGAGTTTCATGGGCAGAATTATAAGGTTCAGTCTTCCAAGGGGCGGTATTTGATGGAAAGCTCACGCTCAAACAGCGACGGATCGTCGGGTTTTGGCAAGGGACTGGATTTGAGGATCGCACGCTCCACTGCCGCATCCAGCGCCGGATTGCCTGAGGGGGTCTTGAGCTTGACCGAGAGGATTTCTCCACCTGCCTCCGTTAGTACTTGCGTGACGATAAAAATGCTTTCCGGGTTGCCGTTGATCGCAGGTGGAAGCACGATGTTGCCGCGAATCTTGCCGCGAATCTTGGTCAGATAGTCGGCGAGGCCCTTGTTGTGTGCCGCCGCAGCCTGGTTGGCCTTGAGTTGAGCCTGCGCACGCGCGGCCTCGTCGACGACACGGTTTTGCCTTGTGCGATTGACCTCATGCTGCAAGAATTTGGCGATCGCGTCGATGCTCTGCGTGGCCTTCTCCTTAATGCTCTTTGGTTTCTCCGGTTCTTTGCGCAGTATCTCGGCCTTGGACGGCGCCGGCGGCGCTTCTTGTTCAACCTTCTGCGGCCGTCGCGGTACTTTCTGTTCTTGCGGCGGCATGGCGGGTTTGGTGGCGTCTGTCGGCGCCGGATAACGCACCAAATCGACCGATATGGTCTCAGGCGCGGATGTCTGCCAACGGATGCCGTAAATCAGAATCATGGCGAGCAGGACATGCATCAGCACGGTCAATACCCAAGCCACGCGTTTGCCCGGCTCGGGACGGATGTGCGCGAAATACGGCAAATCTGCCATCGCCAGGTTCACTTGCCCGGTTGTACCAGCAGGCCAATTTTGGCGATCTGCTGCTTCTGCAATTCATCCATGACATTCAGTACGGCTTCATAACGCACGCTGCGGTCGGCGGCGATCAGCACGCTCTGCTGCGGATTGGCTTGCTGGGCGGCGTGAATCCTCGCCGCCAGTTCGTCAGGTTCGAGACGCACTTCCACATCGTTTTTCGATTTGTCCTTGAGCGCCACGCTTTTGTCGGCATGAATAATGACTTCGAGCGGCGCTACCGGCGGCGCGGAACTCTTGCCGACGCTGGGCAAGTCGACACTGCCGGTCTGGATCATCGGCGCGGTGACCATAAAAATCACGAGCAGCACCAGCATGACGTCGATGTAGGGCACGACGTTGATCTGGTTCATGAGTCTGCGCTGTCTCACGCGATCATCCTGAAAAACGTTTCAGCACGGCAACACGGCGAAAAACTACGAAGGAACTCCAAATCCTTCTCTTCTCCGTGCCCTCCGTGGTGAATGCCTTTGATTCCGCCGTGTCGCCATGTTCGCCGTGGTTAATGGGTTGTCTATTCATCGTAGTTGCCTTTGCAGAATATTGGCGAACTCTTCCATGAAACTTTCCAGGCGCACGGAGAGACGATCGACATCATGGGCGAAGCGGTTGTAGGCTACCACGGCGGGGATCGCGGCGAAGAGGCCGATGGCGGTTGCTACCAGGGCTTCGGCGATGCCGGGGGCGACGACTGCGAGCGTCGCCGAACTCATGTTGGCCAGTCCGCGGAATGCGTGCATGATACCCCACACCGTGCCGAAGAGGCCGACATAGGGCGACACCGAACCGACCGAGGCGAGAAACGACAGATGCGCGTCGAGATCATCGATTTCGCGCTGGTAGGTGGCGCGCATGGCGCGGCGGATACCGGCGACGACGGCGGAATGATCGAGGGTTTTTTGCCCATGCAATTTGAGGAATTCGCGATAGCCGGCCTCGAACACGCGCTCCAGGGCGCCGGTGCTGTGGCGATTGTTGACGGCGCTCTGGTAGAGCGCGTTGAGATCGCCGCCGCTCCAGAAATCGCGCTCGAACTTTTCGGTGCGCCGCCGCGCATCGCCTATCGCAAACCACTTGCGGAAGATCCAGTACCATGACATCAGCGAGACGCCGGTGAGCAGCGCCAGTACCAGCTTGACCACCAGGCTGGCGTTGGCGACAAGTTCGAGAATCGATAAATCCTGAGTAATGTTCATGCGGGCGTACCCATTAATGTTTTGAATTTTTCACGGATTTCCTTTGGCATCGCAACTGCTTTGCCGCGTACCGGGTCGATACTGGCAACGCGCACTTGCGCATCGAGCAGCATTTCCCCCGCGCGGACGATTTGCTGTTGAAAGACCACCTGGGCACGGCCAAGTTCCCTGACCGCGGAGCTTACTTCAACCAGATCGTCAAGCCGTGCCGGTTTAAGATAATCGACCGAAAGGGAACGCACTGCAAAAGCAATCCGGTTTTCCTGCAACATCCGGGCTTGTTCGAAGCCCAGCGCGCGCAGTGCTTCGGTGCGCGCCCGTTCGAGAAAACGCAAATAATTGGCATAGTAGACCACCCCGCCGGCATCGGTGTCTTCGTAATAGATACGGAATGTAACTTTCCAACTCATGATGTGACGGCGGGGAAAAGTTGTTGCAGCCGGTAAAGATACTCCTTCGCACCGGCGTCATTTTCCGCCGGCGCCCATGAGGCTTTTTCCTCGGACGCGAAAGGCAGATAGGGACCGGCCTTGGCCTCGAAGAACACGCTATCCGGTGCCAATGACAATACGCTATGCCAGGTGCCGTGGGGGATGTCGATGCCGCAAGCCGCGCCACCGGCTTCGATGACTTGCGCCTGGGCAACATTGCCGGCATCGTCGAACAGCACCACGCCGAAACGGCCGCGCAGGACGACCAGGGTCTCGTCCTTGGCCGGGTCAAGGTGCCGGTGCGGCGCGATATAGGAACCGGGTTCGATGGCATTCAGCAGGCGGTTCGCCGGAGCATCGTCGCCGGTGTGGAAATTCCGGTTCTTGCGCCGGCGCAGGTTGTTGCGCGCTTCGGCGCTGACTTCGTCGAGCAGTTTGTGGTCAATGATTTGGATCATAAATTTTCCGTTCGCCCTGGAGTCCTGAGCTTGTCGAAGGGTTCACCACGAACGATATTTTACGAATAAACCACTTTTACGTTATCCGGGGTCAGCCATTCGTTGAGCGAGGCGATCAACGCGTCGTCGAGACGTACGCGCCAACTGTCGGGTAATGACAATTCGGTTTCGGCGCTGCCATTGCGATAACACAGCCTGACCGGACAGGTGCCATTGCGGTAAGGCGCCAGCAATCCGCGCAGGCGTTCCGCATTCGAGCCGCCGTTCATCGCCAGGCGCAGCGATTTGGCAAAACGGCTGCGCGCTTCCGTCAATGTCATCAGCCGGTCTGCCGTGACGCGTAGCCCGCCGGAGAAGCTGTCGTTTTGCACCTTGCCTTCGACCAGCAGCAGTTCGTCTTCCTTGAGCTTGGCGCGTTCGGCGTCCCATAGTTCGTTGAACACCGAGACCTCGACTTGAGTCGAGCCGTCGTCGAGCATGACAATCGCCATCTTGCCGCGTCTTGTCATCTGGGTGCGGGTGGATAGCACGACTCCGGCCATCAACACCGGATCTTTTTGCGGTTCGAGCTGGGCGAGACTGCGTTTGACGAAAGAAGACAGTTCGGCTTTGTAGGCATTGAAGGGGTGCCCGGAAAGGAAAAAACCGAGCGCCAGCTTCTCATTGAGCAGGCGTTCGCGTTCGTCCCAGTTCGGCACGTTGACATAATGAACCCGCGCGTTTTCCTCCTCGCCACCCATGTCGAACAGGCCGCTCTGCAAGGCATTGCGCTCCGCCTGTTCCGCGGCTTCGAGCGCGATGCCAACCGAAGCCAGCAGCTTGGCGCGGTGCGGGTCGATGCTGTCGAAAGCCCCGGCGCGAATGAGCGCCTCGATCACGCGACGATTGACGACGCGCTTGTCGATGCGGCGGCAAAAATCGAACAGGTCGCGGAACGGGCCGCCCTCATCGCGCGCCTTGAAAATGACCGATAGCGCCGATTCTCCCGTGCCCTTGATCGCGCCCAGGCCATAGCGAATTGTCATCGCGTCGACCGGCTCGAAACGAACGCCGCCGCGGTTGATGTCGGGTGACTCAAAGCGCAGGTGGTTGTAGTCGAGACAATCCTTGAAGAATATCTGCACCTTGTCGGTGTCCGCCATTTCCGAGGACATCGTCGCCGCCATGAAGGCCGCCGGGTGGTAATGCTTGAGCCACGCGGTCTGGAACGCTACCAGCGCATAAGCGGCAGCGTGCGACTTGTTGAAACCGTAGCCGGCAAATTTTTCCATCAAGTCGAATATCTCATCGGCCTTGTCCGCCGCCAGACCGTTCTGCGCTGCGCCCTCGCGGAAGGTATCGCGATGCTTGGCCATTTCCTCCGGCTTCTTCTTGCCCATCGCGCGGCGCAATAGATCAGCACCGCCCAGCGAATATCCGCCGATGATCTGCGCCATCTGCATCACCTGTTCCTGGTAGACCATGATGCCGTAGGTCTCGGCGAGAATGGTTTCGACGCGCGGATCGGGATAGCTGAAGGATTTCCCGTGCTTGCGATCGCAGTAATCCGGGATCAGGTCCATCGGCCCGGGCCGGTACAGCGCCACCAGGGCGATGATGTCCTCGAAGCGGTCGGGCCGGGCGCGCTTGAGCAGATCGCGCATGCCGCGCGATTCAAACTGGAAAATCGCGCCGGTATTGGCTATGGAAAATAATTCGTAGCTGGCTTTGTCGTTGAGCGGGATGTCTTCGAGGCGGAAATGCTCCATGCCCGGATTCATCCGGCGCACGAAGTCGACGGCTTCATCGAGAATGGTCAGCGTGCGCAGGCCGAGGAAGTCGAATTTCACCAGACCGGCCTTTTCGACATCATCCTTGTCGAACTGGCTTACCACCGAGCCGCCATCTGCCGCATACAGCGGGCAGAAGTCGGTCAGCTTGCCGGGTGCGATCAATACGCCGCCGGCATGCATGCCGACGTTGCGCGTCAGGCCTTCGAGCTTTTCGGCCAACGTCCATAATTCGCGCAACTCTTCCTCGTGCTCGATGCGCTCGTTGATGGCCGGCTCTTTTTCGCGTGCGTCTTTCAGCGTGATGCCGATTTCGGCCGGAATCAGCTTGGCGAACTGGTCGACGAAATTGAACGGCAGGTCGAGCACGCGGCCGACGTCGCGGATCACGGCCTTCGCCGCCATGGTGCCGAAGGTCGCGATCTGCGACACCGCATGCGCGCCATATTTCTGCTTGACGTAATCGATGACGCGGTCGCGGCCTTCCTGGCAGAAGTCGATATCGAAGTCGGGCATCGACACGCGTTCTGGATTGAGGAAGCGCTCGAACAGCAGATCGTAGGCCAGCGGATCGAGATCGGTAATGCCAAGAGAATAGGCGACCAGCGAACCCGCGCCCGATCCGCGCCCCGGCCCGACCGGGACGCCGTTGTTCTTGGCCCAGTTGATGAAATCGGCAACGATCAGGAAGTAGCCCGGGAAGCCCATCTGGACGATGGTCTTGATCTCGAATTCAAGCCGTGCCACATATTCGGCGCGGCGCGATTCGCGCGTCGAGGCGGTGGGGAACAATTGCCCGAGCCGCTTTTCCAGGCCTGCCGCCGCTTCGGCGGCCAGATAATCGTCGAGCGTCATGCTCGCCGGCGTCGGGAATTGCGGCAACTGGTTCTTGCCCAGCTCGATCGAGAGATTGCAGCGTTGCGCAATCTCGACGCTATTCTCCAGCGCTTCCGGCATGTCTGCAAACAGCTCGGCCATCTCCGCCTGCGACTTGAAATATTGCTGCTCGCTGAAGGCCTTGGGCCGCCGCTTGTCGGCCAGTACGTAACCCTCGGCGATGCAGACGCGTGCTTCGTGCGCCTTGAAATCCTCCGCAGCGATGAACTGCACGGGATGGGTTGCCACCACCGGCAGACCCGCTTGTGCGGCGACATGCGCGGTCGCGTTGATCAGTGCTTCCTGCTGCGCCTGGCCCTTGCCTGCCGTGCGCTGCACTTCGAGGTAATAACCGTGGGGGAACAGCGCCGACCACATTTGCGCACGGGCCTGGGCCTGCTCCTGTTTGCCTTCCAGCAGGAGCTGCCCGACATCGCCCGTCTGTGCGCCCGAGAGCGCGATCAGCCCGCTGTTGTCGCCGTTGCGAAAGGCCATGGTGGAAATTTCCGCCCGTCCTTTGCGCCGGGCGGCGAGATAGGCCCCGGTGAGCAACTCGCACAAACGCAAATAGCCGGCGCGGTTCTTCACCAGCAACAGCATGCGCATGGCGCCGTCGCGCAGCGAATCGGCTTCGGTTTCGTCGCAGACCCAGACGTCGCAGCCGATAATGGGTTTCACCCCTTTGGCGCGTGCGGCGGTGTAGAACTTCAACATGCCAAACAGATTGCCGAGATCGGTCAGCGCCAGTGCCGGCATGGCATCCGCCGCCGCCCGTTCAATCGCCTTGTCGAGGCGGACGATACCGTCCGTTATCGAATATTCGCTGTGGAGGCGGAGATGAACAAACTGCGGCGCGGGCATGGCGGCATTTTACCTCCGCGCTACGATGGTCAGACGATGGGACATTCCTCGTGGAACGTTATTGTTTCAATCCGCTTCGGCCCAGCGAAGCAACGGCTCCCACTGTTCCCAATCCTGTGCGCCGCGCGAGGGAGACAGATCGAAAATGGTGAGGCCGTGCGCTGCCGCCTGCACATAGGTCTGCGTGTCGCGCAGATGGGTCAGCACCGGCAGATTCAGCGTGGCGAGGAAGCGCTCCAGTTCCGCCGCGGCACGGGTGCGCGCATCGACGCGCATGCCGACGATGGCGATGAAAGTGTGATGCTTGCGGATTTCCTTTTCCTGCGCCAGCGCGTCGAGAAAATCCCGGGTTGCCAGGATGTCGAAAATCGACGGCTGCAAGGGCACGATGACGCGGTTCACCTGCGACAGCACATGGCCCAGTTTCTTGCCGTGGAGGCCAGCCGGCGTGTCGAGCACGGCATGGGTGGCTTCCTTCGGCGGCCGCGAGGTATTGTCCGGATCGATCTCCCAGGTGCCGATATGCGGCAGCGCGGGTGAGCGCAACTTCAGCCATTCGCGCGACGATTGCTGGCGATCGGTATCGCCGAGCATGACCTTGTATCCGCGTTGGGCGAAATAACCGGCAAGATTGGTTGCCAGGGTGCTTTTCCCCACCCCGCCTTTCGGATTGGCTACCAGAAAACTTTTCATCGCTTCCCCATCCCGTTCAGCTTCAAAAAGTCCCGGCAGGGTATCACGATGTCCTACGGCAGGGCGCGAAATCGGCTGGGGAGTTCCGCTAAGCAGCGTCGAGCTTGGCCACCGACAAGGCCAGCCACTTCATGCCGGCCTTGCCAAAATTCACCTGAACCCGTGCGTCATTGCCGCCGCCTTCGGCATTGACGATCACGCCGGGGCCGAACTTGGCGTGTTTCACGGACTGTCCGATACGGAAACCGATACCTGATTGGGCCCTTGTCGTTGGCCGGTAGGAATCCACACCGGTATGCACTTGGCGCCCGCCTGGCGCCTGCACTTTGATTTTCGGCGTGAGCCATTTGACGAGGCCGGCGGGAATCTCCTCGATGAAGCGCGATGGCATGTTGTAGCGCGTCTGCCCGTGCAGCATGCGCGTTTGCGCGAACGACAGATACAGCCTTTGGCGCGCGCGCGTTACCGCCACGTACATCAGGCGTCGCTCCTCTTCCAGTCCCTTGTCTTCCTTTATGCCGTTCTCGTGCGGGAACAATCCTTCTTCGAGGCCGCTGATGAAAACGGCATTGAATTCGAGTCCCTTTGCCGAATGCACGGTCATCAACTGCAGGGCATCGTCGCCTTCGCCGGCCTGGTGCTCGCCGGCTTCAAGCGCCGCGTGCGACAGAAAACTCGCCAGATCGGCAGCCAGTTCGCCTTCTTCTCCGACGCGGCCTTCTTCGGCGGTGAAGCTGCTGGCCGCGTTGATGAGTTCGTCCAGATTGGCGACCCGATCCTGACCTTCCTTTTCGGTCAGGTAGTGCGAACGCAGCGCGGACAACTCGATCGCATGCTCGACCAATTCCGGCAGCGGCAGCTCGATGGCCTCATGTAGTTTTTCAATCAGGGCGGCGAAGGCGGCCAACGTTGCGCCCGCCTTGCCGGGCACCGCCGGAATCGCGGCATGCAGGCTGGAGCCGGCGGCGCGCGCGGCATCCTGCAATTGCTCGATGCTGCGTGCGCCGATGCCGCGCGGCGGGAAATTGACGATGCGCGCAAATGCGGTGTCATCGTCGGGATTCGCAATCAGGCGCAGATAGGCCAGCGCATGCTTGATCTCCTGCCGTTCGAAGAAGCGCAGGCCGCCATAGACGCGATAGGGGAGCCCTGCCGAAAACAACGTGTGCTCCAATATCCGCGACTGCGCATTTGAGCGGTAGAGCAGCGCGATCTCGGCGCGGCTGTGGCCGTCGCGCACCAGCGCCTTGATCTCCTCGACCATCCAGCGCGCTTCCTCGCCATCGGACATCGCCTCGAAGACGCGGATCGGCTCACCGGCACCAGCTTCGGTCCACAGGTTTTTGCCCAGGCGCGAAAGGTTGTTCTTGATCACCGCGTTGGCGGCATCGAGGATGTTGCCATGCGAGCGGTAATTCTGTTCGAGGCGGATCACGTTGTCGACGCGGTATTCGCGCTCGAAGTCGCGCATGTTGCCGACATCGGCGCCGCGGAAGGCATAAATGCTTTGGTCATCGTCGCCGACGCAGAACAGGCAGGCGCCGTCGCCTGCCAATAGTTTCAGCCAGCGGTATTGCAAAACATTCGTGTCCTGGAACTCGTCGACCAGAATGTGCCGGAAGCGGCTTTGGTAATGACGGCGCAAGGGTTCGTTGCGCGACAGCAGTTCATAGCTGCGCAACAAGAGTTCCGCGAAATCGACCACACCCTCGCGCTGGCACTGCTGTTCGTAAGCCTCGTAGAGTTCAACCCGCTGGCGTACATAACCATCCCAGGCTTCGACGGCGTTGGCGCGGATGCCCTGTTCCTTCTGCGCATTGATGAAGTGTTGCAGTTCGCGCGGCGGGAATTTTTCGTCGTCGATATTCAGCGCTTTCAATAGGCGCTTGATGGCGGCAAGCTGATCGGCCGAATCAAGAATCTGGAACAGTTGCGGCAGTCCGGCATCGCGGTAATGAGCGCGCAGCAGGCGATTGCAAAGACCGTGAAAAGTGCCGATCCACATCCCGCGCGTATTGATCGGCAGCATCGCCGAGAGCCGCGTCAGCATCTCCTTGGCGGCCTTGTTGGTGAAAGTGACCGCCAACACTCCGGCCGGATCGACCTGGTTGGTCGAGATCAGCCAGGCCAGGCGGGTCGTCAGGACGCGGGTTTTGCCGGAACCGGCGCCCGCCAATATCAATGCGTGCTGGGGGGGAAGGGTTACCGCAGCCAGTTGCTGTGGATTGAGGCCGCGTAGAAGGTCTGACATCGTGGCCGGATTATAACTGGCGCCCGGTAATGGTCTGAGCGGGACGGTTTGTATCCAATGGCTGGAAGTTTCGCCGCCCGACAATATATTGCATCGCACTAAATATAGCTATTTTATGGTTAGTAATTGTCTGTTTATAAATTAAAACAAAATATTAACAACAAGTTATATAATTATGGTTATAATGTTGCACAGCACCAATTATTTGGTAATACCCGGCGCGGGGGAACCGCGTACCGCTGGCTACACAATGGCCGAAGGAGATTCAAATGAACACCCCGAAGATGCTTCCCTGGCTGGCCGGCACTGCCGGTATCGATCTTGAGCGCGCCGAACAACTCTGGCAGTTGGCTTCCGATTATGCTGAAAGCGTAACCGGGGAGAGCGAAAGCTCACGTTATCTCAGCATCGCCCATGAGCAGATGATCGCTCTGGTCGAAAAGGAAGTGCTTGCCGAAAGTCCCATCCAGGATGCCCCGTGGCTGATGATCCAGGCGCATCTGAGTGTCGCGCCGATGATCGTGGCCGATACCTTTGCCCAAGCCGCCGTGGCAACGCGCCAGGCAATTGGCCGCTGGACGGAAAAGCACCAAAGCGCGGCCTGAACCGCAGGCTGACAAAATAAAACTTGTTGAGCCGGAATCAAGTCGATTCCGGCCGGGTTTTCCGGCCGCTTGGTGATGACAGCGGCAGGTATAATTCGCGGCACTTTAATCCCCGTTTCGCCCGCTCTCAGGGGCGGTACGGCTCAATCAAGACGCCGCGAATCAAAAGCCCACCATGCAGGAACGCTACAACCCCCAGGAAGTAGAGCAGGCCGCCCAATCCGATTGGGACAAGAGCCAATCCTTTCGCGCCCAACCCGACAAGGGCAGGCCCAAGTACTACTGCCTGTCGATGTTCCCCTACCCCTCGGGCAAGCTGCACATGGGCCATGTGCGCAACTACACCATCGGCGACGTGCTGACCCGCTACCACAGGATGCGCGGCTACAACGTACTGCAACCGATGGGCTGGGATGCCTTCGGCCTGCCTGCCGAGAACGCGGCGATTCAGAACAGCGTGCCACCGGCCAAGTGGACCTACGACAACATCGCCTACATGAAGCAGCAGCTGCAGTCGCTTGGCTTCGCCATCGACTGGACGCGCGAACTCGCCACCTGCCAGCCCGCGTATTACAAGTGGAACCAGTGGCTGTTCCTGCGCATGCTGGAAAAAGGTATCGCCTACAAGAAGACGCAGGTCGTGAACTGGGATCCGGTGGACCAGACCGTGCTCGCCAACGAACAGGTGATCGACGGCCGCGGCTGGCGCACCGGCGCGCTGGTCGAAAAGCGCGAGATTCCCGGCTACTACCTGAACATCACCAAATATGCCGATCAATTGCTGGATGATCTGGATAAGCTGCCGGGCTGGCCGGAGCGGGTCAAGACCATGCAGGCCAACTGGATCGGCAAGAGCCATGGCGTGCGCTTCGCCTTCCCGTACGAGCTGCCCGCCGCAGGCGGCACAAACCTCCCCTCTCCCCTAGCGGCGACCGAAGGAAGTTCCCGTGGGAGAGAGGGGCAGGGGGAGAGGGGGGTGCTCTGGGTCTATACGACCCGCGCCGACACCATCATGGGCGTCACCTTCGTCGCCGTAGCCGCCGAGCATCCGCTTGCCGCGCGCGCGGCGCAGAACAATCCGGAGTTGGCCGCCTTCATCGACGAGTGCAAGCGCGGTTCGGTGATGGAAGCCGACATGGCGACCATGGAAAAGAAAGGGCTGCCCACTGGTTTGTTCGTCACCCATCCGCTGACCGGCGAGCAGGTCGAGGTTTGGGTCGGCAACTACGTGCTGATGGGCTATGGCGATGGCGCAGTGATGGCGGTGCCGGCGCATGACGAACGGGATTTCGGCTTTGCACTCAAATACAAGCTGCCGATCAAGCAGGTCATCGCCGTCGACGGCCAGAATTTCTCTGCCGCCGCATGGCATGAGTGGTATGCCGACAAACAGAATGGCACCTGCATCAACTCCGGCAAGTACGACGGCCTGAGTTATGAAACCGCTGTCAACGCCATCGCGGCTGATTTGAAGGCCAAAGGACTCGGCGACAAACAGACCCAGTATCGCCTGCGCGACTGGGGCATCTCGCGCCAGCGCTACTGGGGCTGCCCGATCCCGATCATCCATTGCGACAGTTGCGGTTCGGTGCCGGTGCCCGACGACCAGTTGCCGGTGAAGCTGCCCGAAGACTGCGTGCCGGACGGCTCCGGCAATCCGCTCAACAAGCGCACCGATTTCCTCAATGTCGCTTGCCCGAAGTGCGGCAAGCCGGCACGGCGCGAGACCGACACCATGGACACCTTCGTCGACTCGTCCTGGTACTACGCGCGCTACGCCAGCAAGTTCGCCGGCAACGCGATGGTCGATGACGAGACCGCCTACTGGATGCCGGTGGACCAGTACATCGGCGGCATCGAGCACGCCATCCTGCACCTGCTCTATTCGCGTTTCTGGACCAAGGTGATGCGCGATCTCGGCCTGGTCAGTTACGACGAACCCTTTGCCAACCTGCTGACCCAGGGCATGGTGCTCAACCACATCTTCTCGCGCCATCCGGAAAAAGGCGCGATACAGTATTTCGCTCCTGATGAAGTCGACCTGAACCGCGACGAAACCGGCCGCATCACCGGCGCCAGAAGCCTGGCCGACGGCCAGCCGGTGAGCTATCAGGGCATCGGTACCATGTCGAAGTCGAAGCGCAACGGGGTGGACCCGCAGGCGCTGATCGAACAGTACGGCGCCGACACCGCCCGCTTCTTCATGATGTTTGCGTCGCCACCGGAACAGACCCTGGAGTGGGCGGATTCCGGTGTCGAGGGTGCGCACCGTTTCCTGAAGCGGGTCTGGGCCTTTGGTGCCAGCCTGCAAGGACACACGCAAACCGGCATGCCATCGAAACTGTCCGATGCGGCGGCCAGTATTCGCCGCGAAGTTCATCTCACGCTCAAGCAGGCCAGCTATGACCTTGCCAAGCACCAGTTCAACACCGTGGCTTCCGCCGGCATGAAGATGCTCAATGCCCTTGAGAAAACTGCGAAAGACAGTGACGGCCATGCTGTTGCCGGCGAAGGTTTCTCCATTCTGCTGCGCCTCCTCGCGCCGATCACGCCGCATATTGCGCACGTACTGTGGCGCGAACTCTGCTACGGCGATGACATTTTGAAAGCGCCCTGGCCGGAACCGCTGGAAGCCGCCCTGAAACAGGATTCCATCGAGCTGGTGTTGCAGATCAATGGCAAGCTGCGCGGCAACATCAGCGTGCCTGCCGCAGCCGATAAGGCAGCAATCGAAGCTACAGCACTGGCCTCGGAAACGGCGCAGAAGCATCTTGAAGGCCGGGCGCCGAAAAAGGTCGTTGTCGTTCCCGGCCGCCTGGTCAACATCGTTGTCTAAAACCCGTTACGCTCACGCTTTCCACAAAGGCCGAGACCAACATGAAGCGAATACTGACCGCCCTGCTGTGCGCCACACTGCTTTCGGCCTGCGGTTTCCAACTGCGCGGCAAAGCCGACCTGCCCTATGCATCGCTCTACATCGCCTTGCCGGAGGCGAGCACATTGCGCGCGAAACTTGTGCGCAGCATCCGAGCCGGCAGCAAGACGACGATTGCGGACGCGGCGGCGTCGAGCCAGGCAGTGCTGGGCATCACCGGCGACAGCACGGTCAAGAATATCCTGTCGCTCAACTCTGCCGGCCGCGTGCGCGAATACCAGTTGGTGCGCACCTTCGGTTACCGTGTCCATGACCAAACCGGCCGCGACCTGATCCCGCCCGGCCAGATTGTGCTCCAACGCGACCACACCTTCGACGATTCGCAGGTGCTGGCGAAGCAGACCGAAGAAGACCTGCTGATCCGCGACATGGAAGACGACATCGTGCAGCAGTTGCTGCGCCGGCTTGCGGCGTCCAAACCCGATTTCGCCGCCAAAGGCTGAACCGTGCAATTGCGGCCCGAACAGCTTGCCGCACAGTTGGGCAAGCCGCTCGCGCTGCTCTATGTCGTGCATGGCAACGAGCCGCTGCTGGTTATCGAAGCGGCGGATGCAATTCGTGCCGCCTCGCGCCAGCAGGGCTTCGACGAACGCGAAGTCCTGATCGCGGGAACGGGTTTTCGCTGGGACGATCTGTTTCTTTCCGCGGGCAACATGTCGCTGTTCGGCGGCTCGAAACTCATCGACCTGCGCATTCCCAACGGCAAGCCCGGCCGCGACGGCGGCGAGGCCTTGCAGCGCTATTGCGAACATCTCGCGTCGGGCACCGTCACCCTCGTTACGCTGCCCGAGGTCGACTGGCAATCGCGCAAGGCGGCGTGGTTCGCCGCCCTGCTCGAAGTTGCCATCGTCATTGAATGCAACGCGCCGCCGCTGGCGCAACTGCCGGCCTGGATCGCGGTGCGATTGCAGCGGCAACGGCAGACCGCGCCGCAGGACGCCCTGCAGTTCATCGCCCATCATGTCGAGGGCAATCTGCTTGCCGCGCATCAGGAAATCCAGAAACTCGCGCTGCTCTATCCCGAAGGTCAGCTTACCCTGGCCCAGGTCGAGGCAGCCGTGCTCGACGTGGCGCGCTTCGATGTCGACAAGCTGCGCGAAGCGCTGCTGGCTGGCGACATCGCGCGCTGCGCGCGGCTGCTCGATGGCTTGCGCGCCGAAGACACGGCCCCGCCCCTGGTGCTGTGGGCGCTGGCCACGGATATCCGCGCCTTGGCCCGGATACGGGCTGCCACGGATCGCGGCCTCTCGGCGGATTCAGCGCTCAAGGAAGCCAAGGTCTTCGGTCCGCGCCAGAACGCCGTCCGTGCCGCCGCGCAGCGTATTCGTGCCGCCACTGCCCGCGCCGCGCTGCTGCATGCCGCCCGCATCGACCGCATGATCAAGGGCCTCGCGCAGGGCGACATCTGGGATGAGATGCTGCAACTGATGCTGAAGCTTTCACAACAAGCACGGCATTAACGTGAAAACAGCGCAGCCGGAAAGCTGTGTGTCTTGTGCTTGGAGCTTGGCGAGCCAATGAGCAGCCCGCCTAGGGTGGTGATTGGGACGCCAATTAGCCTTTGCGTTTTTTCGGCTATCCGGATTTCCTGATTGATAATCTGCAGTGCCCAATGCGAGGGCGCTGGAGCTTGCGTCGAGGCACCCGGTCTCCGTCTGGTCACAACCAGCCATAGCAGCAATGAAATATCTCCCAGGAATTGATAGATGTCTGCATGACTGGGCTCTCTTGAACTTATACAAGATGGATTTAGCGTTCTGGTACGTTGCAATTGTTTTGTCTATAACGAAACAAATGCAAATGAATGTACCTAATCCCGACAATCGAGAGGAACCGACATGAAAAAGGTTAATCTGCAAAAGTGGTTATTCCCCAGCTTGCTCACGCTGGTTGCCCCGCTGGGTATCGCGGCACAGGATGAGGTAACCGCTGACCAGGTGGTAACCGCCATAGAGGGAACCTTCGGTGTCACCCCGGGCGAACGCCGCAACCATACCAAAGGCGTCTGCGCTCTCGGCGAGTTCGTAGGCTCCCCGGAGGCAGCGAGCTATTCTCGTTCGGCGCTATTTTCTGGAAAGCCCATTCCAGTCGTGGCGCGTTTCTCCCTGGCCGGCGGCAATCCCAAGGCGCCTGACACGACTAAGAGCGCGCGGGGCATGGCCCTGGAATTCAAGCTGCCCGATGGCGGGGTGCAGCATATGACGATGCTGAACACGCCGGTCTTCGGTGCCATGCAGCCGAAAACCTTTCTCGATATGATGATCGCTACAAAGCCGGATCCGGCAACGGGCAAGCCGGATCCGGAAAAGATCAAGGAATTCAAGGCGACTCATCCCGACAGCCTGGCGCAGGCAGATTTCCTCGCGAGAAACAATCCTCCCGCAAGCTTCGCTACCAGCGCGTACTTTGGTATCCACACCTTCAAATTCATCAATCGCACAAACAAGACTTCGCTGGTGCGCTGGCGCTTCGTGCCGCAAGATGGCGAAAAGCGACTTACCGATGAACAGTTGAAATCCTTGCCCGCGAATTTCCTCGAATATGCACTGATCGAGCGGACCAGACTGGGACCGGTGCGCTGGAACATGTTGGTTTCGATCGGCGAACCGGGTGACCCCGAAAACAACCCGACGCTGGCTTGGCCCGAGAACCGGAAGCAGATCAAGGCGGGCACGCTGACCATTTCTTCGGCGATGCCACAAAAGGATGCGGCATGCGAAAAAATCAACTACGACCCGCTGGTTATGGCTGACGGCATCGCGCCGACCAACGATCCGATCCTGCTTTTCCGCTCACCTGCCTATGCCATTTCCTTTGCCAAGCGGCTTGGAGGAATGTAATACCTTTATCTCGCGGCAAAACGATGAGCGGGCGCCATGCAAACAGTCAGCCGGAATTGCTGACTGGCCGCTTTACGATTCTTAAGCTGTCAAAATATTGCCATTGTCATAAAGCTGGTTTGGGCATTAAGGCGACATGGGCTTGGCATCGCTCAAGAAGCAGAGCGAACCCACTGTCCGCAAGATGCCGGCACGATGCCAATCCCGAATTCGGGATAGCCGTTTTTTATCACCAGGGGTGCAATAATTACTGCATGAACGTTAGTTTCGGTCCAGCCGCACGCGCAGGTAGCTGGCGAAGCGCGGCAGGCCTGTCGCGGTGAGATCCCGATAGCGGTAGGTGACCCACGCCCCCAGTGGCGGCGGCTGGCGGCGATCCGCGTCCGTGAATCCGGTGCCGAGCTTGAAGCGTCGGCCGGATTCGGTCTCGACCAGCAATGCTCCGAGCACGCCCTTGTATTTGCCCCGGCCCGGTACATGGCTGATTACGCGCGCTTCGGCATCGAGATAGGGCTTGACCTTGAGCAGATCGTCGCTGCGCCCGGCCTGATACGAGGCTGCGGCGCGATGCAGCACCAGGCCTTCGCCACCCAGCTTTTCTACCTGGATCAGTTGCGTCTTCAAGGCAGCAGCGGTCGTTGCCGGCGCTTGCGGAATCATCTGCACCCAGAGCTGGCCGATATGCGCCACGACCTCGGGCAAGGCCGCGATACGCTCGCGAAACGGCCCGGGATGGTCGGGCAGATCGAACAGCATGTAGCGGATACGGCGCCAGGCTGCAGCATCGGGCGTCTGGCTGCGCAGCGTCGACACGGTTTCGGCGAAGCGGCCGCGGCCGGCCCATAACTCGCCGTCCAGCGCATGCTCGGGCCAGCCGGCGGTGAACCAGGGCGGTGCGGCGATCACGGTGCCGCCGCGCGTCAGCAAGCGCTTGCCGTCCCAATAGCCGCGCACGCCGTCGAGCTTTTCGCTGACGTAATAGCCGGCCGGACCGGCGCCCTCGACATAAACATTGGCCAGGGTAAGCGCGGGTGCGGAAACAGAGCCGGCCAAGACTGCTCCGGTCCACAGCAGCAGACATGCGGCAATTCCTTTAAGCAACATCATCGCAGCGGCCTCCGAACAGCGCAATGGCCGCCATGATCGCATGTTTATGGCATGAGGCAAGTGTGGCTATTTTCTCCTGTATTTGCGCGGCTTCCGCCGCTAAAATAGTCTGATCGACAGAACACAATGCTGCATCCGCAGCGTTGAACCGCGAATACTCATGGACATCCAGAATTACATGCAACAGCTTGGCCAGGCCGCCCGCGCCGCCGCGGCTGAAGTTGCCAAGGCATCGACGGCTGCCAAGAACACGGCGCTGCTGGCGATGGCGCAAGCCGTGCGCGAGCGCCGCGACGAACTGTGCGCCGCGAATGCCGCCGACGTTGCGCAAGCACGGCAGGAAGGTCTCGATGCCGCCATGATCGAGCGCCTTACGCTCAATGCTAAAGGCATTGAAACGATGGCGCAGGGACTGGAGCAGGTCGCGGCCTTGCCCGACCCGGTCGGCGAAATCACCGATCTCAAGCGGCGTCCCTCCGGCATCCAGGTTGGCAAGATGCGCGTGCCGATTGGCGTGGTCGGCATCATCTACGAAGCGCGGCCCAACGTTACGGCGGATGCCGCGGCGCTCTGCCTCAAGTCCGGCAACGCGGCGATCCTGCGCGGCGGCAGGGAGGCACTGCGTTCCAATCAGGCCATCGCCGCCTGCGTGCGCGAGGGCTTGAAGGCGGCGGGTCTGCCCGAAACCGTTGTGCAGGTGATTGAAACCACCGACCGCGCCGCGGTCGGCCATCTGGTGGCGATGCCGCAATATGTCGATGTAATTGTGCCGCGCGGCGGCAAGGGCTTGATCGAGCGCGTCAGCGCCGAGGCGCGCGTGCCGGTGATCAAGCATCTCGACGGCAACTGCCACGTCTATGTCGATGACGCGGCTGACGCGGCAAAGGCGTTGCGCATCGTCGAAAACGCCAAGACTCAGCGCCTCGGTACTTGCAACACGGCTGAGTCGCTGCTGATCGCTCGCAGCGTGGCCAGTGCGCAATTGCCGAAAATTGCCAACATGCTGATTGGCAAAGGGGTCGAAATCCGCGGCTGCGCCGAAACGCAGAAGCTGGTGCCGGCGGCAAAAGCCGCGACGGAAGAGGACTATTACACCGAGTATCTCGCCGCAATCATTTCCGTGAAAGTCGTCGTTGACGTGAGCGAGGCCATCACCCACATCAACAAATATTCGTCGCAGCACACCGATGCCATCGTCACGGAAAACTACACCCATGCGATGCGCTTCCTGCGCGAGGTGGACTCGGCCTCGGTGATGGTGAATGCCTCGACGCGCTTCGCCGATGGCTTCGAATACGGCCTTGGTGCCGAGATCGGCATCTCCACCGACAAGTTCCACGCCCGCGGCCCGGTCGGGCTTGAGGGCCTGACTTCGCAGAAGTGGATTGTGCTTGGTGACGGCGAAGTGCGGGGCTGAAAATGAAACTACGCTCACTTCGTTCGCTGCCCCCCGAGGGGACGCGTCAGTCCCTTGGGGCGGCCCGGCGGGGCTGACATGAGCGATTACGCGGCAATCATCAAGGCGCCAGGCTTCAATCTCGGCGTCTGCTGCAACCGGGACGAGATCACCCGGATCGACTATCTGCAACCGGGCGCCGAACAAACGCCGAAGACGCCGTTGGCAAAGGAAGCCGTGCGCCAGTTGCGCGCCTATCTCAAGAATCCGGCCTTCGAGTTCAGCCTGCCGCTGGCTGCCGCAGGGACATTTTTCCAGCGCAAGGTATGGCAGGAGATTGCCGCCATTCCTCCCGGTCAGGTGACGACTTACGGCGAACTGGCGAAAGCGGTGCAGAGCGCGCCGCGTGCGGTGGGTGGCGCCTGCGGTGCAAATCCGTATCCCCTTGTGGTCCCTTGCCATCGCGTGATTGCGACTGGCGGCGGGTTGGGCGGTTTTGCGCGCGAGCGCGGCGGTTTCCTGCTCGACATCAAGCGCTGGCTACTGGAGCATGAAGCCCGCGAATAGCAGTCTCGCCTAATGTCAGCGCTTGCGCTGGATGAGTTCTATCTTGTAGCCGTCCGGATCCTCGGCGAAGGCGATCACCGTGGTGCCGTGCTTCATCGGGCCCGCTTCGCGCGTCACCTTGCCGCCGCGCTGCCGGATTGAATCGCACATGGCATAAGCATCGTCGACCTGGATGGCAATGTGGCCGAAGGCGCTACCCGGATCGTAGCGATCGACGCCGTAGTTGTAGGTCAGTTCGATCACCGTGCCATCCGACTCTTCCTGATAGCCGACGAAGGCCAGCGTGAACTTGCCTTCCGGGTAATCGGTACGGCGCAGCAGGCGCATGCCCAGCACTTCGGTATAGAAAGCCAGCGACTTGTCCAAGTCGCCGACACGCAGCATGGTATGCAGGATTTTCATTATGGGTATCTTTCAACCTACAAAGCATTTAGCCACAGAGATCAAAGAGAACACAGAGATAAAGCAGGGATTTGCAGCGATTGTCCAACTCACCCAGCGGGTGAGTATATTGATATTTGGTTAACTTTTCTCTGTGCTCTCTGCTCTGAGGCTTGTTTCTGTAGTTCTCAGGTTCAATAACTATCCGGAACAAATACGGTTGCGGCCGCTTTTCTTCGCCACGTACAAACCACGATCGGTAGCAGCCACCAACATGATGGCACTGCTCTGCTCGTCAGGTATCATCATGGCGGCGCCGATACTGAGCGTAACCAGATCGGCGAGCGGTGAATTCGCATGTGGAATATGCTGCTCCGCAAGTTCCCGCTGGATGGCCTGCGCCACCAGAATTGCGCCGTCCAGTTCGGTGTTCGGCAGGATAACGGCCAGCTCATCGCCGCCATAGCGGGCCAACAGGTCGCCAGGGCGCTTGAGTGCGATTTGCGCGGCCTTCACTACTGATTGAAGACAGTGATCCCCGGCCTGATGGCCATAGCAGTCGTTGAAATGCTTGAAGTAGTCAACGTCGATCAGCAGCAGGGACAGGGGCGACTGTTCCCGGATTACCCCGCGCCATTCCTTTTCCAGCCTGCTGTCGAAATACCTGCGGTTGGCAATCCCCAGCAGGCTATCGCTGTTGGAAAGCGCATCCAGATGTTGATTGAGATTCGTCAAAGCCTGGTTGGCCTGCGTCAATTCCGCAGTGCGCTCGGCAACCATTTTTTCCAGACCAAGATTGGTCGCGGCTAGATCGCGGTTTTGCACAGATAGCACGTGATAAAGATTACGCAACGCCTGCAACAAGGCAGCGGTGACATCGTCTGTGCGCGCCATCTCGATGTCGCAGGCCTGATCCGGCGATTTACCGGCACGGATGAGTGCGATCTGGCGTGCCATCGTCTGATCTTCCCCGAGAATATGAAAGCCCAGCCAGGAAAAAAGAAACCCATGCAGGATTTCCGCCGGGTTGGCCATTGAGCTGCGGGAGTCCCACATTGTTAATATCTGTTCGACAAATTGAACATGGCACTGGCAGTGAGTATCCCGATGGCGAAGGTCAACGCCGGTTTCCTGCATCAGGCATTCCTCTTCCGCGAAGTGATACTGGGCGTAATCGGCGAGCTGACCGAAAATCGCCTGCAAGGCCTCTGGCCCCTGCACTTCTCCGGCAATCAGGGACTCGCCGAGTTGATTGACCAAGTCGACCAGATGGTGATGCTGTTGGTCCACCGTTTCCAGCCCAGTGGTGAAATGCTTGTCCCAAACAAAGGTATCCATCAGATGCCGGGCTCCATTCAAGTTTTTCACAGAATGCCGCCACTTGATTAATGGGTAATTCTAGGGCAGGGAACAGTTCGTGGGGGATCTAAATCACCGGCAGCTCCGCCGTGCGCCGCTTGAGTTCGGCGCGCGCATTGCGGTGGTCGGGATAGAGACGCTCGACCACCGCCCAGAAACGCGGGCTGTGGTTCATTTGTTCGAGATGGGCCAGCTCGTGCGCTACCACATAGTCGATCAGGTACAGCGGCAGATGGATCAGGCGCCAATTGAGGCGGATGCCGCTGGCGCTGCAACTGCCCCAGCGCGTGCGCGCCGAACTGAGCGACAAGGGAGGAACCGGCCGGGCAATGCCGCGGCCGTAATGTTCGATGCGCTGCGAGAAGATTTCGTGCGCCCGGCGCTGCAGGGCGCGTCGCGCCAGGGCATCGAGATCGGCATCGGCGCGCGCCTCCAATACCAGGGCGTCGTCGTGCCAGCGAATCCGGTTGCCGCCGGCAACGATGCGAATTTCCACCTCATCGCCGAGCAGGGGCAAGCGCTGACCGTCGCGTATGGCGAGTTGTCTATTCGTGCGGCTGGTGTATTCATCGAGCTTGCCGATAACCCAATTGGCATGGTTGCGAATGAAGCTTTCGATTTCGGCAATGCCGATCGCGCGCGGTGCGGCGACGCGCAAGCCGCGCTCGTCGATGTTCAGCGCGAGACGCCGGCGAGGCGCCTGGCGCAAGGTGTATTCGACAACGCGACTGCCGAGCAGGATGTGGCGCTTCTTTTCGGGTGGCGCTGTCGATGGGGTGAAGAACAGCGACAGTTGATCGAACAGCGGCAGCTTCACTATGCCAGCGCGGAAAACAGGTCGGCTGCGGCCGGCTGCAGGGGCAACATCGCGACAGCGCGGCGCAGGGTTAACTCAATGATTGGCAGCGGTTGCTCGATCAGGCGCCAGTTTATCCGCAGCATGCGATCCTCAACCTGAACCCAGCCGCAGCGCAGGGAAAACGAGAGCGACAATGCCGGCGTATTGCTGCCAATTCGCTGCGATTCCTGTGCGATCATGTGCGTGAACAGGTGTTTGGCTTCGCGTCGCAACCAGCTTTCCGCGGCATCCTGTATCTGACGCTCCGTCGCCTCGGGCGGTAGCGGCAGATGCAGCACATCGTCCTCGCGCAGCGCCTGTCGGCGATCGGTATCCAGCTTCAGGCACAGCGAAGCGCCAAGGTAATCGAGCTGCGCGCCTTCGTGCCAGGGCGAGGCAAGGACGCCGCCCGGGTCCGTGTCAAACAGGGTTCGTTGCGGCGATCTTGTCTGGTTACGCAGTTTCATGCGGATAAAGGTGCGGGCTGATGTTGCGCATCTCGGCTTCGATCCAGCGCTCGGCGCGTGCATTGGCTGCTTCCGCCGTAATGCCCGCAGTGTCGATGTGCGGGCCGATACTCACGACCACCGTACCTGGCCGTTTGAATAAGGCGTTGCGTCCCCATACTTCGCCCGAGTTCAGGGCCACCGGCACGATGGGCGCGGCGGCATCCACGGCCAGATAGGCGCCGCCGATCTTGTAGCGCCGCCTGTTGCCCGGAGCGACGCGCGTGCCTTCCGGAAACACCGCCACTGAATAGCCTTGTGACAAACGCAACTTGCCTTGCGTCAGAAGTTGTCTCAACGCATCCTTGCCGGCGCCGCGATCAATCGAGATCATCGGCATCAAGGCCAGGCCCCAACCAAAAAACGGGATCAGCTTGAGTTCCTTTTTCCAGACGAAAAGCAGGTCGGGGAATATTTCCTGGAGGACGATGGTCTCCCATGCCGATTGGTGCTTGCAGAGGACTACTGCCGGCTCGACGATGTTTTCGCGGCCGCGCAATTCATAACCGATACCCAGCACATGCTTGATCAACCAGGTCACCGGGCGGGTCCACCCATGTCCCAGTTGGCGCAGGGTGTGATGCGGCAGCCAGAAACAGAAGAGCAGCAGACAAGAACAGAACACCACGGTCCACACGATGACGATGGTCAGGAACAGCAGCGAACGAATTGCAGCGATCATCCTAGAAACGGCAGTTGGACGTATCGGAGTGTGCGGCCGGCAGGTTGGCTGGCAAGGCGCAACGACGCGACATGGACGTCCCCTGTTAGGAGGCGCAACACAGCCAGACGACCTGCCAGTCGTGCAATACGGTACGTAGCGATCTCACTCATGCGATGAGCTTGATTGAAAGCACAAGCATCAGTAGCCATACGGAGTTCCAAAAGAGGACAAGCGGTCAACTGCCGTTTCCAGGATCATGGCGTCAGGCTCTCCACCGCAGCGGCCAGATCGGCAAAGATCAGGGTGCCGGCCGGCAGTCTGGGATCGAGTTGCGCCTTTGCTCCCTTGCCGGTCAGCACCAGCAGCGGTTCCGCGCCGACCGCCACCGCCGCCTGCAGATCGCGCAGCGAATCGCCAATCGCCGGCACGCCGCTGAGGTCGCAGCGAAAGCGCGTCGCGATGTCTTCCAGCATGCCGGTCTTCGGCTTGCGGCAATTGCACTTGTCCGCGTCGGTATGCGGACAGAAAAACACGGCGTCAATGCGTCCGCCCGCGTGCGTCACCACGCGGATCATTTTATTGTGGATGGCATTCAGCATGTCCATGCCGAACAGGCCGCGGCCGACCCCGGACTGGTTGGTGGCGACCACCACGCGATAGCCCCACTGGTTGAGGCGCGCGATCGCCTCCGGACTGCCCTTGATGGGCACCCACTCGTCCGGCGACTTGATGTAGAGGTCGGAATCGTGATTGATGACGCCGTCGCGGTCGAGAATGACGAGTTTCATGACTGCATTTTCACCACAGAGGGCACGAAGGAGACAGAGGAATACAAAGGCAAATCCCGTCTTCTCCGTATTCTCAGGTAGAAAGTTTCGACAAATCGGCGACGCGGTTCATGGCGGCGTGCAGGTTGGCCAGCAGCGCCAGGCGGTTGTTGCGCAACTTGTCATCGTCCACGTTGACCATCACATCGGTGAAAAAGGCATCGACCGGCACCTTCAAAGCCGCCAGCGATTTCAGCGAAGCGGTGTAGTCGCCCGCATCGAAGGCGATGTCGGCTTGCTGCCTGACATTTTCGAGCGACCAGTTCAGCGCTACTTCGGCCGAGTCGTTGAGCAGGTTTACATCAACCTGCACGGAAATTGCGCCATCGACTTTTTTCAGGATGTTGCCGACGCGCTTGTTGGCGGCGGCAAGACTGGCGGCTTCAGGCAGAGTGGCGAAGGCGCGCACGGCAGCGAGACGCTTGGGGATGTCGCCCAGGCGTTGCGGACGCAGGCTGATCACCGCATCGACTTCCTGTGCCGAGTAGCCCTGCTCGCGCAGGGAACCGGCGAGGCGTTCGTAAATAAAATCGGTCAGCGCATCGAGCTCAAACCTGAAATCCTTGCCGACATTCCGAAATACGCCACTGGCATCTTCGAGCAGGCGATTCAGTTCAAGGGGAAGATCGCGTTCGCTCAGCATGCGAATCACACCCAGCGCATGGCGGCGCAGGGCAAAAGGATCCTTGTCGCCAGTGGGAATCTGGCCAATACCGAACAATCCCACCAGCGTTTCCAGCTTGTCGGCCAGTGCGACGACAATGCCGACCTGACCGCGCGGCAGGCTGTCGCCGGCGAAGCGCGGTTTGTAGTGATCTTCGATCGCATCGGCAATCTCGACAGAAAGTCCGTCATGCAGCGCGTAGTAGCGCCCCATGATGCCTTGCAGCTCGGGGAACTCGCCCACCATGTCGGTCAGCAGGTCGGCCTTGGCCATCATGGCGGCCTCACCGGCCTGGTCGCGATCGATACCGAGCTGGGGCGCGATCGATCGCGCCAACTCGGCTACTCGCTGCGTACGTTCTCCTTGCGTGCCTAGCTTGTTGTGATAAACGACTTTTGCCAGACTGGGGATCCGGTCAGCCAGGGACTTCTTGCGATCCTGGTCGTAGAAAAACTTGGCATCGGCGAGGCGCGGGCGCACCACGCGTTCGTTGCCGCCGATCACGTCGCTCGGATCACCGGGACGGATGTTGCTGACGATGAGGAATTTGTTGGTGAGCTTGCCTTTGGCATCGAGCAGCGGAAAATATTTCTGATTCGCCTTCATGGTGAGAATCAGGCATTCCTGCGGCACTTCGAGGAAGGCTTCTTCGAACTGGCCGATCAGCACATTGGGGCGTTCGACCAGGGCCGTCACTTCGTCGAGCAGAGCATCGTCCGCGATCGCCTGGCCACCGGCCTTGGCGGCGGCTTTTTGCAACTGGTGTGAAATTTCGTCGCGCCGCGCAGCGAAGCTGGCGACTACCGCGCCGTCCTGCTCTAGCTGTTTCGCATAGCTGTCGGCATCCTGGAGCACGATCGGATCGGCGCTTGCCTCGAAGCGATGGCCACGGGTTTCACGCCCTGCTTTCAGGCCCAACACTTCAACCGACACTACTTCAGCACCATGCAGCGCGACAAGGCCGTGGGCAGGACGCACGAAGTTAACCGTTGTCCAGCCATCGGCGAGTTGATAGGTCATGACCTTGGGAATCGGCAGCGCGGCAAGCGCGGCTTCGATGGCCTTCTGCAAGCCTTCGGCCAGTGTCGCGCCTTTCGCCATGCTGTCGAAGTAAAGCAGATCGGCTTTGCCATCCGATTCGCGCCGCAGTTTGGCCACAACGCTTGCCTCTGCTCCCAATGCGGCAAGTTTTTTCAGCAGCGCTGGTGTCGCATTGCCATTCGCGTCGAGACCGACGCTTGCCGGCATCAGTTTCTGCGCTATGGATTTATCAGCCGCTTGCGCCGTCACTGCTGAAACATGCGCGGCGAGACGGCGCGGCGAGGCGAACGAAGTCGTTACCGATGAATTGCCGCACAGCCCCTGCGCCTTCAGCGTTGCAGCCAGTGTCTGCGAGAAAACATCACCGAGCTTCTTCAATGCCTTTGGCGGCAATTCCTCGACAAACAGTTCGACCAGCAAATTTTTCGTGTTGGCTCCCGCCGGCCTATCGGCCTTAACGCGCCCTTCAGGCGCATTAGCCTTCGCCGAAGCTTCGCTTACGCTCGTTTTCATGCCGCCACCTTTTCCATCCTGGCCAATACTTCTTCGGCATGTGCCTTGGGCGCCATTGGAAAACCGAGCCGGGCGCGGCTGTCGAGATAGCTCTGCGCCACGCTGCGAGCGAGGTTGCGGATGCGACCGATGTAGGCGGCGCGCTCGGTGACCGAGATGGCGCCACGCGCGTCGAGCAGGTTGAAGGTATGCGCAGCCTTGAGCACCTGCTCGTAGGCCGGCAGCGCGAGCTGTTCCCGCATCAGGTGCTGGGCCTGTTTTTCAAAAGCACCGAAGGCCGTAAATAAAAACCCGGCATCGCTGTGCTCGAAGTTGTAAGTGGATTGCTCGACTTCGTTTTGGTGATAGACGTCGCCATAGCTGAGTCCCTTGGTCCAGACCAGATCGAAAACGTTCTCAACGCTTTGCAGGTACATCGCGAGCCGTTCCAGACCATAGGTGATTTCGCCGGTGATCGGCTTGCAGTCGATGCCGCCGACCTGCTGGAAGTAGGTGAATTGCGTGACCTCCATGCCGTTCAACCAGACTTCCCAGCCCAGTCCCCAGGCGCCGAGCGTCGGGTTTTCCCAATCGTCCTCGACGAAGCGGATGTCATTCTGCTTGAGGTCGAAGCCGAGCGCTGCGAGCGAGCCAAGATAGAGTTCAAGGATGTTTTCCGGCGCGGGTTTGAGCACCACCTGATACTGGTAGTAATGCTGCAGGCGGTTCGGGTTCTCGCCGTAGCGGCCGTCCTTGGGGCGACGAGAAGGCTGCACGTAGCCGGCTTTCCACGGCTCAGGCCCCAGAGCGCGCAGAAAGGTGGCGGTGTGGCTGGTGCCGGCACCGACTTCCATGTCATAAGGCTGCAAGAGGGCGCAGCCTTGGTCGGCCCAGTAGGTCTGTAGCCGCAGGATCAATTCCTGAAACGTTGGTTTCTCTGTTGCCATGAACAAGCCCGCAATTCGTGAATTGCGCGATTTTACAGGCTGGGACGGGTTATCTGGCTAAACCAGATGCTTGAAGGTCTGGTAGAAAACGAAGCTCACGGTCCACGCCAGCAGCAGCGGCCATGCTACGGCCAGCAGGGTGAACCTGAGGCTGCGCGATTCGGCGCGCAAAGTCGCGATGGTCGACAGACAGGGCGTGTAGATCAGGGTAAACAACATGAAGCTGTAAGCCTGCACCCAGTTGAAGCTGTGGCTGATGTGGCTGGTCAGGGCAGCGCCTTCCATACCGTAGATCACCGCCAGCGCACCGATCACGACTTCCTTGGCGACGAAGCCGAAGATCAGCGCGATGGTGAGTTTCTCGTCGATGCCGAGCGGCCCCAGCACCGGCTGCATGAAGCGGCCGATGATGCCGGAATAGCTGTCGACGCCGGCCGGGGTGACGCCGGCCGGCAGATGGGTCAGCAGCCACACCAGCACCACGCCGGCGATGATGATCTTGCTCGCGCGCAGCAGGAAGTGGCGCGCTTCGAGCCAGCCGCGCGTCCATACCTGGTGCAGCGTCGGCAGGCGATAGGGCGGCAATTCGATGACGAAGGGTTCGTCGGAACTGAATTGCTTGCTGCGCTTGAAGATCAGCGCGGTGAGGAAGGCGATGACAAAACTGGCGAGATACAGCGACAACAGCACAAACGGCGCCTGGCGCGGCGAGAACAGCGCGGCGATGATGAACAGGAACACCTGCAACCGCGCCGAACAAAGCGAAAACGGAATCACCAGCATCGAGAGCAGGCGCAAGGCGCGGCTGCGCATGACGCGCGTGCCCATCAGCGCCGGCACGTTGCAGCCGAAGCCCATCAGCAGCATGACGAAGCTGCGGCCGTCGAGCCCCATTTTCGCCATCAGCGCATCCATCAGATAGGCGGCGCGGGAGAGATAGCCGGAATCCTCGATCACGGCCATGAAGAAAAAGAACAACACGATCATCGGCACGAAACTGGCCACGGTCGATACACCATTGAAAATGCCATCGACGACCAGGCCGCGCGCCAGCTCGGGCAGAGCCGAGACCACGGGTGTCAGCACATGGGTACCGAAAGCGCCGAGCGCATCCTGCACCCCGCTCTGTATCGGCGCCCCGAGCCAGAACACGCCGGCAAAAACGCCGAACATGGCGAGGAAAAACAGCGGCAGTCCCCACAGCTTGTGCATCAGCACATCGTCGAGCTTGTCGCTGAAGCGCTCCGGCAGTACGGTCGGCATGTCTACGCTGCTCGCAATCAGGGCGGCGGCGCGCACTTCGAATGCATCGTCTTCTTCCAGCCGGCGCTTGCCTGGTGCGGGCAGGGTGCCATGAGTGGAAATCTCGCCCAGCGCGCGCGTCATGGCGCTCATCATGTCGCGCTGGCCATCGCCGTATTTGGCGCTGATGGCAACTACCGGCGTACCCAGGCCGCGCGCCAGGCTTGCGGTATCGATGCCGATGCCGAGTTTTTTGGCTTCGTCGCTCATGTTGATCAACACTACGAGCGGAAAGCCGAGTTCCTTGAGTTGCAGCGGCAGCACCAACTGGCGCTCCAGCTGGACTGCATTGACAAGCACCACGAGCAGGTCGACTTTCTGCTGCTCAAGAAAATGGCGCACTACTTTCTCGTCGTCGGCGTAGCCATGCAGGTCATAGATGCCGGGCAGGTCGATGATTTCTGCCATGTCGCCACCGACCATGATCTTCGCCGTCATCAAGTCGACGGTGACCCCCGGCCAGTTGCCGACGCGCGCCGAAGCACCGGAGAGGCGGTTGAACAGAGTCGACTTGCCGGTGTTTGGCATACCCAGCAGGGCGACGCGTTTCATAACGAATTTAACGCGAGATTTTGACGCAGCGGGCGTCGCTGCGGCGGATGATGATGTCGGTGCTGCCAATGCGCACATGCAGCGGACCATTCATGGCGCCACGGCGCATCAACTGAACCCGGCGACCGATGCGAAACCCCATTGCCGCAAGGCGATGATGCAAGGCTTCACCCGCCTGGATGGCGGCTATCGACGCATCCTGGCCCGGCAACAAGGAGATAAGCGTATGTGGCATGACAGCATCTAGTTGAGAACTGTTCTCATTATCCACGATATAACGCAGTTTTGGCAAGACAATGTTTGCGCTCCAACGTGTCGCAGGTCACAAAGTCGCGGGAAGAAGGCCGGATTATGCTAAAAACATCTTCGTCGCTGGTGTCAAAAGCTTAATACAAATGCTTATCCCGATGAGAGGTACCTTGCAATGTTCATGGCCATGGTCTAGCTAGATAGGGTAGGGTGATACAGTCCCGGTATGATGATCGACCAGAAGAGCGAAGCACAATGAAAAACATCCATCCAATTCTGTTGCCGGCGCTGTTCGCCTCCATATTTTCCAGTACTGCCGGCGCCGCGGGGTTCCAATTGCTGGAGCAAAACGCCAGTGGCATGGGCAATGCCTATGCCGGATCAGCGGCGGTGGCCGATAACGCCAGCACGATTTTCTATAACCCCGCTGGCATGACCCAACTTAAGGCAAGGGAATATTCAGTGGGTGTAGCCGCTATCGAGCCCAGCTTCAAGTTCCACGACGGCGGCTCCAGCGTCGGGGCTCTGGCCGGTACGGGGAATGGCGGCGATGGCGGCCGGCTGGGCTTTGTGCCCAATGGCTACCTGTCCTGGGCGTATGACAAGGATCTATATCTTGGCATCGGCTTCGGCGCCCCTTTCGGCTTGATGACCAAGTACGACAAACCCTGGCTCGGCGCTGCCCAGGCCACCAGCTTTGATGTCAAGACCTACAACATCAATCCCTCCATCGCCTATCGGGTCAATGACACCGTGTCCGTCGGCGGCGGTGTCAGCTGGCAGCGTCTGGAAGCGGAGTACAAGCGGCAGGCCGGTGTTGTCGCCTTGTTCGGGCCGGGTACTGCACCCCTGGCGGCGGCCACTCCGCTCAAGCTGACTCTCGATGATGAAGCCTGGGGCTGGAATGTGGGCGCCCTGTTCAAGCTGTCGCCAGCAAGCAAGCTCGGCATTTCCTACCGCTCCCGCATCAAGTACGACCTTAGCGGCAAGATCGAGGCCAGCGGCCCCGTCGGTGCCGTCAATGCCGCGATAGCGAGCGATGCCAAGGCCAGCCTCGAACTGCCTGACACCGTCATCGCCAGCCTGACCCACCAATGTGCCGATCAGTGGGAGGGATTGGCGGACCTGTCCTGGACCGGCTGGAGCAGTATTCCCAAGATCGATATCAGGCGCACGTCGGGCGCCGGGTCTGGTACGGTGGCGCAGACGCTGGATACCGACTTCCGCGATACATGGCGGCTTGCGCTTGGCGCCAACTACAAGATGAGGGAGGACCTCAAGCTCAAATTCGGCGTTGCCTACGACGAGACGCCGGTCAAGAATGCCTCCACTCGCCTGGTCTCCCTGCCCGACAACAACCGTATCTGGCTGTCCTTCGGCACACAATGGAAACCGGTCAAGGACTCCGCGCTGGATGTCGGTGCCGCCTATCTCATCATGCAGGATGCATCGATCAACAACAATCAGGCGGCGGCCGGCCGTGGCCAGGTTACCGGTACCTACAAGGACAGCAGCTGGCTTTTGGGCGTGCAGTATTCCGCGAGTTTCTGATTTGTTGCAAGGTGTTGCCTGCCCTGCGTGATACCCGCTGCGTCCGGGGCTGGTAATTCCGGAGGGCAGGGCGACAGAATGTGCGGTGATTCTTCCGATATTGTTATAATCCGCCCACTCCGAGGAGCGCTGCGAGACTGCAATGGTCCCAGGCTCGGAAAATTTGTAACGGCGCTCACCCAACCCGTACCGGGCCAGGGTGAGACCAGGGGCAAGACCCAGGCGCGATATCTCCCTCCCGGTCACAGTTCAAGGAGCCGATAGATGAACGCTGTGACTGACAACAACGATTATGTAATTGCCGACCTCGGCCTCGCCGATTGGGGGCGCAAGGAAATCCGTATCGCCGAAACCGAAATGCCGGGCCTGATGGCGATCCGCGAGGAGTTCGCCAGGAGCCAGCCCCTGAAGGGCGCGCGCATCACCGGCTCGCTGCACATGACGATCCAGACCGCCGTGCTGATCGAAACGCTGACCGCGCTTGGCGCGCAAGTGCGCTGGGCCTCGTGCAATATTTTCTCGACCCAGGACCACGCTGCCGCCGCCATTGCTGCTGATGGCGTAGCCGTGTTCGCGGTCAAGGGCGAATCGCTGGTCGACTACTGGGACTATACCCATCGCATTTTCGAATGGCCGGACGGTGGGTTCTCAAACATGATCCTCGACGACGGCGGCGACGCCACGCTGCTGCTGCATCTGGGCAGCCGCGCCGAGAAGGACGTCTCGGTGCTCGACAAGCCCGATAGCGAGGAAGCGATGGTGTTGTTTGCGGCGATCAAGGCCAAGCTGAAGACCGATCCCAAGTGGTATTCGACGCGCCTGGCGCAGATCAAGGGCGTCACCGAAGAGACCACCACCGGCGTGCATCGCCTCTACCAGATGCACGAGCGCGGCGAACTGAAAATCCCCGCCATCAACGTCAACGACTCGGTGACCAAGTCGAAGTTCGACAACCTCTATGGTTGCCGCGAGTCGCTGGTGGACGGCATCAAGCGCGCCACCGACGTCATGATCGCCGGCAAGGTGGCGCTGATCTGCGGTTACGGCGATGTCGGCAAGGGCTCGGCGCAGGCCATGCGCGCGCTTTCGGCCCAGGTCTGGGTCACCGAAATCGACCCGATCTGCGCGCTGCAGGCGGCGATGGAAGGCTATCGCGTGGTGACCATGGATTATGCCTGCGACAAGGCCGACATTTTCGTCACCTGCACCGGCAATGTTCATGTCATCGACCACGAGCACATGGCGAAAATGAAGGACCAGGCCATCGTCTGCAACATCGGCCACTTCGATTCCGAGATCAACGTCGCCTCGCTCGAAAAGTACCAGTGGGAAGAGATCAAGCCGCAGGTCGACCACGTTATCTTCCCGGACGGCAAGCGCATCATCCTGCTCGCCAAGGGCCGGCTGGTGAACCTCGGCTGCGGCACCGGCCATCCGAGCTATGTCATGTCATCCTCGTTCGCCAACCAAACCATCGCCCAGATCGAGCTGTTCACCCAGACCGCGCAATATCCGGTCGGCGTCTACACCCTGCCCAAGCATCTCGATGAAAAGGTCGCGCGCCTGCAACTAAAGAAGCTGAATGCGCAGCTTTCCGAGCTGACCGACCAGCAGGCCGCCTATATCGGGGTGCCGAAGGATGGTCCGTACAAAGCGGATCACTACCGGTACTGATGTCGTGACGGCCAACATCAGTTTTGAGTTTTTTCCCCCTCAAACGGCAGAGGGAGTGGAAAAACTGCGCGCAGCGCGGGCGAAACTGGCGGCCCTGGAGCCGGAGTTTTTCTCCGTCACCTACGGCGCCGGCGGCTCGACGCGTGAGCACACGCTGGAAGTAGTGTTCGACATCCAGCGCGAAGTACTCCCCGTCGCGCCGCACATTTCCTGCATCGGCGCGACGCGCGAGACGACGCGGGAATTGCTCACGCGCTACCAGGCGGCGGGTATCCGCCGCATTGTCGCGCTGCGCGGCGACCTGCCTTCTGGCACGGCCGACGCGGGCGAGTTCCGCTATGCCAATGAACTGGTCGAATTCATCCGCCGCGAAAGCGGCGACTGGTTCCATATCGAAGTCGGGTGCTATCCCGAATGGCATCCGCAGGCGAAGTCTCCGAAGGACGACCTGCTTGCCTTCAAGCGCAAGATCGACGCGGGCGCGAACTCGGCGATCACGCAGTTCTTCTACAACTTCGACGCCTATGCCGCCTTCGTCGATGCGGCGCGCGGCCTCGGCATCGAAGCGCCGATCGTGCCGGGCATCATGCCCATCGGCAGTTTCTCCAAACTGGCGCGCTTCGCCGACGCCTGCGGCGCGGAGATACCGCGCTGGCTGCGCAGACAGTTCGAAGCCTACGGCGACGATACGGCCTCGATCCGCGCGCTCGGCCTCGACGTGGTCACCGGCCTGTGCGAACAGTTGCTCGCCGCCGGCGCGCCGGGCCTGCATTTCTACACGCTGAATCAGGCGGGGTTGACCACCGAGATCGTGACACGCCTGCGTAGCCGACAGGACGAGCCCTGAACCGTCAAATCGGCCGGCATCATTATTTCGATTTGAGCCTACAGCAATAAAAAAGCCCACCGATTGATGGTGGGCTTTTTTGTCATTGCGGGTTAGAACTTAGAACTTGTAGCCAACACCGATGTTCCAGCCATCAACCTGGACGCCATCCTTGTCGTAGAGGTTCATGTAGCCGCCAGTGACATAGGCCTTTGGCGAAAAGCTGTATTGCAGGCCAACTCCGTAAGCGAAGTCGCTTTCAGAGTCGCTCCCGCCGCCGGCGTCAATCTTGGTTTTCGCCCAGCCCAGCCGCGCGAATAGCTCGAAGTTTTGTCCAAGATCCATCTTCGGCTTCAGAAAGGCGCCATAGGTGTGCTTAAGATCGACGTTGACGCTTCCGAACGGCGTTTCCACGTTGTCGTCCTGGACACCGCCAGCGAGCATGCCTTCCACGGCGAAGTTCTTATTTATCTCATAGCCAACGGTGGCGCCGATCGCGCCGAGATCAACATTGACGCCATCGCCATCAACGTTAAGTGCGGAGTAAGCGATCTGGCCATAAACCTGTGCGCTGGCGGAAGTTGCGCAGCGTCGTGGCATCCGGTATCCGCTCGCATCCCGGATCAAACCGGCAGAACTCCCGGAACACGGCCACGTCGTAGAGCGCGTCTTCGCAGGCTTCGTCCGCCAGGTTGAACCAGTTGGCCACGCAGTACATCCGCAGCATCCGTTCCAGCCCGACTGGCGGCCGACCATTCCCGACCTTCGGGTGATACGGTTCAATCAGCGCACAAAACCCGGCCCACGGCATCAATCCGTCCATGCGCGACAGAAACTCCGCCTTGCGCGTCGCCCGGTTGTGCTTCTCGAATCCTCGTGTCGCCGCCAGCGTCATCTGCTTCATCGTTTCGTCCCTTGTGCTCGATACTCCATGTCAGACAGCATGATAAAGAAAGCGTTCACGACATTTGTTATTTATTCAGTATTTCCCTAAATCATTTGCATAGCCACATATTGCGATCGCCATGTTTCGGACCTCAGGTCTGTTGCGTTGGCGCAACGTCCCGTGGGAATCGTCATTCGCTTTCGCGGCTGCGGAGCGCAGACGCCTCGCCGTAAGGCTGCCTTAAGCTTGCTTCGGCACACTCGTTCCCGTCATTTAACCAGGAGCCGAACATGAGTGCCATCCCGCAATCCAGGTCTTTTGCCAACCGCATCCTCGTCTGGGATTTTCCGACCAGGGTGGTTCACTGGTCGCTGGCAGCCTGTCTTACCATCGCTTATCTCACCGCCGAATCGGATACCTACGCCATCGCACACCAGATGAGCGGCTATATGTTCACCGCGCTGATCGCCTTCCGTTTGGTGTGGGGCCTGGCCGGCAGTCGCTATGCGCGCTTTACCGAGTTCCTGCGCTCGCCCGTTACCATCATCAGCTACATGGGCGCGTATTTCAAAGGCAAGCCTCCGCATTACACCGGGCACAACCCGCTCGGCGCGGTCGCCATCGTGCTGATGCTCGCGCTCGGCATCGGTATCGGCGTTACCGGCTGGATGAACACTGGCGGCGCGGGTGGCGAAGCATTCGAGGACATCCACGAGTTCTTCGTCAACGCGATGCTAACCGTAGTCTTGCTACATATCGTTGGCGTCATCGTCTCCAGCCTGCTGCATCGCGAGAACCTCGCCAAGGCGATGGTCACCGGCTACAAGAAGGGTCCCGATGACGCGGGAATCCGGCGCGGTCATGGCATCATTGCGGTAGTGCTGATCGGCCTGCTCGTCACATTCGGCTGGGGCCTCAGCCAGGGCAAGTTGCCCGCGCTGCTCGACCCAGGGGTTGCGGTTGCGGAACATGGCGGAGGCGGCGCGGATCACGATGACGACTAAACCAAAATGCGGATACTGATCGTCGAAGACGATCACCTGCTCGGCGAGGGACTCCTCGCCGGCTTGCGTCTGGCCGGTTTCCAGCCCGACTGGGTGAAGGACGGCATCGCGGCGTGGAATGCGCTTCAGTCCGAAGAATTCTCCGCCGCTGTGCTCGACCTCGGGCTGCCGCGGATGTCCGGCATCGATCTGCTCAAACGCCTGCGCGCCGCGCACTCCACGCTGCCGGTACTGATTCTCACCGCGCGTGATGCTTCGGCGGACATCGTCGCCGGCCTCGACAGCGGGGGTGACGACTACATGGTCAAACCCTGCGATCTGGACGAACTGGCGGCGCGCCTGCGCGCCCTGCTGCGACGTTCCGCCGGCAATCCATCGCCGATGCTCGAACACGATGCCTTGCGTCTCGATGCCGCCGCCCGTCGTGTCGAATACGAGGGCAGGGCTGTCGAGCTGTCGCCGCGCGAGTTTTCCCTGCTGCATGAACTCCTGCTCAACACGGGCACGGTGTTGACGCGTGCCCAACTGGAGAGCAAGTTGTATCCGTGGGGCGAAGAGGTCGAATCAAATGCGATTGAAGTGCATGTGCATCACTTGCGCCGCAAGCTGGCGCCGGAACTGATCCATACCGTGCGCGGCGTCGGCTACATGATCCAGAAAACATGATGAATACATGAAAAATTCGCTGCGGCTGAGGCTGCTCGCCGGCACATTGGTCATCGTCGCGGCCATCTGGACGACGATGACCATATTCGCCTGGATCGAAACCCGCCACGAGGCCGACGAACTCTTTGATGCGCACCTGGCGCAGACCGCCGCGCTGCTGGCCGCGACCGTCGGCGATGACGCGGACGAGATCGTCGAACATCTGCCGACCCACCGCTATACGCGCCATGTCGCGTTCCAGATATGGGACAAGGACCGGCGGCTCCTCGCGCATTCGTCATCGGCGCCGGAGCAGCCGCTCTCCGTCATCGAAGAGGGCTTCTCCGATACCGCGCAGTGGCGCGTCTACAGCACCTTGACCGAGGACCGGCGCTATCTGGTCCAGGTCGGCGAAACCCATCAGGCGCGCGGCAGCGTCAGCCGCGAACTGGCCACGCATCTGCTGTTGCCGCTGGGGCTCGCATTGCCCCTGCTGGCGTTGGCGCTGGTGGTGCTGATCCGCATCAGCTTCGCGCCATTGTCGGCGCTGGCGGAATCGATCGGCCAGCGCTCGCCCGAGCGGCTCGACCCGATTCCGGTGGCGGGTGCCCCGCGGGAACTGCATCCCATACTCGGACAATTGAACCGGCTGCTCGAGCGCGTCAGCCGCTCGCTGCAACAGGAACGCAATTTCACCGGCGACGCCGCCCACGAATTGCGCACTCCGCTCGCCGCGATGCGCGCGCATGCCCAGGTCGCGCGCGCCAGCCACGATGAAGCGGAACGCAAGCGTTCGCTTGACAGCGTCATCGCCGCCATCGACCGCGCCACGCACCTCACCGAACAACTGCTGGTCCTGGCCCGGCTCGATGCCACGACGACCGCCGTCGCGAAGACGCCATACGACCTGCGCGCCATCGCCGCCGATGCGCTGGCCCTGACGACGCCGGCGGCCATCGCCAAGCGCATCGATCTCGAACTCGGCGAAGGCCCGCCGCTTGTCGCGAATGTCGAGCCGGCCCTGGTCGTCACACTGTTGCGCAACCTGATTGACAACGCCGTGCGCTATTCGCCCGCCGGTAGCCGCGTCACGGCAGCAGTATCGCAAGCCGGCGGCGAGGCCCGCATCGAGATCGTCGATCAGGGGCCTGGCATTCCGGCCGGGGAACTGGCCCGCGTGCGCGACCGCTTCTATCGCGTTGCGGGCAGTAATGAAACCGGTTCCGGCCTCGGCCTCTCAATTGCCTCACGCATCGCCCAGCTGCACGGCGGACGGCTTGAACTCGACAATATCGGCGACGGTCTGGGTCAGCGCGTCACTGTTGCGCTGCCGGTCACAGCCCGGCGCATTGAAGCGGCCTGAGTGGCCGGCAACTCGAAACCTGAATTGCCAATTTAGTCGGCAGCATTGTTTCGACTTAAGTCGGTGGCAACAAAAAAGCCCACCGAAAAGGGTGGGCTTTTTTGTTGCGGGTTAAGACTTAGAACTTGTAGCCAACGCCGATGTTCCAGCCATCGACTTCGATGCCATCCTTGTCCAGGAGGTTCATGTAGCCGCCAGTGACATAGGCTTTCGGCGAAAAGCTGTATTGCACACCGACGCCGTAAGCGAAATCGCTTTCGGAGTCGCTATCGGTTACGCCTCCGCCGTTAGCTTCAATTTTGGTCTTCGCCCAGCCAAGTCGCGCGAAAATCTCGAAGTTTTGTCCAAGATTCATTTTGGGTTTCAGAAAGGCGCCATAGGTGTGTTTGAGATCGACGTTGATATTTCCGAACAACGGGTCTTGTATGTCGTCATCCTGGACGCCGCCAGCGATCATGGCTTCGACCGCGAAGTTCTTGTTTATTTCATAGCCAACCGTGGCGCCGAGCGTGCCGAGATCAACATCGACACCATCCCCATCAGCGTTAAGCGCAGAGTAACCGATTTCGCCATAAACCTGTGCGCTGGCGGACGTTGCGGCTGTGGCAAGAACCAGAGCGACGGCAATGCTTTTAAGAGTTGTCTTCATGAATTACCTCATCAAGTGAATTGATCAAATCGATCGAATTAACTGTAGACCATTTGTATGGTCGCACGCCGCAATATCGTTTTCCCTAAATCCGATCTGTTGCGTTAGCGCAACGTCGCGCGAGCAAGGGAGCAATATCTTCGTGTGTAGATAGCAAAATGCGTACCTCAGTCGTAAGAGCGCGTGAAATAAACGCCAAAGCCGCTGGTGTATCCGGCATCGAGTCGCAGGCTCAGGCTGCCCGTCAGCGCGTAGGAAAGCCGCAGCACGCTGCTGGCCGCCGCGATGCCTTGCTGGTATTCGAGATAAAGCTTGCTGGACAGGCGTTTGCCCACGGCGGCGACCTGACTGCCGGCCTCGCTGCCGCCCTTGAGCGACAATTCATCGAGCCCTACCCGATTGGCAATACGCTGGGTAATCGGCACAGCATTGCCTGTACCGATCAGCGCCGCCGCCGCGGTTTGCAGCAGCGCCAGGTCGGCTCCCGTCGCATCCTGCAAGCCATGACCCAAAGTGAGCCAGGCCAGTTTCTCGCTGTCGGGGACAGGTGGATCGGAAATCAGTTGCACGTGCGGTACAAGCACTGAACCAGTCACGGCGACACCTGCCTCGACCGCGAGACCCTTGCGTTTCGCCAGAATATCGAGCGCGGGATTGTCGATCGGGCCATCGAAGATGAGGCGCCCGCGGTCAATATCGAGGCGCTGGCCGAAGGCGAAATAGACGCCATTTACGCTCGATAGCACGCCGCGTGCCTCAAGCACGCCGCGCGCATTGGTCTTCAGATTGATCTTGCCGTGCAGATCGGTGTCGAGGCCTGCGCCGACGATGTGAAAACGATTGCCGACATCGAGCATGACATCCACGTCCAGAAGCCTGGTCTGGAATGATGCCCGCAGCGCGGACTGCTCCGTCGCCCGCGACCGGCCGACGACGACAATGTCGCTGGCGAGCCTTGGCGCCCTGGGCAAGTCAAATTCAAAACGGCCTTCGTCCGCAGTCAGGCTGCCGCGCAAAACCAGTTTCTTTTCGGCGATGGCCACCGTGCCACCGCCATCGAATTTCAAGCGCATGTCGGATCGGTTGAACACGCGCAGATGCTCGGCGCGCCAGGCAAGATGGGCACCGACGCCTTCCGTGCGCGCCATCGATCCAGTCGCGCTCAGCGTGCCCTCGTCGCCCTGAATCGAAAACTCGCGCAAGGTCAGCATCTTGTCGTCGAGCTCGGCGCGCAAGGTACCGTGATGCAATCGCATGCCGTATTGCGGCGCCTCGACACCGAGGTCGGCAACGACCAGGCTACCGTTGAATTGCGGCGCAGCGAGCGTGCCGCCACCGGTAATGTTGATCGCAGCGCTGCCACGCAGCAGCGCCTGCGAACCGAGGAGCGGATTGAACACCTGCAGCGATGCGATATCAAACCGGCCATCCAGCTTCAGCTTCGCCGCGGGCGACCACGATGTCGCCGCTGCATGCGCATTGCCGCTCAGGGTCCGTGCATGTACATCCAGCGACGCATCGAGCGCGCCTTTGACGAAATTCACGCGGACGTCCAGCCGGTCGAGACCGAGCGCGACTGCCGCTTCTCCCGGCGTCACGATATCGCCCGACTCGCGCGCCAGTGTCAGCTGGCCATTGACCAGCGGCGAGGTGCTGATCGACCAGGCACCGCCCACGCGCAAGGTCGTGTTTGGCACGGACTTGCCGGCAATTGCCAGCAGCGGTGCCACGGGCAGGTTCTTGAGTTCGCCGCTGGTTTGCAGCTTGCCGTGTTGCCACAAGAGCGACGACAAGGCGATTCGCCCGTCGGCAACATCGAGTTGCGCGGGTCCAGCCGAGTAGCGCCCGCGCGAGAATGCCATAAGCATTGGCTGGCGCAATTGCATCGGATAGGCGCCCCGGTTCCGCAACGATGCCAGCGCGCCGGACCAGCCGCTTTTTGCATTGCACCCGCCGTCGACACTGGCTTCAAGATCGAAGTCCCGGCTGTGCGCGGTGATGGTCGCCGCGTGTTTTGCGGCCGAACCGCTGGCATGCAAGTGCAGCGCATCGATTCGGTAGTTTTGCCGCCACGCGAGAGCTGTACCGACAACATCGATGTCGAATTGCGGCCGCTCCGCATCGCCACTGACACGGCCCTCGGCTGTCATTGTGCCCGCGAGGCTGGTATCGAGCTGCGCCAGTTGCGGCGCCTTGAGTGCAAACACTAGCGAATCGCCGACCCGGCCATAGCCGCCGCTGGCGTGCAGCGTGTTGGTGCCGACGGCGAGATCGAGTTGCAAATTGCGAACGCCTTGAGACGAGATATCGCCGCTTGCTGCGCCGGCCAGGCGCGCACCGCGAAACCGGCTGTCGGCCAGCGTCAGCGTGACATTCGCGCGCCACTGGGGCACCAACGCGCCGCTGGCACTGAGCTGCCCGGTGATGGACGCCGCCGGATAGTCGCCGAATGCCGCCGGATCAAGTCGACTGATTCGCGCATTGAATGCAAACGGCTGCGGCCCTGCGAGACTCAGCTTGCCGTTGCCGCGCACGCTGCCCGCACCGGCTCGCGCGCGAAACTCGGCGAGCGTAACGGCATCGCCGCGACGGCTGGCGCTCAACGCGATGCCGATGCCGCGCTCGGCCAGATCGAGCTGCAGCTTTTGTGCACCGCCGGCGAGTTCCGCCCGGACCATGCCATTCAGGTGCGTCTTGCGCAACGGTGCATGCAGCGCACGCAAGTTGAGCGCATGCGCGACGAGATCGAGCTGGCTTGCCTGCGGCGCGATACGAGCCGTGCCGTTCAATGTCCCACCGGCTCCGAAATCTGCGGCAATGTTGTCCAGTACGACCCGGTCGATGTCCTGCAACGCATAGTTCGCCGAGAGCTTTGCCAATGGCAGCCTGTTGTCCGTAATCGTGCCCGGCGTCGCATTCGTGATCGATACCTTGCCCGCGGGCCATTCGTCGCGATTGCCCGCGCCAGTTACATTTATCCCGAGCAGCGATTGAGGCAACCCGGAATGGAACGCGGCAAGGTTGATTTGTTCACCATGCGCGTGCAGTTCGCGCAGCCAATGGCGCTCGAACGGGGCAATGTTGACCTTCGCGTCGGCGCGTGCACCGCGCGCGCTTGCGTGGGCCGCGATGTCGGCCGCCAACAAGCCGCCGCTGATCTCGGCCTGTGCGTTCCACTTGCCGGGTCGGTGGAGCTCGATGCGGCCCAAAACGGCAAATGGTCGTGCCCCGGCGATCGTCATGTTGCCGCTGACGCGTCCCCACTCGCTATCGCCAACCAGCGCTTGCAGCGCATGGCCCGCTTGTCCGCCGCGATAGCGGAACGCGACGTTGTCGATGCGCTGGTCCCTGAAGCGCAGTTGTCCGATGCGGACGCGACTGAGTTCGATCTCGAATGGCAGCGCCAGCGAGTCCGGCGCCTGCGGCGGCTTGCCGGAAGCCGCCTTATGGACATCCACCGCCGCCGCGTCGAGGGTAACGACATCGAGCCTGTGCTGCAGCAGCGCGCGTTGCGATATTTCCAGAACCACATGGTCGAGCGTGATGCGCACATCATCTGCCGCATACGTCAGCTTGCGCACTTGCACCCGCCCCAGCAGCGAACCGCTGACGCCCTCAAACTCCAGCACGCCATTCGAGCGCTGCACTGCTTCCGCAACCAGCCATTGCAGCGCCCTGGAACTGGATGCCGCCCACCACGCACCCGCGATCAGCGCGCAAAAGAGGAGCGCGATGGCGAGCGACCATGTCTTGAATCCGCGCCGCATCAGAACGCCAATCCTGCCGAGAAGTGAACGCGGACCTCGTGTGCCTCCTCGCCATACGCCAGATCGAGTCGCAGCGGTCCGATAGGACTCTTCACGCGCGCGCCGACGCCGTAGCCGGTCGCGAACTTGAACCCGCCGAGCTTGTCAGCGGCATTGCCGCTATCGACAAATGCCGCCAGGCCCCATCGATCGGCAAACCAGTGCGTATATTCGGCGCTGCCGAGCGCGTAGTAGCGGCCGCCGACCACCGCGCTGTCCTTTTGCACACCGAGGCTGCCGAACGCATAACCGCGCACGGTGGTATCACCGCCGGTGCGGAACAGCAATGCCTGCGGGATGCCTTTCGAGCTGCCGGCGAATATTGCGCCGAGTTCGCCGCGCAGGGCAATGTCGTCGCGCAGGGTGAGAGGATGGAACCAGGCGATCTGCCCGATGGCGCGACCAAAACTCTCCGTGGATACCTGGGGCATGCTGATGCCCAGTTGCAACGCCGCAATCACGCCGGAGTGCGGAAACAACAAATCATCGGTGGTGCGGCGAGTGTAGTCGCAGTGCGTAAACAGCGCGCGGGCGATATCCGGCACCGCATTCTCGCGCTGTTCCTTCTCGAAGTAATACGACAGGCCGAAAGCCGGTTGACTGCGTTCGTCGATGCTGCGCCGCGTGACACCGAACACTTGGCCGCGGGTAATCAGGTTCTGGATATCGGTGCGGGTCGCGCTGGCGTTGAACGAGTCGGCCCAGCCGTCGCTGCGCGCGGGAAGCGCAACAGTCGCTCCCAACTGCTGCAAGTTGGTTTCAAGCCTCAGTTCCGCACTGAAGCGCAAGGCGGAATCCAGCAAGTTGACGTCGCGCCACGACGCCGTCGCACGATACAGCGTGTCCGTGCTGTAGCCGATCCCGGTCTCAAGCCGGCGCGTCGGCGCCTCGATCACCGAGACGCGAACCGGCGCCGCCGCGGCGAGGCCGCGGTCATCGGCAACCACAATCTGCGCGCTGGCAAAATAATTTGTCGCGTTGAGCCGACGCAAAAACACTTCCATCTTCTCGCGCGCATAAGCATCGCCAGGTTTGAAGGGCGCAAGATTGGTAACGGTCTGCGGCGGATATTTGGACAAGCCGGTCACCGCCATCGGGCCAAAGGTAAATTCGGGGCCGGGATCGAGCACCAGTTTCAGATCGGCGCTGTTCCTGGCGGGATCGACGGTGGCATGGCTTTCGGCAATCGTTGCGCCAACATAATGCGTGCGTGCGAGCTCGGTCAGCGCGTTGTTTTTTTCCGCTTCCCATGCCGACTGGCGAAATATGTTGCCGGGCTGCAACTGCCATTGCGCGCGCACGCGTTTTTCAGCATCCATATCCTGCGCACCGTTCAAGGCGATCGATACTTGCCCCACCCGCACCGGCTCGCCAGGCACCACCTTCAAATGCACGGCGCGCACGCCCTGCTGCAACCCGTCGATGGCGATATCAACCTGTGCGTTGTAATAGCCCTCGGTCGCCGCCGCCTCGAGCGCCTGCGCGCGTGCATCGCGCACCAGCGCTTGAAGCAGCGGCAACGTCATGTTGCCGTAGTCTTGCCAGCGCGAGATATCGAGCCCGCTCTGCAGCGTGTCGCGCAAAACCGGCGGCGCATCAATCACAAGCCGAATGCGGAATTCGGGCGCTGCGTCATCCACTGCAGCATCGGCGGCAATTGCAGTGTTGGTGGCGCTTGCAAAAAACAGCAACAGGCAGGCAATCGCTTGCAGGAGCATCTTGGTCATCCTCTGCCGGATTGTTGCAAGTTTTACGCCCAAACACCAATTGCTTGATATTGTGTTCCCAGGCAGAAGAACTGGCGCCCGACGAACGATGAAAAGAACCCTATGGCTCCAGCCGGCGGTTGCGGTAATGCCAAAAGCGACCCATGAGCGGCTTGACGCTGGTGCCGTGGACCAGAATCGAAAGTGATATGGCAATAAGCGTCAATTGGATCAGCTCCAATGCCAGGTCTTCGGGAAGCCCGTGCTGTATGGCATACATCAGGTAATACAGCGAACCTATGCCACGCACCCCGAACCAGCCCACCATGCCGCGTATCGGCCATGAAGTGCGGGTACCCAACATGCTGGCGAGGACGCTGGCCGGACGCACCACCATAAACAGGAATAGTGCAAGCACTACCGCACGCCAGCTCCAGGAATCGATAAAAAGCGTTCCGCCAATCAAGAGCACAAGCGCCAGTTCCGAGAGCCGCTCAAGATGCTCCTTGAATATCAGCGATCCGCCGCTGACCGTTGGCGCAGGATCAGGGCTTGCGTTCGTGGCTTGCGGTTCGATGTGGGCGGTTTGCGGATGTCGCGGGTTGGTTTCGCCGCCGGTGAATTTAAGCTCAGTCTGACGCAGCGCGACCGCAGCGAAAAAAACCGCCAGAAATCCCCACGCATTCACCAGCAGACTCAAGCCGTAAACCACACCGATCAGGCCAAGACCGAGAAAATCGTCCAGGAGTGTGTGCTCGGGTGGCTCGCCGCGCAGCTTCCAACTTATATGCGCGAGTGCCGCGCCAGAGATGACACCAATGGCGATTCCCGCCATCGTGGCCCACAGTACGTCGACTACGGCCCAGCGCAGGCCGAATTCACCCAGATCGTGCAGCCCGAGCAGTCCCAGTCCCAGCATCACAAAAGGGAAAGCGCTGCCGTCGTTCATGCCTGCCTCGCAGGTCAAGGTGAAACGGAGTTGGTCGCGGTCACCGGGATGGCGAATCTGGACGTCGGTCGCCAGCACCGGATCGGTGGGCGCCAGGATCGCGCCCAGCAGGACGCCTGCGCCGAGCGGCAGATCGAGCAGAAAATAGGCAAAGGCGGCGACCATCCCGACGCTGACTGCCATCGATAGGGTTGCCAACAGTACTGGTGTGCGCCAGCGCGCGAAGCTGATCGGAACCGGCATTTTGATGCCGACGGCAAACAGCGAAATCAGTAACGCCACTTCGGTCAACGCTTCCAGTAGTGCGGATTCCTTGAGCGGATTGAAGTGAAACAAGTTCAGCATCGTGGGACCGACCAGCAGCCCTACCGCCAGATAGATAATGGCTGGCGTGACCGGCAGGCGCTTGAGCGCTGAAGCAGTCAAGCCTCTGGCGAGCAAGAGACCGCCCAAGAGCAGATACAACTGTGCATTGGTCATGGTGCTGTCAATCTATTGTATTTCGGGTGTTCGTGCCCGTTTTGACCGATGAAGAGATTCAAAATGGCTGATCTGGAATTCCAACCCGCAGGGCGGGGGTGCGCCATCTCTTCAGCGGCATTCCGCGCGCCGGCGTTATCGTGCCGCGCGCTATTTCCTGCTGACCAGCAACACGCCGGCCACGACCAGCGCAGTGCCAATCCACTGCCAAAAAGAAATCGGTTCGCCGAGCACGGCCCAACTCAAGCCGATGGTCATCACCGGGCCCGCGGTACTGATCAGCGAGGCGCGGCCGGGACCGATGCGGCGAATCGCAGCCGCCAGCGCGAACACCGGTAGCACGGTGGAGAACATGGCCATCGCCAGCGCCAGCGCATAGATCTGCCAGGGCTGGTGCAATGCCTGTAGCGATTGCGTGAGCAGGAAATGCAGCAGCGTCGCCCCGGTCGACACCAGCAGCGCGAAGGCGCTGAAGCGCGAGGCGCCGAGAATGGGGATGAGCCGGCCGCCGCCCGCGAGATAAGCCGCGTAGCAAACCGAGGAGGCGAAGACGAAGCCGCCGCCGATCCATACGGCCGACATGTCTTGCGCGAGGCGCAGGTCGTGGGCAAAAGCGGCGGCGATGCCCGCATAGCAAAGCAGCATCGCACCGGCCTCGCGGCGCCCGATGCGCTGGGCGAAAAATACGGCACCGAAAACCAGCGTCAAGGCCGGATAGCTGAACAGCACCAGCCGCTCGAGGCTGGCCGAGATGTAGCGCAGGCCGACGAAATCAAAAATGCTGGCGCCATAGTAGCCGAGCAGGCCGAGCAGCACGACGATCAGCCATTGCCGCGAAGAGAGCGGTTGTGCCCGGCGTGATTCGCACAGCCCCACCGCCGCGAAGAAGGGCAGCGAAAACGCCATGCGCAGCGTGAGCAGCGTCACCGCCTCGATCGGCCAGTGATAGGCGAGCTTGACGAAAATCGCCTTCATCGAGAAGCTGAGGGCGGCGATGAGGGCGAGCCATGCGCCGGCCGGATAATGTGTTTTTTTGTCCAATGGTCAGCGTCTTCGTCCGCCGAGAATCGAGCCCAGTACACCACGGATGATTTCGCGGCCGACCTGCGAGCCGATGGTGCGCGCCGCGCTTTTTACCGCGGCTTCGACAACGCCCTGGCGTCCGCGCGAACTGCCGCCGCCAAAGAGGCCGCCCAACCCCTCGAGAATGCCGCCAGTAGAAGCTTGCGGTGCGCTTTGCGCCGGGGCTGCTGCGGGCGCGGCTTGTCCCTTGAGCTTTTCGTAGGCGGATTCGCGGTCTGCGGTTTTCTCGTAGTGGCCGTAGAGCAGCGAGGATTTGATCGCGGCGACACGTTCGTCGGCCGTGAGCGGGCCGATGCGCGACGAGGGCGGCAATACAAAGGCGCGCTCAACGATGCCGGGTGTGCCTTTCGCATCGAGGAAGGACACAAGCGCTTCGCCGACACCGAGTTCGGTGATGGCGGTTTCAACATTGAGTTTCGGATTGGCACGCAGTGTCTGCGCGGCCGTCTTCACGGCTTTCTGGTCGCGCGGGGTGAAGGCACGCAGGGCATGCTGCACGCGGTTGCCAAGCTGGCCGAGTACGCTGTCCGGCACGTCGAGCGGATTTTGCGTGACGAAGTAGATGCCGACGCCCTTGGAGCGGATCAGGCGCACTACCTGTTCGATCTTTTCCAGCAATGCTGGCGGTGCTTCGTTGAACAGCAGATGGGCTTCGTCGAAGAAGAACACCAGCTTGGGCTTGTCGAGATCGCCGGCCTCGGGCAACTGCTCGAACAGTTCGGCCAGCAGCCAGAGCAGGAAACTGGAATACAAGCGCGGCGCATTCATCAGCTTGTCGCCGGCGAGGATGTTGATGACGCCATGGCCCTTGCTGTCGGTCTGCATCAGATCGGCTATATCGAGCATCGGCTCGCCGAAGAAGTTTGCCCCGCCCTGCTCTTCGATCTCCAGCAGACCGCGCTGAATGGCGCCGATCGAGGCTGCCGAGACGTTGCCGTATTCGGTCTTGAACTCGACCGCATGCTCGCCGACATGCTGCACCATCGCGCGCAGATCCTTGAGGTCAAGCAGCAACAGCCCCTGATCGTCGGCAATCTTGAACACCAGTTGCAGTACGCCGCTCTGAGTGTCGTTGAGATTAAGCAGGCGGGCGAGCAGCAGCGGGCCCATATCGGAAATCGTGGCGCGTACCGGATGACCCTGGGCGCCGTAGATGTCCCAGAACACGGTGGGACAGGCAGCGGGCTGCCAGTCGTCGATCCCTAGCTGCGCCAGTCGCGCCCTGAGCTTGTCGGAAGCCACCCCCGCTGCGCCGAGGCCGGACAGGTCGCCCTTCACGTCGGCCATGAAGACCGGTACGCCAATGGCCGAGAATTGTTCGGCCAGGCGTTGCAGGGTCACGGTCTTGCCGGTGCCGGTGGCACCGGCGATGAGGCCGTGACGGTTGGCCAGCGCTGGCAGCAAGGCCAGATCATTGCCGTCGTTGCGCGCTAAGGAAAGCGGATGGGTCATTGGTTTAGCCTTCGGGGTAAAGTAAAATTCGAGACTTGTTTACAGGCGTTACTAAGGATTCTATATGGCCGGCCATTCCAAATGGGCCAACATTCAGCACCGCAAGGGGCGCCAGGACGCCAAGCGGGGCAAGGTTTTCACCAAGCTGATCAAGGAAATCACGGTTGCCGCCAAAATGGGCGGCGGCGATATTGGCGCCAATCCGCGCCTGCGGCTGGCGATCGAGAAGGCCAAGGCGCAGAGCTTGCCCAAGGACAACATCGATAACGCCATCAAGCGCGGCACCGGCCAACTCGACGGTGTCAGTTACGAGGAAGTGCGCTACGAAGGCTACGGCATCGGCGGGGCGGCGGTCATGGTGGATTGTCTCACCGACAACAAGGTGCGTACTGTCGCCGAAGTGCGGCACGCCTTTGCCAAGAACGGCGGCAATATGGGAACCGAGGGCTCGGTCGCTTTTCAGTTCAAGCACTGCGGGCAGATGATCTTTGCTCCCGGCACTGACGAGACAAGGTTGATGGATGCCGCCATTGAAGCCGGGGCTGAAGATGTGGTCGGCAACGATGATGGCTCCATCGAAGTCATTACCGGCCCGAACGATCTCGCCACCGTCAAGGAGGCATTGGAAGCGGCAGGACTTAAACCGGAATTTGCCGAGGTGCTGCAAAAACCCCTCAATGAGACTGAACTCGGCGGCGAGGATTCGCTCCAGATGCAAAAGCTGCTCGATGCGCTGGAAAACCTCGACGACGTGCAGGAGGTGTATACCTCGGCCAGCCTCGAAACCTAGTCGCAAGTGCCTCGCAAGGGGCGTTTCGACGGCCACATGTTGCCGCGTCGGGCGAAATCGCGGAAAGATTCATGGGGTCGGGGGCGTGGACAAAACCTTTTGCTTTGACTTGGATCAAGCACAGGGTAGGGTAATTTGCGAGATATTCGCAAATATGCTTGGTGCCGGGTCTCCTTATTTGCTCGATGCATCTGGCTGCATCTGGCGTAACACACGAGAAGATGTGCGTGTGTTCCCCCTTCCGGCCGGCAAATCAGAGTTGCATCCTTTCAGGACTGGCTCAACCTTGTTGCATCATTGCGAATGAACAAATTTTCCACGGATTCAAGCGCAGTCATTTCCGCACATGCGGATCGGACCGGTGAATGCGTCCAATAAGTCTCAAACTCAAAGTCAGTATCTATTTAATTATCGTCCTTTCCGTGACGATATTTGTGTTTGCAATTTTCGCCGCCAAGTACCAGCAGGAAGACCTGCTGCGTGAGATTTCCAGGCATGCCATTCAAACTTCTGATGTAATCGTCAAGAGTACCCGCTATGCAATGCTTATGAACAAGCGCGATAGTGCGGGAATGATCATTCAGGATATAGGAAGACAGAAAGGTATTGAGCGGGTCAGGGTAATGAACAAGGATGGCATGATTGTTCATTCAAACCACCCGGAAGAAATTGGGACTACGGTTGACCAAAGGTCGGCGCCCTGTATCCATTGCCATCAGACCAGCAAACCTCTGAGCCATGTCTCCGATGACATGAGGTGGCGAATCTATGAGACCGCCGGGGGACGGAGGCTGCTTGGCACCATGCAACCGATACGCAATGAACCGTCATGCTCATCCGCCTCCTGCCATGAACATCCGGCAAACCAGTCGGTACTCGGTATCGTGGACATTGCCTATTCCCTTGATGAGGTGGACCAGGCATTGCGATCGCATACTATTTACATTATCGCCATTTCTTTGTTGTTCATTCTTCTGGTATCCGCAAGCGTAGGCGTTCTGCTCCACCGCCTGATATACCTGCCCTTGAAGGACCTGGAAGCCGGTGCCAAAAGAATATCTTTCGGAGATCTCGACCATGATATTCCGCTACGCAATGACGATGAATTCGGCCGTGTCGCGGGTTCCTTCAATAAAATGACATTGGCACTCAAGAAATCAATGTTTGAAATGCAGGAACTGGTGCAAACCCTCGAACTGAAAGTCGAGCAAAGAACCCGCGAACTTCGGCTCGCCGAGGCCGAAGCCGCGAGGGGAGAAAAACTGGCCTCGGTCGGTCAGTTGGCTGCCGGCATAGCCCATGAATTGAATAATCCCCTCACCGGTGTGCTCACCTTCACATCCTTGTTGCGCAAGAAAATGCCGGATGGTAGCCAGGACGCGGAAGATCTGGACCTGGTTATCCGCGAGACCAAGCGCTGTGCCAGCATCATCAGGCGGCTTCTCGATTTTGCGCGGGAGAAGGTTCCTGTGAAGGAGTTTTTCGATCTCAAACAACTGATTGAAGAAACGGTGCGCATGATCGAGCATCCGGCGCTAGTGCAGAAAATCGAGATCACCACGCATCTTGATGCCGATTTGCCCCAGATTTGGGGTGATTCCGACCTGATTAAACAGGTCATTTTGAATGTGCTTGTCAACGCCGAGCAAGCTATCGAGGGCCAGGGAAGCATTATTGTTGAAAGCCGCCACTATGTTTCCAAAGACCCTCCAAAACCTGGTGTTCCAGCTCTGCCGATGGTTGAAATTGTCATCAAGGACACAGGGTGCGGCATTTCGGAGGCCAACTTGAAACGGATATTCGACCCCTTTTTCACCTCGAAGGAAGTCGGCAAGGGAACCGGGCTGGGGTTGTCCGTCAGTTATGGCATCATCAAGGCCCACGAGGGACGGATCAAGGTCGAAAGCACCGTCGGCGCGGGAACCACCTTTCGCATTTATCTTCCGATATTGCCCCCTTCTGGTGGTGCTGAACGCAACGCGGGTGAGGATGCCCAATGAATGCCAAAATATTAATTGTAGATGACGAAGAAATCATCATCCGGAGTTGCCTGCGCATACTCGGCTCCGACTGCTATGCGGTTGATTCCGTGCAGGATGGCTGGGAGGCCTTGAGGAAAGTTGACGAGACAGATTACGATGTCATTATTCTCGACATCATGATGCCCAAGATTGACGGTCTTGAGGTATTGCAGCATGTGAAGGAAAGGCATCCCGAGACTGACGTCATCATGGTGACCGGTTTGTCCCAGATACAAACGGCGGTAAAGGCAATGAAACTCGGCGCCTTTGATTACCTGGCCAAGCCATTCGACCCCGATGAACTCAAGCTGGTGGTCGATCGTGCGCTGGAACGGCGGCGCCTGTTGCGGGAGAATCGCGACCTCAAGAATGAGGTCAGTTCCAGGTATCGCTTCGAGAACATCATCGGCTCCAGTACGCCGATGCAGAACGTTTTCCACCTGATTGCAAAGTGCGCGCAAACGGATAGCACGGTCATGATTACGGGGGAGAGCGGAACCGGCAAGGAAATGATTGCCCGTGCCATCCACTACAACAGTCTGCGCAAGGATCAGCCCTTTGTCGTGGTCGATTGCAATACGCTCTCCGAGCATCTGCTCGAAAGCGAGTTGTTCGGTCACATCAAGGGATCATTCACGGGCGCAACGACCAATAAGCGCGGCATGTTCGATATCGCCAACAACGGCACGCTTTTTCTTGATGAATTCGGGAACATTCCTCTTTCAACCCAGGCCAAATTGCTGCGCGTTATCCAGGAGCGCGAATTCAGGCCGGTCGGGAGCACCGCCACCCAGAAAACCAATGTCAGACTTATCACCGCAACCAACAAGGATCTCAAGGCGCTGGTGGCCGAAGGCGCATTCCGCGAAGATCTGTATTACCGCGTTAATGTTTTCCCGATCCATTCTCCGGCCTTGAGAGAACGTCGCGACGACATTCCTGCCCTGGCATTTCACTTTCTCAAGGAATTTTGTGATGAACTGGGGAAACCGGTGGCCGAAATCTCGGAAGGCGCGATGAGCCTGCTGACGAACTATCAATGGCCGGGCAATGTGCGCGAACTCCAGAATGCGATTCACCGGGCGGTGATTCTCTCCTCCGACAACGTTATCCGCCAGGCCCATCTGGCGAACATCATCGAAACGGCGCCGCGACTGGATCTTGAAGTGCCGAGAACCAGCGAGGATCTCAAGAGAATCAAGAAAATCGTCCGCGAGAAATCAGTCGAGGAAGTCGAGAAGCTGTTCATACAGGAAACGCTCAAGCGAAATGATTCAAACGTCACCAAGAGCGCGGAAGAAACCGGCATGCAGCGCGCCAATTTTCAGGCGCTGATGAAGAAGTACAACATTCGGGTGCGCGACTCGGGGCATAGCCATGGCGAATCCGATCCGACTTGATCGGACGCGGCATTGCGCGTCGCGCAATGCCGCTCTGCTTCAAGAAGAAGCGCCGTGTTCGGCTTCGTCCTCGACTTCCTCATATCCGGTGATCATTGCCTTGAAATGCGCCGTCGGCGTGTGGCCCAGGCTCGCCAGGTAAGGATGCACCATGATAAATCCAGTGAAAATGATGAACAGCACGACGTGCGCCGTATCCACAACGCGCACTCCGCCAAACATGTCCACCAGGGAAGAAAATTGCGTGACGTTCCACAGCAGCAGACCGGTAAAAATTTGCAGGGGAACCAATAGCATCATGATGATCTGGTAGGCCATGCTCTGCATGGGATTGAATTTGTGATACATGCTCACATGATGCGGATTGGGGTCGCCCCTGAATACGCCATAGCCATAGAACTGCAATTGACGGAAACTGTCGCGAAAATACTTCTTTGGATTTAGCTCAGGGTGATAGACCTTGATTTTATCGGTGGAAAGATAAAAGGTCAGCCACACGAAAAAATTGGCAATCAGGACAAATCCAATCCAGTTGTGAGCGACAACCGCTGTCTTGAACTGCATCAGGTTGATCAGGCCCACGTACCTGATCTGCAGGCCGGTGACAATTAACAATATGAAACCGAAGGCATTGGTCCAATGCCAGATCCTGACCGGAAGCGGATGAACATATATTTTTTGCATAACTATCTCCTGCGGTTAATCGGCATCGTCACTCCAGGGGCTTGGAGCGATCTCCAGGCGAGGCCTGGCTGTCGGCTTGGGGCTGCGCTGCACTTTCCCTGGCCGCGCGCTTCTCCCGAATTTTCCGGAACAGCACTCTGAGGCTCCAGTGCCCAATAGGCACACAGGCGGCGCCCAGAGCAACCAGGACCAGCATGTAATCGAGCAGCTTGATTCGGGTGCTGCCGATAGCATAAAACCCGCGCACTGACTGTGTCGCCAACAGGGAATTCAATACATCTTTCTGGACGCTATGGCGAAGCGGCCTGCCATCCGGGCCGGCTATCGTGAGAGATACGCTCTGGAAGGCATCCGCGCCATGCTGGTGACAGGTATTGCAGTCACTGATGGCCCTGGATTTATCGCTGAGTTGATGCGCCGCGACACCGGTACTTACCTCCAGGCGGCCGCGCAAAATAGTGTTTCCCCCACCACCATCCTGGCTGAATTCCTTCAGCAGACTCCACAGCGCCCGCTCGTCCAGACCGACATTCATTTCATCGGCGGCTTGGGTCCGCTTTTCAAACTGCGGCACACCCACCTTTTCGGAAAGCTGAAGTTTTGACCCTCTGTCATAGAGCCGGAGGTTAACGCGGCGTTGCGCCGTAGGAGCATGACAGACCGGACATGAGATTGCCTCAAAGTGTCTTTCTGCATTCGGCAACCAGTCCTTATGCTCTTTGACCGCATCCTTGTGACATGAAAGGCAGGCATCCTTTATGCCTTCACCCAGCGACGCTGCTTTTACTTCGTGGGCTGTATGGCAATTTGCGCAAATGGGAGCGCCATTTGCTTTGGCTTCACGCGCCAGGCCATGCACGCTCTTGGAATAGGCATCGAATATATCTTCGTGACACTTCGCGCAGGGAACCGCCGATATCGGCTCGACGATTTTCATGGAACGAACCGCATGCGGATTGTGGCAATCCGAGCATAGCGGAGCGTCTGGTCTGCCTTCCTTGACCAGCGCTCCATGTAGACTGTCTTCGTATTTCGTAAAATTTTCCTCATGGCACATACGGCAAGTTTCCACCATGCTTAAGGAATAGTCGCGCTTGCTCTTGATGACGGCTTCTTTCATGAAGTGGTTCTGGGCGTCAAGACTCGAGTGACAGCTCTCGCAACCTGTCGCGTTGTGCATCGATCCGGCAAAGGCTTTTGCGGAGATATGCAGGGAAAGCACCTCGCCGTTCTTGAGTTTTTTCTCCTGGCCCGGCTGTCCGTGGCATTCCAGGCAGGCTTGGCTCTCTTTGGACAGGGCGTTATTTCCGGCATGCGCGGACGTGCTCAGAATAAAAAGCGCCAATGCGGTCATAACGCCGAGGAGCAAGCTGTTTGGGCATGACGACGGAAATATCTGGCGTGTAATGAAGGAACTTTTCATTTAAGCTTCCCTGTGATTGAATTTGTTTCGGCAAGAAGCCATGAGGGAAGCCAGGCTTTCCTCATGGCTTCTTGCCCCTTGCTGGTGATGAGCACCTAAAGCGCAGTACGGAATGCTGCAGTATGCATAATAAATCATGCTGCCGGCGCCTTTTTCATCAGTGCGCGTACTCCAAACCAAGCCAGCATTCCAATTCCCACGAATGGCATTGCAATGACATAGGCCAATCCTATAAATGGGGCGGCAATGAACAGGGTAACATTCTTCACGGCATCGAGTAATTTCCTCGCCACTGGAATTTTCCTGAGCGCTTTCCCGCCAAACCAGGCCAGCATTGCAATTCCGACAAAGGGCAGCGACATGGCATAGGCCAGCGCGACGAATGGAGCCACAATGAAAAGAGCGAGGTTCTTCAGCCGGTTTTCTTTTTTGGTTGGCTCAGGCTGTGTCTTTTCGACAGGATTTGCTTCCTCCTGCGGAAGGATGATCTGCGCTGGCTTCTGTAGCGCATTCAGCGCGCTTCCTTCTATCATTTCCGGCGACAGCGGTTTGTGCATGAAAGCCGACACCCCGGCGGCCTTGGCTCGGGCCTCATTTGCCGATGTGCCGTATCCGGTAACGATGACCACGGGTATCCAGGGGCGCTTCGCCTGGATCTGTTCGGCAAGCTCAAGGCCGTCCATGCCGGGCATCTTGATATCCGTGTAAACGAGGTCGTATTCCTCACCTTGCAACTGAGCCAAGGCTTCCTGCGCATTCTGGGCGGTGATTACTACATAGCCCTTTTGCGAAAGAACGCGGTCGAAACTCTTGCCTACCACGGGGTCGTCATCGACGACCAGCACTTTATGTAACGCACTCATGATATTTCTCCTAAAAAATGGCTCAGTCAGCAAAATCGCCAGCTACCAGCCCCCACATAAAGCTACTGGACACCTGCGCAACGGGCCTGCTGATCACGGCGCAGAGCCCATCTTTTATGCAATAAGGCGCCGTTCGCCGCATTGATGACATCGTCAGGCCCGACCGGCTTGGCAAGATAGTCATAGGCACCCAACGTCACCGCTTCCTTGACGGACTCAACTGCCGGATACCCGGTGATGATGATCACTTCGCTCTCGGGCCATTTCTCCTTGATCGTCTTGAGAACCGCCATGCCGTCCATTCCAGGCATGCGCAGGTCGAGCAACACGACATCGAACGGATGTTGCCCCATCAGTTCCAACGCATCCTTGCCATTTTTTACTACTTCCACGTTGCAGTGCTCTCCCAACAAACTTCTGACATGGCTGAGTCGGACGGCTTCATCATCATCTACGACCAGGATTTTGGCTTTCTCAAGCATTTTGGCCACCTCAGATTTGTTCTACTTATCCTTTAGCCTGCAACCCTCATGCCAAGTTTAATAATTTGAAATTATTCAATTTATTATCAATTACTTATGTATAGTTTTGACGGCATGCAGCACCTTCGCCGACATTCCCTTGGCCAGCCGAGGAACATTTTTTGTATACACTAGTATCTTTTTAGTGCTGTGATTTATTGTTAATCAAATAGATACGTAATCGTGATGGGAATATTATTTCTATACACAAGATTGGTGGCTGGGAATGAGCAAGAGAAGCAGGAGGTGCCAGAGAAGCTCATGGCCTTCCTTCTGCAATGAACCATTTAATTATTTAACTGGGTCAATCGAGCCTGACTTGTTTCTACAATAAAATCCCTTTCCGTTTTTTTGAAATGGATCAGTCCTGAGGCTGATCTTGAGGAATCCTTGATGAGTAATTCTGCAATGACAATGCAAACGCTGGATGGAAGCCAGGCGGTAGCCTCGGTGGCGTACCGGCTGAGCGAAGTGATCGCCATCTACCCGATCACGCCCTCATCGAACATGGGCGAGCACTCCGACGAATGGGCGGCGAAGGGGATGCACAATCTTTGGAATACTGTGCCGCAGGTTTCCGAAATGCAATCCGAGGGTGGCGCCGCCGGGGCGGTTCACGGCGCACTCCAGGCTGGTGCGCTGTCGACCACGTTCACCGCATCGCAGGGCCTGTTGCTGATGATCCCCAACATGTTCAAGATCGCCGGCGAACTCACGTCCTTCGTGATGCATGTCTCGGCGCGCACCCTTGCCACGCACGCCCTGTCCATTTTCGGTGACCATTCCGACGTCATGGCCTGCCGCTCGACCGGATTCGCCATGCTGGCCGCGGGTTCGGTTCAGGAGGCGCAGGATTTCGCCGCCATTGCCCACGCCGCCACGCTGAAGACGCGCATCCCCTTCCTTCATTTCTTCGACGGTTTCCGCACCTCGCACGAAGTGGCCAAGATCGCGGTGCTTTCCGACGATGACCTGCGTGCGCTGATAGACGAAGAAATGATCGCCGCCCACCGCCGTCGCGCGTTATCGCCCGATCACCCCGTACTGCGGGGCACGGCGCAGAATCCTGACGTGTTCTTCCAGGCGCGCGAAGCCGGCAATAGCTACTATGACGTCTGTCCGGAAAAAGTGAAGGCGGAGATGGACCGCTTCGCCAAGGTCACCGGCCGCCAATATCGCCTCTACGATTACGTCGGCCATCCGCAAGCCGAGCGCGTGATCATCATGATGGGCTCGGGCGCGGAAGCGGCGCATGAACTCGTCGACTGGATGGTGGCCCGCGGTGAAAAAGTGGGGCTGCTCAAGGTGCGCCTGTTCCGGCCCTTCGCCACGGCTGACTTCATCAAGGCGATTCCGCGCACGGCGCGGACCATCGCGGTACTGGATCGCACCAAGGAGCCGGGCGCCTTCGGCGATCCGCTCTACCTCGATGTGGTCGCCGCCCTGCACGAAGCCGAGGAAGAAGGCGCATTGAAGATACACCCGCGCGTCATCGGCGGGCGCTATGGACTGTCGTCCAAGGAGTTCAACCCGGCCATGGTGCGCGCGGTGTATGAAGAATTGGCCAAGGACAAGCCACAGCGGCGCTTTACCGTGGGGATCGTCGATGACGTGACCGGCCTCTCCCTGCCGGTCGATTATTCCTTCGACATCGAACCGAAGGACGTCGTGCGCGCGGTGTTCTACGGCCTGGGCGCCGACGGCACGGTCGGCGCGAACAAGAACTCGATCAAGATCATCGGCGAAGAGACCGACCAGTTCGCGCAGGGCTATTTTGTCTACGACTCGAAGAAATCCGGCGCCATCACCACTTCGCATCTGCGCTTCGGCCCGCGGCCGATCCAGTCGAGCTACCTGATCCGGCGTGCGAGCTTCGTTGCCGTGCATCAGTGGAACTTCTTCGAGCGCTACGATGTGCTGGAGATCGCGGCTCCCGGCGGCACGCTGCTCATCAATTCATTGTTCCCCGCGGAAAAGCTGTGGGCTGAGTTGCCGCGTGAAGTCCAGCAGCAGATCATTGATCTGCAGTTGAAGGTCTACACCATCGACGCTTACGATGTGGCGCGTCGCGCCGGCATGGGCGGGCGCGTCAATACCGTGATGCAAACCTGCTTCTTTGCGCTGGCGGCGATCTTCCCGCGCGAGGAAGCGATCGACTACATCAAGCGCCAGATCAAGAAAACCTACGCCGCCAAGGGCGAGGCGGTGGTGAACAAGAACTACGCCGTGGTCGACGATTCGCTGGCGCATCTGCACGAAGTCAAGGTGCCGGCCACGGCGGATTCCGCCATCGTCATGCCGCCGACCGTCTCGGCCAAGGCGCCGGACTTCGTTCAGCGGGTCACGGCGGTGATGCTCTCAGGCAAGGGCGACGGACTTCCGGTAAGTGCGTTTCCGGTCGATGGCACCTGGCCCACGGCCACGACGCGCTGGGAGAAGCGCAATCTGGCGCTGGAAATTCCCCAGTGGCATCCGGCCATCTGCATCCAGTGCAACAAATGCGCGATGGTCTGTCCGCATGCGGCCATTCGCGCCAAGGTCTACCCGCCGTCAGCGCTGGCGGGTGCGCCAGCCACCTTCCAGTCGATCGATTTCAAGGGCAAACCTTTCCAGGGCCAAAAATACACCTTGCAGGTGGCCCCCGAAGACTGCACCGGCTGCAGGCTTTGCGTCGAAGTCTGCCCGGCCAAGGACAAGCAGAACCCGCGGCAAAAGGCCATCGGCATGGTCCCGCAACTGCCGTTGCGCGTCCCGGAGCGCGACAACTATGAATTCTTTCTCGCGCTGCCCGAAGCAGACCGCAACCTGGTGCCGCTCAATATGAAGGGGACGCAGTTCTTCGAGCCGCTGTTCGAGTATTCGGGTGCCTGTTCCGGCTGCGGCGAAACGCCTTATGTGAAACTCCTGACGCAGCTCTTTGGCGATCGGGCGCTGATCGCCAATGCCACCGGTTGTTCGTCGATCTATGGCGGCAACCTGCCGACGACGCCGTACACGGTCAACCGCGAGGGGCGCGGACCGGCGTGGAGCAATTCCCTGTTCGAGGACAATGCCGAATTTGGTTTCGGCTACCGGCTTGCCGTCGATCAGCAAACCAAGCAGGCGCAGGAACTGCTGCAAGTCCTGGCGGGCGAGGTGGGTGATCGCCTGGTCGGGGAATTGCTGGCAGTCCAGCCGCAGGACGAAGCCGGGATCGCCGCCCAGCGCGTTCGCGTGCTGGCGTTGCGCGAGCAGCTCAAGGGCATTCCCCGGCCCGAAGCGCGCCGGCTGGAACTCATCGCCGACTATCTGGTGAAGAAGAGCGTCTGGATCGTCGGCGGCGACGGCTGGGCCTATGACATCGGTTATGGCGGCCTGGATCATGTGCTCGCGTCCGGGCGCGACGTCAATATCCTGGTCATGGATACCGAGGTCTATTCCAATACCGGCGGTCAGGCCTCCAAGGCCACGCCCACCGGCGCGGCGGCCAAGTTCGCGGCGGCGGGCAAATCGATGGCCAAGAAAGACCTCGGTCTGCTGGCCATGTCCTATGGCAGCGTGTATGTCGCCCAGATCGCCTTTGGCGCCAACGACGCCCAGGTGGTAAAAGCCTTTGCCGAGGCGGAAGCCTATCCGGGCCCGTCCTTGATCATCGCTTTCTCGCACTGCATTGCCCATGGTTATGACCTGGCCCAGGGCGCGGCGCAGCAGAAACTGGCGGTCGATACCGGCTACTGGCCGCTGTATCGCTATGACCCGCGCCGGAATGCCCCCGGCGAGAGCCCGCTGCGCGTCGATTCCCCCGCGCCCAGTGGCAAGGTGACCGACTACACCCGCAACGAGACCCGTTTCCGCATGGTGGAGCAGCAAAATCCGGAACGTTTCAAGGATCTGATGCAGTTGCTCCAGAACAAGTCCGAAGAACGGCTGGCGCTCTATGCCCATATGGCTCTCCCAGTTCAACCCATCATCAACAAGGACGAATGACATCATGGCCAAGCCGCTAACTACAACGACTCCGACCGATCTCTCAACCTGCTATCTCGGACTGAAGCTCCCGCATCCATTCATAGTGGGGGCCTCGCCAATGGTGGGCAACCTGGATACGGTGCGGCGCCTGGAAGACGCTGGCGCCGCCGCCTTCGTGATGGAATCGCTATTCGAGGAACAGATCGTGATGGAGCAGGGGCGCACGCTCCTTGACATTCAGTCGCACGTCGATGAATTTTCCGAGGCAAGCTCATTTTTCCCTGAACCCGCGGAGTTCCGGCTCGGACCGCAAACCTATCTGGATCAGATCCGCCACATCAAGGCGGCGGTGCAAGTGCCGGTGATTGCCTCGCTCAACGGCATCAGCGCGAGCGGCTGGCTGGAATACGCAAAGCTCATCGAGCAGGCTGGCGCCGATGCGCTGGAGCTCAACGTCTATTACGTGGCCACGGACCCCGATGAAAGTGGTGTGGCGGTCGAGCGCCGCACCATCGACATCGTTCGCACAGTGAAACGCGCAATCCGGATACCGGTCGCCGTCAAGCTGTCTCCGTTCTTCTCATCCCTGGCGCATTTCGCGGCTGGACTGGAGTCTGCCGGCGCTGACGGGCTGGTGCTTTTCAACCGCTTTTACCAGCCGGACATCGACCTCGAGGAGTTGGAAGTGCGCAACGAACTGCACCTCTCGGACTCGTCTGAACTGCTGCTGCGCGTGCGCTGGCTGGCGATTCTGTCGGCGCAGCGCAAGCTGGATATTGCTGTTTCCGGTGGCGTGCATACCGCGACCGACGCCGTCAAGGCAGTTATGGCCGGTGCCCGGTCGGTGCAGGTCGTTTCGGCGATTCTGAAGAACGGGCCACAACATCTTGCCACGCTGCGCAGCGAACTGTCACGCATCGTCGAGGAACTCGGTTATGCCTCGCTTTCCGAGATGCACGGTTGCATGAATCTGGCGCGCTGCCCGGATCCGGCGGCATTCGAGCGCGGGAATTACATGCGTATCCTGCAAAGCTGGCGGCCTTAAGATCAAACCTTAACCACGGCCGAAAACAAACTTGCGCTGAGTTGCGATGAAGGCGGGTATTCCCGCTTTCATCGAGGTGGCGGTTACTGCCGCGGCCGTGTATCTTGCGGTCCATGAACACCTCGGTCCGCATCCCCGGCATCGATCCCGGCCTGCGCATTACAGGCTTTAGTTTCGGCCGCTCGCCATGCTCGCTTAACCGGCTGCGCTGGTTGGCTTTCTCTGAAAACCCTGGGCTTGTGGCAAATCCATCCTGATGAGCGAATCAATACGCATATTGGGGATTGACCCAGGGCTCAGGATTACGGGTTTTGGAGTAATCGACAAGACCGGCAATCACTTGAAATATGTGAGCGGCGGTTGCATCCGCACCAATGGCCAATTGTCGCTGCCGCAACGGCTTGCCACCATTCTCGAAGGCATTGCCGAGGTGATCGCCGAACATCGGCCGCAGCAGTCGGCGGTGGAAAAGATCTTCGTCAACGTCAATCCGCAATCGACGCTGTTGCTTGGCCAGGCGCGCGGCGCGGCGATCAGCGCGCTGGTTAGCGCGGGCTTGCCGGTGGCCGAATACACGGCGCTGCAAGTCAAGCAGGCGGTGGTGGGCAAGGGCAAGGCCGCCAAGGAACAGGTACAGCACATGGTGGTGCGTCTGCTCTCACTGCCTGGTTCGCCCAGTACCGATGCTGCTGATGCATTGGCCTGCGCGATTTGCCATGCGCACGGCGGGCAGGGCTTGGGCGCGTTGACGACGACGGGTTTTCGGATGCGCAACGGACGGCTGGTGTGACGTCACACCAATTGCGAGTCCTCCGCGCAATGAAAGGAAGGTAGCTGAATGATCGGACGTCTGACCGGAATCCTGCTGGAGAAAAACCCGCCGCACGTCACGCTCGACGTGCATGGCGTTGGCTACGAAGTCGATGTGCCGATGAGCACCTTCTACAACCTGCCCGGCGTCGGTGAGCGTGTCGCGGTGTTCACGCATATGGTGGTACGCGAAGATGGCCAGTTTCTCTATGGCTTTCTTACCGACGACGAGCGCGCCACCTTCCGCCAGTTGCTGAAAATTTCCGGCATCGGTGCGCGCACGGCGCTGGCCGTATTGTCCGGCCTCTCGGCCAGCGATCTTGCCCAGGCCGTGGCTTTACAGGAAGTTGGCCGGTTAGTGAAAATTCCTGGCATCGGCAAGAAAACGGCCGAACGATTGCTGCTTGAACTGCGCGATAAGCTGCCCAAAGGCAGTGCCGTGAACACGCCGGATGCTGTGCCGGACGCGGGCAGCGATATCATCAACGCTTTGCTGGCACTGGGATACAGCGAACGCGAGGCGCTGCTGGCGATGAAACAATTGCCGCAAGGGGCGAGCGTGTCCGATGGCATCCGTCAGGCGCTGAAACTGCTCTCGAAGTAAACTCCAGTCATGACCGTCGAAACCGATCGCTTAATCGCCACCGCCAAGGAGTCGCCGCAGGAAGAAGCGCTCGAACGCGCATTGCGGCCCAAGCGCCTTGCCGAATATGTCGGCCAGCAGAAGATACGCGGCCAGCTCGAAATCTTCATCGAGGCCGCGCGCAAACGCAGCGAAGCGCTCGATCACGTACTGCTGTTCGGCCCGCCCGGCCTCGGCAAGACCACGCTGGCCCATATCATTGCCCACGAGATGGGCGTCAATATGCGGCACACTTCCGGCCCGGTGCTGGAACGTGCCGGCGATCTCGCCGCGATGCTGACCAATCTCGAACCGCACGACGTGCTGTTCATCGATGAAATTCATCGTCTCTCGCCGGTGGTCGAGGAAATCCTTTACCCGGCGCTGGAAGACTTCCAGATCGACATCATGATCGGCGAAGGCCCGGCGGCGCGCTCGGTCAAGCTCGACCTGCCGCCATTCACCCTGATCGGGGCGACGACGCGTGCCGGCATGCTGACCAATCCGCTGCGCGACCGCTTCGGCATCGTCGCGCGACTCGAGTTCTATACGCCGGAAGAACTGGCGCTGATCGTGCGCCGTTCCGCGGCCTTGCTCGATTGCCACATTGCGGACGACGGCGCAGTGGAAATCGCCCGGCGTTCACGCGGTACGCCGCGCATCGCCAACCGCCTGCTGCGCCGGGTGCGCGATTTCGCCGAAGTGCGCGCCGAAGGCCGCATCACGCGCGAGGTGGCCGATGCCGCGCTGACCATGCTCGATGTCGATCACCTCGGCCTTGACATCATGGACCGCAAGCTGCTCGGCGCGATGCTGGAGAAATTCGGCGGCGGCCCGGTCGGTGTCGACAATCTCGCGGCGGCGATCGGCGAAGCGCGCGACACCATCGAAGACGTGCTGGAACCCTTCCTGATTCAGCAGGGCTATTTGCAGCGCACGCCGCGCGGCAGAATCGCCACGGCGGCGATCTGGAGGCATTTCGGTCTGACCGAACCGGCGGCGCAGAATCAGCCGGGACTTTTTTCGCCGTCTGCGGAATAGTCAGTCGCAGTCCGCACCAACAGCCTGTTTTTTTTGAGAGCACAAAAAAACGGCCGCCCGAAGGCGGCCGTTTAAATTTCCAAATCGGGGTTAGCCGATATTAGAAGGAGTGGCGAACGCCAACCGCGAAAGCTGAAACATCAGCGCCCGGACCGAAACCGGCGGTATTGGTTCCAGCAAATACGGAAGCTGCGGAATTAGTGGCCCCTACAGCGCCAGTTGAGAAGTTGTAAGCAGCAAAGTCGTCATTGCTGATGCGCGAGTACAAAGCCTTGATCATCGTGCGCTTCGACAGATTTTGCAGATAGCCGACAGTAATCAGCTTCGCGCCAGTATCAGATATGGTGCCACCTGAATCCAAATCCTTGGCTACGGTGTAGTCGGCGATCAGACCACCGCTCGGGGTAACCATGTACTTGCCCTGCAGGCTGTAAGAATTCTGCTTCACATCACCGCCACCACCGACGGGATCAAATTCTTGCCTGTCCCACTGGAAGGTCACTTTGTGGCCACCGTCAAAAGTGTAACCCAGACCAAGGCGGTGGTTCTTGACAAGATCAACGTTGCCAGCGATGTTGTCACCAGTGTCAAGTCTGCCATAGACATAACCCAGATCCCATCCGCCGTTTACGTAGTTGGCCCCAATTTCCCATGTCTTGGTGCCATTCTGCGTGCCAGCACCCGTGCCGTCTTCGAGTTGCTTGTTCTCGCCAAACGAGTAGTCAACCATGAAGTCTAGACCATTGTAATTCCGGGTCATGTAAGCCACGGTGTTGGCAAAGCGCGTATCAAACGTGCCGGTATTGCCGGTATTGCCTCCATTCAACGGATTGCCCAGCAAAGAAACGGCAGTGCCGACACCAGCGTTGCCCGGCAGCATTTCCATGCGGTTACCGAGAGCGCGGGTAGCACCTGTCAGATTGCCCGCAAGAATGGTGCCGAAATCTTGGCTGGACAGGCCGACAAAGGTATCGCGGCCAGAGCCATTGTAAATACCGGTATCAGCGCTGAAGCCCGTTTCGAACTGGAACAATGCATTCAAACCATTGCCCAGATTTTCTGTACCTTTGATGCCAACATAGGACGAATTGGAAGTGACACGGCCGGTGTTGCCGTAATCCGCATCGGACAGGGTCGTCAGAGGTCCTGCGTTAGAGGTCTTGACTGATTCAAGGGTCACATCAGCAACGCCGTAGAGCGTGACATTGGTTTGGGCAAACACGGCGGTGCTGGCAAGACCAGCGATGGCAAGAGCGATCAGTTTCTTTTGCATGTATTTCTCCTGTAGAGTGAAAACATTTGTTTCACGAGAACGGTCTTTTAAATAAAATCCCTTTACCGAACCCGGACTTCAAACAGTCGGCGGTTATTATGCCCATGCAGGCTGCGGAAGCCAACTCTTAACAGGGTTTTGCTCAGGTGAAGTGTCGTGTTTGTGCAACACGATAATTACCTTGAAATAGTTGCTTAATCTTATTGAAACAATTGGCAATAATTTTTTACAAAAAAAGAAAAAATGGCCACCGCGGTGGCCATTTTTCACAAACTAAAATGATGAAGGAATGTTATTGCTAGAGCGCCTTGGCGTTTTCGGCCAGGTACTTGGCGACGCCTTCCGGACTCGCCGTCATGCCTTTCTTGCCTTTCTGCCAACCGGCGGGGCAGACCTCGCCATGCTCCTCGGTGAATTGCAGAGCATCAACCATGCGCAGCATTTCGTCGACGTTGCGGCCGAGCGGCAGGTCATTTACGACCTGATGGCGCACGGTGCCGGTCTTGTCGATCAGGAAAGAACCGCGGTAAGCCATGCCACCGGGCGATTCGACATCGTAGGCCTGGGCGATGGTGTGGTTGAGATCGGCGACCATTGGATAGCCGACCTGACCGATGCCGCCATTGTTGATGGGTGTGTTCTTCCAGGCGAGGTGGGTGAAATGCGAATCGATGGAGCAGCTCAATACTTCGACGCCGCGCGCCTTGAATTCGTCCAGGCGGTGATCGAAGGCGATGAGCTCGGACGGACAGACGAAGGTGAAGTCGAGCGGGTAGAAGAACAGCACGACGTATTTGCCCTTGAGGCTGGAAAGCTTGAGATCCTTGATTTCGTTGTTGCCGTAAACCGCTTTAGCGGTGAAATCGGGGGCGGGTTTACCGACGAGAACAGCCATGGCTAGACTCCTTAAGTAGAAAAATTGCGGATTGAAAGACAGCAAGTCAATTCTGCTGTTTGATTACTGCAATCGTCAATCGAACCCGGCTATCGGGTCGATAGCCGCATGCTACTCCGTCGGCAACTGGCTGAACTCCACAAGTGGTTGATTGGTGTCAACAAACTCTTCGACATAGACCTGATCGACGCGGGCCGCGGGTGGGCCGCTCCTGGCCCAATGAATCATCGCGGCGATCGCCTCGGCGCTACCGGCGATGACGGCTTCAACGCTGCCATCGCGGCGGTTGCGCACCCAGCCGCTGATGCCCAAGCGCCGCGCCGCGTTGACCATGTGATAGCGGAAACCGATGCCCTGAACGAGGCCGGTAATGACCAGGCGGCGTGCTTCCACTGGCGCTGTCCTATTTGACCTTCATGCCAGGCATGGCGCCGGAATCGGGCGAAAGCAGGTAGAGGCCACCGGTCTTGCCGCTTTCGTCGGAGGCGGCCAGCACCATGCCCTCGGATAGGCCGAACTTCATTTTGCGCGGCGCCAGATTGGCTACCATGACGGTCAGGCGGCCTATCAGCGTCGCCGGGTCGTAGGCGGATTTGATGCCGGCGAATACCTGTCGCGGCTTTTCTTCACCAATGTCGAGGCTCAAGCGAATCAGCTTGTCGGCGCCTTCGACATGCGCGGCATCGACAATCTTTGCCACGCGCAGATCGACCTTGGCGAAATCGTCGATGGAAATATGTGCGGTTTCCTGCATTCTGTCCTCGCTGTTCTGCTGATGCTCGGCGTGGCGCTGTTGCGATTGCTGCTCTGGAGTCAGGGCCAGCGACTCGCGGTTGGCGGCGAGCAGTGCTTCGATCTGCTGCGCTTCGATACGGCTCATCAAGTGTTCGTAGACGTTGATCGGATGGCCGGGGTCAAGCAAATGGCCGGCATCAACCCAGCGCAGCGGCGCGATGTTGAGAAATTCTTCGGCGCGATGGGCCAGTTTCGGCAGCAGCGGTTTCAGGTAAATGGTCAGCAGCCGGAAGGCGTTGATGAGCATGGTGCACACATAGTGCAGTTGCTCGGTCTTGTCAGGGTCTTTGGCCAGCACCCAGGGTTGATGGGTGTCGGTGTATTGATTTACCTGATCGGCCAGCGCCATGATGCGGCGCACCGCGCGGCCGTAGTCGCGTGCTTCGAAATGGCCGGCAATCTCGGCGGCCGATTCGCGCAGCCCCGGAAGTTCTGCGTCAAATCGTTCGCCGAGCTGGCGCCCGGGCATCAATTTACCGTTGAAGCGCTTGGCAATGAAGCCAGCGGCGCGGCTGGCGATGTTCACATATTTGCCGATCAGATCGCTATTCACACGCTGCACAAAATCGTCGAGGTTAAGGTCGAGGTCTTCCATGCTGCCGTTCAACTTGGCGGCGAAGTAGTAGCGCAGCCATTCCGGGTTGAGCCCCTGTTGCAGGTAGCTTTCGGCGGTGATGAAGGTGCCGCGCGACTTCGACATCTTCTGCCCATCCACGGTGAGGAAGCCGTGGGCGAAGATGCTGGTGGGCGTGCGATAACCCGCGTGTTCGAGCATCGCCGGCCAGAACAGGGCGTGGAAATACAAAATGTCCTTGCCGATGAAGTGATAAAGCTCGGCTTGCGAGTCCTTGTTCCAGAAGGCGTCGAAGTCGAGGCCCTGCCTGGCGCAAAGATTCTGGAACGAGCCCATGTAGCCGATCGGTGCATCGAGCCAGACGTAGAAGTATTTGTCCTTCGTGCCGGGAATCTGGAAGCCGAAGTAGGGTGCGTCGCGCGAGATGTCCCAGTCGGTGAGTTTGTTTTCGCCTTCCGCGCCAAGCCATTCCTGCATCTTGTTGGCTGCCTCAAGTTGCAGGCGGTCGTCGCGCGTCCATCTGCGCAGGAAGCTCTGGCAGCGCGGATCGGACAGTTTGAAGAAGTAATGTTCCGACTTGCGCAGCTCGGGCTTGGCGCCTGAGACGGCGGAATAGGGGTTTTTCAGGTCGGTGGGCGCATAGGCGGCACCGCACACTTCGCACGAATCGCCGTACTGGTCTTTCGCGCCGCACATGGGACATTCGCCCTTGATGAAGCGGTCGGGCAGGAACATCTGCTTGAGCGGGTCATAGTACTGCTCGATGGCGCGGGCTTCGATCAGGTCCACAGCCTGTAGCCGGGCGTAGATATCTTCTGAGTAATGGCGGGTTTCGTCCGAGTGGGTCGAGTGGTAGTTGTCGAAGGCAACATGGAAACCGGCGAAATCCCGGCTGTGTTCCGTATGAACGCGGGCGATCAATGCTTCCGGCGTGATGCCCTCCTTCTCCGCGCGCAGCATGATCGGTGTGCCGTGGGTGTCGTCGGCACAGACGTAATGGCACTCATGCCCACGCATTTTCTGAAAGCGCACCCAGATATCGGTCTGGATATATTCGACCAGATGGCCGAGATGGATGGCGCCATTGGCGTAGGGCAAGGCCGAAGTGACGAGGATTTTGCGCGGAGGAGTCATGGCGGGCAGGCGTGAAGGCAGGCACGAATTCTAGCAAACGTGTTGCTATGGCCCTGGACGGCTATACTTACGAACCCCCCCCAATCAGAGAAAAGCATCATGAGCATTTCCGAATCGCAAATTCAGTCCGCACTCAAGGAAGTCGTCGATCCCAACACCGGCAAGGATTTCATCGCCAGCCGCAGCGCTAAAAATATCCGGATCGCTGGCAACGACGTCACACTCGACGTCGAACTCGGTTACCCGGCAAAAAGCCAGATCGAGAGCATCCGCAAACTGGTGGAAGACAAGTTGCGCGCCATCGAAGGTGTCGACAAGGCTTTCGCCAATGTCTATTCGAAAATCGTTTCTCATGCCGTGCAGCGTGGCGTCAAACTGATTCCGGGCGTGAAGAACATCGTTGCGGTGGCGTCGGGCAAAGGTGGCGTCGGCAAATCGACGACCGCCGTCAATCTGGCGCTGGCATTGGCCGCGGAGGGTGCGGCGGTCGGCATTCTCGATGCCGACATCTATGGCCCGTCGCTGCCCATGATGCTGGGCATCGAAGGACAACCAGGGTCGAAAGACGGCAAAACCATCGAGCCGATGGAAGCACATGGCATGCAGGCAATGTCGATCGGTTTCCTTGTCGACAAGGATACGCCCATGGTCTGGCGCGGACCGATGGTGACTCAGGCCTTGCAGCAGTTGCTGAAAGATACGCAATGGCGCGATCTCGATTACCTCGTCGTGGATATGCCGCCTGGTACGGGCGATATCCAGCTTACGCTGGCGCAGCAGGTACCAGTCACCGGTGCGGTGATCGTCACCACGCCGCAGGACATCGCGTTGCTCGATGCGATGAAGGGGCTGAAAATGTTCGAGAAGGTCGGTATTCCCATCCTCGGCATCGTCGAAAACATGAGCACCCATATCTGTTCCAACTGCGGGCACGAAGAACATATCTTCGGCAGCGGTGGTGCCTCGCGCTTGGCACGGGACAATGCAGTCGAGTTGCTCGGCGCGCTGCCGCTGGACATTCATATCCGCGAACAGACCGACAGCGGCAAGCCCACCGTGATAGCCGATCCGCAAGGGCGTGTGGCGGAGATATACCGCGGGATTGCAAGACAAGTGGCGATCAGGATTGCCGAGCGGGCCAAGGACATGACGTCGAAGTTCCCAAGCATTGTTGTGCAGAACACTTAATGCTCACCGGAGGATAACGGCACTCTTGAGGATGCAATGCCGCAAAGTCAAATTGAACGCCTCCACTCCAGCCCCGCCCCGGGGCGGGGCGACTGATTGGCTCGGTTCGCTCGATTTAAACAAATCGCTTCGTTTAACGTTCTTTTACGCAATAAACCCTCGTTTGTGGTGTAATTCCGCCCTCTTTTCAGCAAACGCCCCCGCCGGACGGGGGCGTTGCCTTTCAGCGGGGTAGGCAATGACGATCAAGTCGGACAAATGGATTCGCCGCATGGTCGAACAGCACGGCATGATCGAGCCTTTTGAGCCGTCGCTGGTGCGTGAAGTGGATGGCCACAAGATTGTGTCCTATGGCACGTCAAGCTACGGCTATGACATTCGCTGTGCCAACGATTTCCGCGTATTCACCAACATCAACTCGACCATCGTCGATCCGAAAAATTTCGATCCGAATTCCTTTGTCGAGATGAACGGCGACTATTGCATCATCCCGCCCAATTCTTTCGCGCTGGCCCGCACCGTCGAATACTTCCGCATTCCGCGCAGCGTGCTCACCGTCTGCCTCGGCAAAAGTACGTATGCGCGTTGTGGCATCATCGTCAATGTCACGCCGTTCGAGCCGGAGTGGGAAGGCTATGTGACGCTGGAATTTTCCAACACCACGCCGCTGCCGGCGAAGATCTACGCCCGCGAAGGCTGCGCCCAGGTGCTGTTCTTTGAGTCCGACGAAGTCTGCGAAACGTCGTATAAGGATCGCGGCGGCAAGTACCAGGGGCAGACCGGCGTGACATTGCCGAAAATCTAGCCCTAGCGCCTAGCTTTCAACCATTATCGTAGCGACCCGCCATGCGCGGGTCGTCGCTTTTCAGGAGTTCACCATGCGCTTTCATTTCCCGATCATCATTATCGACGAAGACTTCCGTTCCGAGAATGCGTCCGGACTCGGTATTCGCGCGCTGGCTGAAGCCATCGAGAAGGAAGGCATGGATGTGCTCGGCGTCACGAGTTACGGTGATCTGTCATCGTTCGCGCAACAGCAGTCGCGCGCCTCGGCCTTTATCCTGTCGATTGACGACGAAGAATTCACGCCCGGCCCGGAACTCGATCCAGCGGTGCTGAATCTGCGCAACTTCGTCGAGGAAATCCGCTACAAGAACGCCGAGATTCCGATTTTCCTGCATGGCGAAACGCGCACCAGCCGCCATATTCCGAACGACATCCTGCGCGAGCTGCACGGCTTCATTCACATGTACGAGGACACGCCGGAGTTCATCGCGCGGCATGTGGTGCGCGAGGCGAAAACCTATCTCGATTCGCTGCCGCCGCCCTTCTTCCGCGCCCTGGTGCACTATGCGGGGATGGTTCCTACTCCTGGCACTGCCCCGGCCACTCCGGCGGCGTCGCTTTTTTGAAGAGCCCGGTGGGGCAGATGTTCCACCAGTTCTTTGGCGAGAACATGCTGCGTGCCGATGTCTGCAATGCGGTGGAAGAACTCGGCCAACTGCTTGACCACACCGGCCCCATTGCGGCATCCGAGCGCAATGCGGCGCGCATTTTCAACAGCGACCACCTCTACTTCGTCACCAACGGCACCTCGACCTCGAACAAGATCGTCTGGCATTCCACTGTGGCGCCGGGCGATGTGGTGATCGTCGATCGCAACTGTCACAAGTCGGTGCTGCACGCGATCATGATGACTGGTGCAATCCCGGTCTTCCTGATGCCGACGCGCAACCACTTCGGCATCATCGGCCCGATTCCGAAGAGCGAGTTCATATGGGAGAGCATCCGGAAGAAGATTGCCGCCCACCCTTTCGCCAGCAAGGTGAAGGGCAAGCCGCGCGTGTTGACCATTACGCAGAGTACCTACGATGGCATTCTCTACAACGTCGAGGAAATCAAGGAAATGCTCGACGGCAGAATCGACACCTTGCATTTCGACGAGGCCTGGCTGCCGCATGCGGCATTCCACGATTTCTACGGCGATTATCACGCCATGGGCGCAGACCGTCCGCGCTGCAAGGAGTCGATGATTTTCTCAACCCAGTCCACGCACAAGCTGCTGGCCGGTTTGAGTCAGGCTTCACAAATCCTGGTGCAGGACGCCGAGAACAACAAGCTCGACCGCGACGTGTTCAATGAGGCCTATCTGATGCACACCTCGACCTCGCCGCAGTATGCGATCATCGCTTCCTGCGACGTCGCCGCGGCGATGATGGAAGAACCGGGCGGTCCGGCGCTGGTTGGCGAGTCGATTGCCGAGGCGCTTGATTTCCGCCGCGCCATGCGCAAGGTGGACGAGGAGTGGGGCGCCGACTGGTGGTTCAAGGTGTGGGGCCCGAAGGATCTCTCCGAAGAAGGCATCGAGGAACGCGAAGCATGGATGCTCAAGGCCGGCGAGCCCTGGCACGGCTTTGGCAATATCGCCGAGGGCTTCAACCTGCTCGACCCGATCAAGGCCACCGTCATCACGCCGGGGCTCGATATTGATGGCGACTTTGCCGACGACTTCGGTATCCCCGCCGCCATCGTCACCAAGTATCTTGCCGAGCACGGGGTCATCGTCGAGAAATGCGGTCTCTACTCGTTCTTCATTATGTTCACCATCGGTATCACCAAGGGCCGCTGGAACACGCTGGTGACCGCGCTGCAGCAATTCAAGGACGACTACGACAAGAACCACCCGCTGTGGAAGATGTTGCCCGAATTTGTCGCCAAGCATCCGCGTTACGAACGCATCGGCTTGAAGGATTTGTGCGGCGAGATCCACGGCGTCTACAAGAAGAAGGACATTGCACGCCTGACCACTGAGATGTATCTGTCGGACATGGTGCCGGCGATGCGCCCGTCCGATGCCTTCGCCAAAATGGCGCACCGTGAGATCGAGCGCGTGACCATCGACCAACTCGAAGGCCGCGTAACTGCGGTGCTGCTGACGCCCTACCCGCCGGGTATTCCACTACTGATCCCGGGCGAATGCTTCAATGCCACCATCGTGCGCTACCTGCAGTTTGCGCGCGAATTCAACGAACGCTTCCCCGGCTTCGAGACTGATATCCACGGTCTGGTGAAGGATGGGAAGAACGGCAAGGTGGATTACTATGTCGACTGCGTTCTGCGCTCGTAGGTGACGAAGGCATAGTCGAAGCTGGAGGCAGAGCGATGTCGCTCGCGAATGGTCTCGCGCCAGGTAATGCGGTCGACATCCGGGAAATGCGTATCCCCGGCGAAGTCGGCGTCGAGTTCTGTTAGCTGTAAACGGTCGGCAAGCGGCAATGCCAGGCGATAGATTTCTGCGCCACCGATCACGAAAAGTTCTTCCGCATCGTTCGCCAAGTGGAGAGCGCCTTCCAGTGAATTGACGACCGTCGCGCCTGCGGCGTGATAGGCTGCGTCGCGCGTGATGACGATGTTATGCCGCCCCGGCAATGGCTGCCCCAGCGATTCCCAGGTCTTGCGTCCCATCACGATGGGATGACCGGTGGTCAGGGCCTTGAAATGTTTGAGGTCCTCCGGCAAGCGCCAGGGAAGCGTGTTGTTGCGACCGATGATGCCATTGCGAGCGACGGCAGCAATAAGTGTCAACAACGGTTTCACGCTATACGGCTACCGGTGCGGCAATATGCGGATGCGGTTGGTAGCCTTCGAGCGTGAAATCCTCGAAGCGGAAACCGAAGATGTCCTTGATCCCGGGGTTGAGCTTCATGGTTGGTAGCGCGCGCGGCTCGCGCTGCAACTGCTTTTCCGACTGCTCGATGTGGTTCGAGTAGATATGTGCATCGCCAAGCGTATGCACAAATTCGCCGGGGCTTAAGTCGCAGACCTGTGCGATCATCAGTGTCAGCAAGGCATACGAAGCGATGTTGAAAGGCACGCCGAGAAAAATGTCGGCACTGCGCTGATAGAGTTGGCAGGACAGTTTTCTGTTCGCGACATAGAACTGGAACAAGGCATGGCAGGGCGGCAATTTCATTTTGTCGACCTCACCGGGATTCCATGCGGTGACCATGTGCCGCCGCGAATCCGGGTTGCGCTTGATCCCTGCGATGAGTTGCGTAATCTGGTCGACACTTTTCCCGTCTGCCGTTTCCCAGCGCCGCCACTGCTTGCCGTAGACCGGCCCAAGGTCGCCGTTTTCGTCGGCCCATTCGTCCCAAATGCGTACTCCGTTTTCCTGGAGGTAGCGGATGTTGGTATCGCCCTGCAGGAACCACAGCAACTCGTGGATGATGGAGCGCGTGTGCAGTTTCTTCGTCGTCAGCAGCGGGAAGCCTTTGGCGAGATCGAAGCGCATCTGCCAGCCGAACACCGAACGCGTGCCGGTGCCGGTGCGGTCGTTTTTCACGTTGCCATGCTGCAGCACATGGCGCATCAGGTCGAGGTATTGCCGCATTGGGGGTGGGTTCGATGCGAACGCTATAATCTTTGCGCCATTCTAAAGGAAAGCTCATGTCACCCGCCACACTATCGCTCCACGGTCTGTTTCAAGCCGATCGCTTCCTGCAGCATTCGCACGCCTTGCTGTTGCTGCCCATGGGCAAGACTCTGCCTGAGAACATGCCAGCGCGCAGCCAGTGGCTGGCAATGCTGAAACGCCGCGACAGCAAGCTATCCGACTTGGCCAAAACGCCGCTGGCACTGGACTTGCCGAATGGCGGCCGGCTGGCATGCGCGATGATCGATCCCGCCAAGTCGCGCTTCGAACGCCTGACCCTGTTGCGCAAGGCTGTCATGCTGTTGCTTGACGAAACGCCCGACGAGTTGTCCATCGGTGTCTATGACAATGATCTGGATGTTGTCCGCGACGCGGCCTATGTTGCCCTCCTCAATGGCGCGCTTTTACCGGTTCGTAAAAAGAAGCCCGGAAAGCAGTTGAGCAAGGTCCATGTATTCGGTGCGACCAGGGAGAACGATTTCAGTGCCGTATCCACCCTGGCGCGGGGGAATCTGCTGGCGCGGGAACTCACTGCACTGCCACCCAATGAACTGACGCCGGCCAGCTATCGGCGACGCATCCGCGAACTGGCCAAATCCTCGGGCTGGAGCATCGAGGAATATGACTACAAGCGCCTGAAGAAAATAGGAGCAGGCGCCTTTTGTGCCGTGGCTCAGGGCTCCGATCACGAGGATGCCGCCATCGTGCATTTGCGTTGGCAGCCGAAGGGCGCCGGGAAAAGCATCGCCCTCGTTGGCAAGGGCATCTGTTTCGACACCGGCGGCCACAACCTGAAGCCGGCGCGTTACATGGCAGGCATGCACGAGGACATGAACGGTTCAGCCGTAGTGCTGGGACTATTGCAGACGATCGCGGCGCTCAAGCTGACGGTGGCCGTGGATGCCTGGCTGGCAATCGCGCACAATCACCTCTCGCCCAAAGCCTACACGCAGAACTCGGTCGTGAAGGCGCTCAATGGCACGACTATCGAGATCGTGCATACCGATGCCGAGGGGCGCATGGTGCTGGCCGATACCTTGACGTTGGCGGCAAAAAACAAGCCGCAACTGATGATCGATTTCGCCACGCTCACGGGCAGCATGCACGCTGCGCTGGGCAGCCGTTATAGTGGCATATTTGCAACCACTGACGTGTTGGGCCGGATGGCGGTCGATGCCGGACGCCAAAGCGGCGAACGGGTCTGTCTGTTTCCGTTCGATGAGGACTACGAACCGGCGCTCGATTCCAAAGTTGCCGACATCAAGCAATGCACCCTGGAAGGGGAGGCCGACCACATTCTTGCCGCCCGCTTCCTGAACAAATTCACCGATGATCGCCCCTGGCTGCACGTCGATCTTTCCGCCTCCAGTTGTACTGGCGGATTGGGCGCCGCAGCCACCGACCTCACCGGCTTTGGCGTTGCATGGGGGATTCACTTCCTGCAGCGCTGGCTGCATGGTGAATAAAATGCTCAGAATTTTTTCAGGCAAATCGGATCATCCCCTCGCTGATACGAAATCGGCGCGTGAACTGTTCGACCGCCTGATTGGCTCGGATCCTTTTGAAGCCCTTGATGAAATTGATTCATGGCTGGAGTCGGTCAGCGGAGACGAAGAAATAAAACCGCAGCGGCGTGTCAATGTGCTGTTTGAACTCGACGATATCGGCACTGCGGCGGCGCGCAAGCTGACCCGGGGATTTCTGGCCAAATCCGGTAGCGGCCACGGCCAAAGCCGGAACTACAAGCTGTGGCAGACCGCCTGCAAGTTCTGGCGGCAACTGGCCGCCAGCTATGGGGGCTGGCTGGACCAGTTTGAAGCCAACAAGAAGCTGCGCGAGGAAATGCGCGCGACGTTGCCCATGATGCAAATGCGCTTGCTGCGCGCCTACAGCGGCTGCCTCAAGTGGGAAAAATTCCGCTATGGGTCGCTTGATCCCGACTTGTGGTTGAGCGCGGGCAGGCTTTATCTGGAGGCGGAGAAGAACCGCTGGCTGGAGAAAAAACTGGCGCTTGGCGATGGCACTTCAACGACGATTGCGGCGGAATATCTGCGATTGTTACTGTTCCATGCGGCGTCGATGGATCGCCTTCAGCCGCTGGAAATCGAACTTGCCGAACAATTGCTGTCGCATTTTCTACCTGCATTTTCCTTGACGGCACAGGTGAGACCCGAAAACGTATATTGGGTCGATGCGGCAAAGCCCCTGCCGCCAACGCGACTCGCCAAGCTGCCCGGGCTTGCGCCGACGCTGCGCTTCTTCGCCACGGCCAATGCATGTTCGGCGATAGAGGCATTGTGCAACGAGATTTCCCAGCGGCAAACAGTGCCAAACGAACTCGTGCTCAATCAGCAATTCCCGGTAGCCACGGTGATTGCCGTATTGCGGCACCTCGCTGCTTTCTGCGCGCCGCAACCACCGGTACGTTCGCATGTGCGGCATCAGGTGAAATCCAGAATACGGGCGGTGGATGGATTTCAGGCCGTTTTTGCCACACTGCGCGGCGACGATGCTATTAGCATTTTCTGGACGGTAGAAGATGTAAGCGAAGGCGGGATGCGGACGCGGGCAGAAATGACGGACTATGAGGGACTGGGTATTGGTGCGCTGGTGGCAATGTACCCGGAGGGCGGGGACTACTGGCTGATCGGTATCGTACGCCGCATCGATCGTGAAAACCGGACTCAGGGCAACATCGGCATCGAGACCGTGGGTAGGGCCCCCATCGCGGTGGACATTGACAGTGAAGGCCTGAAAGGGGAAGGCTTGCTGCTGGATTCGGCGCTCAACGCGAGTGAGATGACTTCGCTGGTCGTGTCTCCGGGGATCTGGCAGGACTCCAGACCATTGACTTTCGTGCACGGTGGGCAACATTACCGGCTGCGGCCACAGGAAGAACGGTATCGTGGCAATGATTACGTCATCGGGTGCTACTGGGTAGATGTCCTGGCGGCCTAGGGCAACGTGCTTTCCCCGGCGAACAACTGAGTGATTTCCTCGCGTTTGCGCACCAGATGGGCCTGCGCGCCGTCCACCATGACTTCCGCTGCGCGCGGGCGCGAGTTGTAGTTGGAACTCATGGCCATGCCATAGGCACCGGCGGACATGACGGCGAGCAGGTCGCCTTCATGCACCGCGAGCATGCGTTCATGGCCGAGGAAGTCGCCGCTCTCGCACACCGGCCCGACAACTTCGCATGAACGCGGGAGTTCGTTGCGTTCGCTTACTGCGACGATGTCGTGCCAGGCATCATAGAGGGCCGGGCGCATCAGGTCGTTCATCGCGGCATCGACGATGGCGAAATCATGGGCGCTGCCGTGCTTGAGGATTTCAACGCGCGTCAGCAGCAGACCAGCATTGCCCACCAGTGAGCGCCCCGGTTCCACCAGCAACTGTTCCTTTCGCCCATGCAGTACGCGCAGGATGGGAGCAAGATATTCGGTGACGGATGGCACAGCTTCATCGCGATAGTGAATCCCCATGCCCCCGCCGAGATCGATATGCTCAAGTTCAATCCCTTCGCCGGCAAGGGTGTCGACCAAGGCAAGCACTTTTTGCGCGGCCTCGGTTGCCGGCGCCGGGTCGAGCAACTGCGAACCGATGTGGCAGTCGATACCGGTGATGTGGATATGTGGCAGCGCCGCGGCACGGCGGTAGAGTGGCAGCGCTTCTTCATAGGCGATGCCGAATTTGCTGGTCTTGAGACCGGTCGAGATATAAGGATGCGTCTTCGGGTCAACGTTGGGATTGACGCGGAACGAGATCGGCGCCTTCAAGCCGAGATCACCAGCCACTGCATTGATGCGGTCGAGTTCAGCGGCTGATTCGATGTTGAAGCATTTGATGCTGAGGCGCAGTGCATTGACGATTTCCCCATGGCTTTTACCGACGCCCGAGAACACGACCTTCTTTGCTTCGCCTCCGGCGGCAAGTACGCGGGCGAGTTCGCCGCCTGAAACGATATCGAAGCCGGCACCGAGACGGGCGAAGAGACTGAGCACGGCGAGATTCGAATTGGCCTTGACTGCGTAGCAGATGAGCGCGTTATGCTTGGCGAGTGCCTCGCAGTAGGCGTTGTAGGCTTCTGTCAGTGCCTTGCGCGAATAGACGTAGCAAGGTGTGCCGAATTGTTCCGCGATGTCAGTGAGACTGACTGCTTCGACATGAAGTGTGCCGGTCCGGCGTTCCACGAGTGCCATCAGCGTTGCCCTGCCCCCGTGTTAGGATCGGCCACAGGCGTGTGAGCCTGCTGTGGTGAACTGGACGGCAGGGTCAGTGGCCCCTTGGTGCCACAGGCGCTGAGCAGGGTAATAAGCGCGATAATTGATACCGTAATAAGTGTGAACGGACGCATGGCGCGGACTTCCAACGAAAAATTTGATACTAGCACGCGATGGACGAATCCCGATTCAACCAACTTGCCGATGCAATGCTGGCTCGCATCGAAGCTGCGCTGGCAGAGAGCGATGCGGATTTCGATTACGAGTTGAAACCCGGTGGCGTAATCGAAGTGGAGTTTGCCGGCGGCGGGAAGATCATCATCAATCGGCACACCGCGGCGCGCGAAATCTGGATCGCAGCCCGTTCCGGCGGCTTTCACTTCAAACCTGAGGGCGATGTCTGGGTGAATACGCGCGATGGCTCGCACTTGTTGCCGGCGCTGGAACGCTGCATGAGCGAACAGGCTGGAGCGCCGGTCAAACTCTGTCTTTAGTTCTGCTTTGTCACCGGTTTGGGCGTGGCGTCGCGTACTGGTGCCGGAGCCTGTTCCTGTGGAGGCGCAGACCTTGGGGTCTCAACACTTGCATGAGGCAGTTGCTCGCTATAGATGAATTCGTGCAGGGGTGACTGGTTAACGGGGTCGGTCGCGGCAATCGGCGTCAATCCTTCGGGCATACCCATATAGCTTTCCGGTACGCCCTTCAACGCCTTTTCCATGAAGCTTATCCACATCGGCAAGGCTGCCCCGCCCCCCGTCTCGCGGTCGCCCAGGCTCTTCGGCTGGTCGAAGCCGATCCAGGTGACGGCCACCACGGTCGGATGATAGCCGCAGAACCAGGCATCGACGGAATCGTTGGTGGTACCGGTCTTGCCGGCAATGTCGTAACGCTTCAATACTTGTGCCGCGCGTGCGGCGGTGCCGCGGCGGGTGACGTCATGCATCATGCTGTCCATGATGTAGGCGTTACGCTCGTCGATGACGCGCAATGATTCGTCGCCGGCCACCGGCGGATCGAACTGCGCCAGCACCTTGCCTTTGTCATCGAGAATCTGGCGCACGATATAGGGCTGGATCTTGTAGCCGCCGTTGGCGAAAATGGAATAGGCGGCCAGTTGTTGCCAAGGCGTAACGGAACCGGCGCCGAGTGCCAGGGTCAGATAGGGCGGATGCTTGTCGGCATCGAAACCGAAGCGCGTGATGTAGGCTTGCGCATACCCGGGACCGATGGCCCGCAACAGGCGGACCGAGACCATATTCTTGGATTTGGCAAGGGCGGTACGCAGCGTAATCGGTCCGTCATATTTGCCATCGTAGTTCTTCGGCTCCCAGGCCTGGCTGCCGGTCTCTGCAGCGGGAATGACAATGGGTTCGTCCGGAAACACCGACGCCGGGGTGTAGCCCTTCTCGATGGCCGCCGAATAAATAAAGGGTTTGAAACTGGATCCCGGCTGGCGCCATGCCTGGGTGACATGGTTGAATTTGTTGCGGTTGAAGTCGAAACCTCCCACCAGGGCGCGGATGGCGCCATCGACCGGGCTGGCGGCAACAAAGGCGGATTCGACTTCAGGCATCTGCGAAATCTGCCATTGGTGCTTGCTGTCGTTCACCAGACGGATCACCGCGCCGCGCCGCAGGCGTTTGTTGGCCGGTGCCTTGTCGTCCAGCATGCGTGAAGCAAATTTGAGACTGTCGCCGCTGAGGGTGACGATGCCCTCGCCCCTGACATAGGCGCGCAACCGGCTTGTCGATACATCGAGTACAACGGCGGCCTTGAGGTTATCCGCATCGTCGATATCGGACAGCAGTTCCTCCAGTGCTTCGTCCTGTTCGGAATTGATATCCTGCATGTCGAGGTAAGCTTCGGCGCCGCGGTAGCCATGACGACGGTCGTAATCGAGTACCCCCTCCCGTAGCGCAGCATAAGCCGCTTCCTGGTCGGCCTTGGTGATGGTGGTAATGACTTGCAGTCCGGTACTGTAGGCCGCGTCGCTGAAGCGATCCACCACGATCTGACGCGCCATCTCCGATATGTAATCGGCGTGGATGCCGAAATCGTTGGGATCGTGTTTTACATGCAGGAGTTCTGCGCTGGCGGTTTTGAACTGATCATCGGTGATGAACTTCAGTTCATGCATGCGGTGCAGTACGTAGTTCTGTCGCAGCTTGGCGCGCTTGGGGTTGGCTACCGGGTTAAAGGCGGAGGGAGCCTTGGGTAAACCGGCCAGCATAGCTGATTCCGCGATGGTCAGATCATTTAATGGCTTGCCGAAGTAACTCTGCGAAGCGGCGGCAAAACCGTAGGCGCGCTGGCCGAGATAAATCTGGTTCACATACAGTTCGAGTATCTGGTCCTTGGAGAGACTGTGTTCTATCTTGAAGGCAAGGAGTGCTTCATAGACTTTTCGCGTTAGCGTTTTTTCGCTGGAAAGAAAAAAATTGCGCGCTACCTGCATGGTGATGGTCGAGGCTCCTTGACGTTTGCCGCCACCGACGAAATTTGAATAGGCGGCGCGCAGGACGCCAATTGTGTCGATTCCCGGGTGCTGATAGAAGCGCTCGTCCTCAGCCGCCAGAATCGCATGTTTCATGGTCTGCGGGAAGTTATTGATGCTGACCAGATTGCGCCTCTCTTCGCCGAATTCGCCAATCAAATAGCCGTCGGAGGTATATATGCGCAGGGGCACCTTAGGCTGATAGTTGGTCAGCGCATCCAGTGAAGGCAATTGTGGGTAGGCGAGGATCACGACTATCCCGATCAAAGCTATTCCGATCAGGCCCAGACCCAGCAGGAAAAGCAAGGGTGGGAGGATCCAACGCAAAGAGTTGGGTAATGCGAGGTCTGTTTTGGCTATCACCCGCCCATTATATTGGCTAAGCTACGGCGTGATTTATTACTGCCAGAGTTAGTAAAACGGCTTTACAGGTATATTGGTTGCTGCTAGGATTTGATGTAAATTATTGGCAATCGCTATAACTCAATATTTTTTAAGGGAAATTTCTTGCAGATTGACCTCTCGATCTTCAATCCAAGCAACCGCCCATTGATTGGTTTGGACATTAGTTCATCCTCAATCAAGATGGTCGAGCTTTCGCGCGCCGACAGGGGCGGCATGAAGGTTGAGCGCTATGCGATAGAACTTCTCCCGCATGATGCGGTAGTTGATGGAAAAATCGTCAATATCGAGGCAATTACCGAAACGATCGAGAAAGCGCTACGGCGCATGGGCACCAATGCCAAGCTGGTGGCGATGGCGCTACCTACGGCTGCGGTGATTACAAAAAAAATTATCCTGCCGGCGCATCTGCGTGAGCAGGAGATGGAAGTGCAGGTCGAATCCGAGGCAAATCAATACATTCCGTTTGCGCTTGAAGAGGTCAATCTCGACTTTCAGGTTATGGGGCCCGCTCCATCCGGCCCGGACGAGGTGGAAGTTCTGCTCGCTGCTTCGCGCAAGGAGATGGTTGATGATCGCGTTGCTTGTGCCCTTGGCGCCAAGTTGAAGGCTTGGGTGATGGACATCGAGGCCTATGCCGCTCAAGCCGCATTCGAGTTGGTGGAGACACAGCTACCTGCCGGCGGTCGCGATCAATGTATCGCCTTGGTTGATGTGGGCGCCAACGTCATGAATGTGACCATGATGCGCAATGACCAGACGCTTTACAATCGCGAACAGGCGTTTGGAGGCGCGCAACTCACCCAGGACATCATGCGCACCTACGGCATGAGCGGCGATGAAGCCGAGGCCGCCAAGCGATCGGGTTCTCTGCCCGACAACTACGAGAAAGAAATTCTCGGCCCATTTCTAGAAAGCATGGCACAGGAGGTGGCCAGGGCTTTGCAGTTCTTTTTCACGTCGACGCAATATACCCAGATTGATCATATTGTATTGTCGGGAGGATGTGCGACATTGCCCAATGTAAGTGAGGCGATCTTTGCTCATACCCAGGTGAATACAGTTATCGCGAACCCGTTCACCAATATGACTTTGGCGTCGCGAGTCAAGGCGCGCGCACTTCTTGCCGACGCGCCCTCCCTGATGATCGCCTGCGGCCTCGCCTTGAGGAGGTTCGACCAGTGATCAGAGTCAATCTCCTGCCGCATCGCGAAGAAAAGCGAAAGGCAAGGCGCCAGCAGTTTTTCGCCGTGGCCGGTTTATTGGTGGTTTTGGCCGGGGTTATCTGGTTTCTTGGTTTTACAGTCATCAATGGATACATAAACACGCAGCAGGCGACGAACGAGTATCTAGAAAAGGAAATCAATGTCCTTAAAAAGCAAATTGAAGAGATTTCCAGCCTCAAGGAGCAGACCGATGCCTTGCTTGCCCGCAAACAGGTTATTGAGTCACTACAGGGGAGCCGGGCACAAACGGTGACGCTGTTCACTGAACTATTAAGCCGCGTTCCGGACGGAATCAGGCTGGTTTCATTGGGCCAGGATGGGCGCAAAATCGCTATTACCGGTGAGGCCTTGTCAGAGGCGCGCGTATCGACATTACTCCGTTCTTTGGAAGAGTCGCCGTTATTCGAGCATGCCGTACCGATTGAGATACGGGCAATACCTTCCGCCAGTAATAACTCGTTGTTCACCTTCCAGTTATCGGTGATGATTGCACAGCCATCGGTGGACGCGACGAAGGCGAAACCGCGTACTGGGGGAGCAGCCAAAGGCTAGAATGATGGAAAAACCGGCTCTGCCCAAATTCACGATACCCGCCATTGATTTTAAAGGCATGGCGGAAGACTTCAGGACGCTGGATCCCAGAGATCCCGGTTTGTGGCCCACAGCGCCAAGGCTGGTCATTCTCGTTGCCTTGTTCATCGGCTTGCTCGCTGCCGCTTGGTTCACTGGATGGAGCGGGCAACTCGATGAACTTGATGCAAAGCGAAAAAAGGAAATTGAGCTCAAGAATGACTGGTTGGCAAAAAAGTCAAAGGCAATCAACCTTGACGAATACCGCAAGCAACTCACGGAAATTGACCGGTCGTTCGGTGATCTGCTGAAACAGTTGCCGAACAAGGCCGAAATCGACGGCATGATTGTCGACGTCAGTCAGGCGGCCCTGACGCGCGGACTTAAACAGGAACTCTTCAAACCCGGCGCGGAATCCAAACAGGAATTCTATGCTACGGTGCCTATCAGCCTGATTCTCACCGGTGGTTACAACGAGCTGGGAGCATTTGCTGCGGATATCGCCAAATTGCCCCGTATTGTGACGCTAAATAACATCAAATTAAAACCAAAAGATAAAGCGGGCGGCGTGCTCACGATGGATGCAACGGCCATGACCTATCGTTACCTGGACGACTCGGAGATGGCAGCGCAGAAAAAAGGTAAGGCAGCGGCCAAAAAAGCGGGTGGCGGACGATGAAGCAATGGAACCGGCTCCTTGTTGTTTTTGTCGCATCAACATCGTTGTTGCTGTCAGGTTGCGGTAACGACGATCATGGCGACATACGCGCCTGGATGTTGGAATCCTCCAAAGACTTGCGTGGCCATGTCCCCGATTTGCCGCAAATCAAGCCGCTGGACGTCAAGCCTTACGAGCCGGGCGACTTGATTTCCCCTTTCTCCCAGGAAAAAGTGATTTCGGGCGGGATCGCCAGCAGTGCGCAGATAGTGCACGCCGGGGGGCTGACGCCATTGAATCCCGACATCTATCCCTTGATCAAGGTACCGCTGGAAACCATACGTTTCGTCGGGACGATCATTGTTGATAAAGACGTGCGTGCGCTGGTGCAGGTGGAGCGAGAACCAGTACGGCAGGTGCGGATCGGGGAATACATGGGGCAGAACCATGGCCGCGTTCAGCGGATAACACCTGCCAGCGGTGATTCTCCGGGACAGGTGCTGCTGAAGGAGAAGCTTTTCGACAAAGGGGTATGGGTCGAACGGGATACCGTCTTCCCGGTGCAGGGTAAAGGAGACCGGAAATGATTCAGAAACGACGATTGATTGGCGGTTTGTGCGCGGCGTTTTTATTCGCGCTGGGAATCGCGACGACAACATGCCGGGCGGTTGCCGCCGAAGAGGGTGCTAACGCGGCTGCCGTTACCTCCAACGCAATCGAAAAGATCGAAGCCTCCGCCATTTCAGGCCAGACGCTGCTCAAGGTTACATTGCGCCAACCCTTGGCTAATCTGCCATCGTCCTTTACCGTGTCGTCGCCCCCACGCATCGCATTCGACTTCCTCGATACCGCAAATGCATCAGGTAACAATTCGAAGAAGGTTTCCCTATCCGATTTGCAAAGCATCAATATTGTCCAGGCCGGCGGCCGCACCCGGCTTGTTCTGAATCTGAATCGCCCCAGCCGCTACGAAGCGAGACTCGATGGCAGCGTGCTCTACATCTCACTGGGTGGAGCGGCGGCTTCCATGGCCGCAACTTCCGGCGCCGGGAAGCCACGCAATGCAGCCGCTGTTGCAGGTCGGTCATCCGGCGAAGGCAACTCCATACAGAATGTCGACTTCCGCGCGGAGTCGTCCGATGTGGCCAGAATAAATATCGACTTGTCGGACCCCAATCCACTCATTGACGTAAAGCGCCAGGGATCAAGCCTTGTGTTATTGCTACAAAGCGTGAAACTGCCTGATCGTTTGGCGCGGCGCCTTGATGTGCGGGATTTTGGCACCCCCGTCGTCAGCGCCACCACCACGGCTCTGGGTCAGGGAACCCAGGTGGTAATTGTTGGCCGCGGTGACTGGGACTACAACGTGACGCAACTCGATACCTCGGTAAAAATCGAGGTGCGGCGTGTCGTGAATGATCCAAGCAGCCTGACGAGCGCCAAGGAGATTCAGGGGAAGACGGTCAGTTTCAACTTTACACAACCGGTTCCGGTGAGCCAGATGATCGGCATTTTTCAGGACATTACGGGCCTCAACTTTGTCATCATGCCGGGGGTCAGCGGCGAGATCGAACGCCTGAAGATGGAGAACACGCCGGTCGAAACCGCGATTGACGTTATAAACCGCATGTACGGCCTTTCAATGCGCCGTTATGGCAACCTCGTCGTGGTCGGCAAGGCCACTGATTTGGCCAAGTACGAAAAAGAAGCGCACGATTTGTCCGTGGCGCGGCAGGACGCTGCGCCGATTGAGCAGGAGTCGATCAAGGTTCGGTACAGGCCTGCTGCTGAAATCGTGGCGGCACTCACGGGCATTCCGCTGGCTTCGAATGCCGGCAGTGGCGGCAACACATACGGAACAGGCTCGACCGTGCCATCCCAAGGGAGTGGAAATCAAGCACAAAGTTCACCGTCCGGTGCTCCCGCACCTGGCAAGTCCATCATCTCGGCCCGCGGCAGCATTGCCTTCGATGAGGTAACCAACACGATATTCGTCGAGGAAACCAGAGCCCAACTCAACAAGATCAGGGAACGAGTAGCTGCACTGGATCTGCCCATCAAGCAGGTGATGATCGAGGCGCGTATTGTGAGCGTTACAAAGGATTTTTCCAGAACGCTCGGATCCAAGCTGAGTTTCATCGCCAATCCGTCGAATGCAACGTTGTCGGGTACGCTTGCCAGCAGCCCAAACGCACCACCTGGCATCACCTCGACTTATGGTCCCGGCAGGCAAACCATACTCAATGGTGGCTTTAATGCCAGCGCAGGCGCGAACTCCAGTGACATTATGTTATCTTTGTTGAACTCCAGCCAAACTCGTCTATTGCAGCTCGAACTTTCTGCCAGCGAAACTGATGGAAGTTCGAAGAGTATCGCTTCACCCAAAATCTTGACCCAGGATGGCCGAAAGGCCACGATTACTGACGGTCAGACCTTGTTCTATCAACTTCAAGGCGGCACTGCTGGGCCAACCACCGTATCGGTCGATGCGGCGACCAAACTGGATGTCACCCCACAAATTGGCAGCGACGGGAAAGTCCAACTCAAATTGGAGGTCAATAAGGGTGGTGTGGGGACTGTTACTACCAATGCCGGGCCCAGCGTGGCCAAGCAGGAGATCAAGACTAACGTGGTTGTGGAAAACGGCGGCACCTTGATGTTAGGGGGGGTATTCACTGAGCAAGAGAGTGACGCCACAACCCAGGTTCCTCTTTTGGGCGACATTCCCTACCTTGGCTGGCTGTTCAAACAAAAGGCAAAAAATCGCACTCGTTCAGAATTGCTCATATTCCTCACTCCCCGCATTGTTACGGAGGAACTGACGCTCCAATAGCAACAGTTTGGAGTGCTTGTTTTGTCACAGTCGGTGTTCCTCGTCGGCCTGATGGGCGCTGGCAAGACGACAGTTGGTCGCTTGCTGGCGAAGCGTTTGCAGGCGCGCTTTGTGGATAGCGATCATGAAGTCGCGGCTGTGACCGGTGTCAATATCCCGACCATTTTTGATATTGAAGGTGAAGCCGGATTTCGCCGCCGCGAATCGGAGACCATCCAGCGCTTCAGTCAAGAGGGCAATATCGTCATGGCGACCGGCGGCGGCGCGGTACTTGATCCGGATAACAGGCAATGCCTGCGAAACAGGGGAACCGTTGTCTATCTTTCCGCGTCCCCCGAAACCTTATATGAACGTACACGACGCGATTCAGGCCGCCCTCTGTTGCAGGTGAAAGATCGGCTGACCCGGTTGCGCGAACTGCACCAGCAGCGCGACCCCTTCTATCGCGAGGTTGCGCATATCATCATCGAAGTGGGGCGCACCTCGGCGTCCCAGGTTGTTCGACAAATACTCGCGGCACTGGCATCCGATGCACGCACTTGAAGTTTCTCTCGGGGATCGCAGCTACCCCATCCTGATCGGTCCTGGCCTTTACGCTGCCACGGCGTTGATGGTTGACCATTTTGTGGGCAAGCGTGTGGCGATTGTCACCAATGAAACGATAGCGCCGCTATATCTGGCACCATTGACGAACGCTTTGCGTGATCTAGGTCTGTCAGTCGTCGAGATTGTTCTGCCCGATGGCGAGACCTACAAGACCGGCAATACGCTTGACCGCATCTATGATGCCCTGATGCGTGAGCGCTGCGATCGCAGCACGACGCTGATCGCACTGGGCGGCGGCGTGATCGGTGATATGTGCGGCTATGCGGCGGCGACCTACCAGCGTGGCGTCCCCTTCATCCAGATCCCGACGACCCTGCTCGCGCAAGTTGACTCTTCAGTCGGCGGCAAAACCGGCATCAACCATCCGCTCGGCAAGAACATGATTGGTGCCTTCTGGCAACCGAAGCTGGTGCTTGCCGATACGGATACCTTGAATACCCTGCCGGCGCGCGAACTCTCTGCAGGTCTGGCCGAGGTCATCAAGTATGGGTTGATCCGGGACTACGCTTTCTTTGAATGGCTGGAAGACAACATGGATCGGCTGGTCAGTTGCGATCCCGATGCACTGACCTACGCCATCGAGCGCTCGTGCGCCAACAAGGCGGAAGTGGTGGCCGGCGATGAAAGGGAGACCGCCAAGGAAGGTGGGCGCGCCCTGCTCAACCTTGGCCACACCTTCGGCCATGCCATAGAGACCGCGCTTGGTTACGGTACATGGCTACATGGTGAAGCGGTGGCAACCGGCATGCTGATGGCGGCGCAGCTCTCGGCGCATCTTGGCTGGCTTGCATCGAGCGACGTTGCGCGCATTGGCGACTTGCTTGCGCGCGCCAGATTGCCACTTAAAGCGCCGCGTCTTGGGGCCGAAAAATATTTCGATCTCATGGGGCATGACAAGAAGAACATCGGTGGACGTTTGCGCCTTGTCCTGCTCAAGCGCATTGGCGAAGCCATTACGACCAGTGCCATTGAACCGGGCGATGTGCTCGCGGCCATCGCCGCCTGCTGTGCGGACCAAAAGGAACCCTCAAGGGATGGCTGATCTGGCGTCCTTTGCGGTGAGTGAGGCCAATTCTCGCGGCCGCGCCATCAGCGAACCCAAACCCGCTGCACGTTCCGAGTTCCAGCGCGATCGTGACCGCGTCATCCACTCCACCGCATTCCGTCGCCTCGAGTACAAGACGCAGGTTTTCGTCAATCATGAAGGTGACCTGTTCCGCACGCGGCTGACGCATTCGATTGAAGTCGGTCAGATTTCCCGCACCATTGCCCATGCACTGCGCGTTAACGACGATCTGGCGGAGGCCATCGCGCTAGCGCATGATCTTGGCCACACGCCCTTTGGCCACGCGGGGCAGGATGCGCTCAATGAATGCATGCGCGAATACGGTGGTTTCGAACACAACCTGCAATCACTGCGCATCGTGGATCGTCTCGAAGAGCGCTATGGTGCCTTCGACGGCCTCAACCTGACGTATGAGACGCGCGAAGGGATACTTAAGCACTGTTCGCTCAAGAATGCGCGCGAACTCGGCGATCTTGGCCTGCGTTTCATCGACAAGCGCCAGCCTTCAATAGAAGCGCAGATATGCAACCTTGCCGATGAAATTGCCTATAACAATCACGATATCGACGATGGGCTGCGCAGCGGCCTGCTCGCGCTGGAGCAGATGCGGGAAGTCGCATTGTTTGACCATCATGCGGAGGCAGCGATAAATCAATTCCCTGCGTTGAGTGGCCGCCGCCTGATTCATGAAACCATACGCCGCATGATCAATGCCCAAGTGACTGATTTGCTTGCGGAGACAAATCGGCGTATTGCGGCAATGGGTATCCGTTCGCTTGACGATGTGCATGAGGCGTCGCAAGTGGTTGGTTTCAGTGCCGCCATGCACGAAGATAATCAGCGCTTGAAAAAATTCCTGCGCAACCAGCTATATTGCCACTATCAGGTATTGCGCATGACCACCAAGGCGCGCCGCATCATCGCGGATCTGTTTTGCGCTTTTTTGGCCGATCCTCGCCTATTACCACCACAATACCAACGCATGGCCGAATCAGACAAGCCCCGCGCCATCGCCGATTATGTTTCTGGCATGACCGATCGCTACGCCATGAAGGAACATCGACGCCTGTTTGCCGTTGCCGAAGCCTGAGGCATGTAAAACGACGCCTGCTGCGTCGCAACGTATTGAGTTCACGGCCAATCAGCGGTATATTTCCGCATCAGCGTCAGCAGTTTTCTTAAAGCCGGGGAGAGTTGCCTGCCCCCGGCTTTTTTGCCGGCTTCACCGCCGTGCTGACCCCCGGTATTCAAGGAAACCAAAGATGGATCAGCCAAGTCGACAGGGCCTCTACGACCCAAGCAACGAGCATGACGCCTGCGGCGTCGGGTTCGTGGTCAACATCAAGAACAAGAAAAGCCACGACATCATCGAGCAGGGACTGATGATTCTGGAAAACCTCGAGCATCGCGGTGCCACGGGCTACGATCCCTTGCTTGGCGACGGTGCCGGGATTCTCATTCAAATCCCCGATGGATTCTTCCGTGAGGAAATGGCGCGCCAGGGAGTTACTTTGCCACCTTACGGCGAGTACGGTGTCGGCATGATGTTTTTGCCTCCGAGCGAAGCCAGCAGGCGTGCCTGCATGGCGGTGATCGAGCGCGGCATCCGCTACGAGGGTCTGGTTCTGCTTGGCTGGCGCGATGTTCCGGTCGACAACAACGGCTTGGCGCAGGCAGCCAAGGATATCGAGCCCGTGGTGCGCCAGGTGTTCATTGGTACGGGTAACGGCATTGCTGATGCGGATGTCCTGGAACGAAAACTCTATGTTCTGCGCAAGTCCACCGGACACACCATTCAGGCGCTCAAACTGCCTGATGTCAAAATGTTCTACGTATCCTCCATGTCTGTGCGCACGGTGGTGTACAAGGGCATGCTGCTGGCCAATCAAGTTGGCACCTACTATCGTGACCTGAAGGATAGGCGCGTAGTCTCGGCGATTGCGATGGTGCATCAGCGCTTTTCCACCAACACCTTCCCGACCTGGGATCTGGCGCATCCCTTCCGCATGATCGCCCACAATGGCGAGATCAACACACTCAGAGGCAATGTGAACTGGCTGCGTGCCCGTGAACATGGCATCTCCTCCTCGGTGCTGGGCGAAGACCTGGAGAAAATCTGGCCCCTGATCTACGACGGCCAGTCCGATTCCGCCTCGTTCGACAATGCGCTGGAATTGCTGGTATTCGGCGGTTACAGCCTGGCGCATGCCATGATGATGCTGATTCCCGAAGCCTGGGCCAAGGATTCGATGATGGACGAGGAGCGCCGCGCCTTTTACGAGTACCACATGGCGCTGATGGAGCCGTGGGACGGCCCGGCAGCTGTCGCCTTCACCGATGGCCGGCAGATCGGCGCCACGCTTGACCGCAATGGCTTGCGTCCGGCACGCTATCTGGTCACCAACGACGATCTGGTGGTGATGGCCTCCGAGACCGGCGTGCTGCCGATTGCGCAGGAGCGCATTGTCAAGAAGTGGCGCCTGCAGCCCGGCAAAATGCTCCTTATCGATCTTGAACAGGGCCGCATCATCGATGATGCGGAACTGAAGCGCACCATGTCCACGGCCAAGCCCTACCGTCAATGGATAGAGCAGTCACGCTATTTCGTTGATGACATGCCCGAGGTCGAGCCGCACGAAAAACCGTCCGTGCCCCTGCTGAACGTGCAGCAGGCGTTCGGCTACACCCAGGAGGACTTCAAATTCATCCTTGAGCCAATGGCTACGGTGGGTGAGGAGGACACTGGCTCCATGGGCAATGACAGCCCGCTGCCGGTATTGTCGGATCGTCCCAAACCCCTGTTCAATTATTTCAAGCAGTTGTTTGCCCAGGTGACGAATCCGCCTATCGATCCGATTCGCGAAGATATCGTCATGTCGCTGATTTCACTGGTCAGCCCGAACCCGAACCTGCTCGGGGTTGACGAGACCGAGCCGACACCGCGGCTGGAGGTGCATCAGCCGATACTTTCGCCGGCCAATATGGCCAAGCTGAAGAAAATCGACGAACTGACCAAGGATACTTTCCGCCCGGTGGTCATTGATATCACGACCCCCGCAGCCGAAGGCACGGCGGGCTTGAGTCATTCCCTGTATCAGGCTTGTACGCTGGCAGAACGCGCGGTTGGCGCAGGATATACCGTAGTCATTCTATCCGATCGTCATGTCAACCGAGAGCGGGCGCCGATTCCGGCGCTGCTGGCGTGTTCTGCCGTCCATCAGCATCTGGTCAAAGTCGGTCTGCGTACCTCCTGCAGCATGCTGGTCGAGACCGGCTCGGCACGCGAGGTGCATCATTTCGCCACGCTCGCCGGTTACGGTGCCGAATCGATCCATCCCTGGCTGGCCTTCGAGAGCATCGCCGAAATTGCCGCTCAGTTGCCGGGCAAACCGTCCGTGGCCGAGGCGCAAGAGCGCTACATCAAGGCCATCAACAAGGGACTGATGAAAGTGATGTCCAAGATGGGCATTTCCACCTATCAGTCCTACTGCGGCGCACAGATTTTCGAGGCAGTGGGTCTTTCGTCAGATTTTGTTAACCGCTACTTTGCCGGCACCTCCACCAAGGTGGAAGGCATCGGCTTGAAAGAGGTTGCCGAGGAAGCGTTGAAAACGCATGCCGAGGCCTATGGTGCCGATCCGGTACACGCCAGCATGCTCGACTGCGGCGGCGAATATGCCTTCAGGGTGCGCGGCGAGGAACACATGTGGACCCCGGATTCCATCGCGAAGCTGCAGCATGCGACACGTTCCGGCAAGTACGAGACCTACAAGGAGTACGCCAGCCTGATCAATGATCAAGGCATGCGTCACATGACCCTGCGTGGGTTGTTCGAGATCAAGTCGGCCGGTCCCGAGGTGCCGCTTGATCAAGTGGAATCGGCAAAGGATATTGTCAAGCGCTTTGCCACCGGAGCCATGTCGCTGGGAAGCATTTCCACCGAAGCGCACACTACACTGGCAATCGCCATGAATCGCATCGGCGGCAAGTCGAATACCGGTGAGGGTGGCGAGGATCGCCTGCGCTTCAAAACAGTGACTGCAAGCAACACGCTGGCGGGGGTGATCGGCAAAAGCCGCATCGCGCGCGACATTTCGCTCAAGGCCGGCGACAGTCTGCGCTCGGCCATCAAGCAGGTGGCCGCTGCCCGATTCGGCGTCACCGCTGAATATCTGGCCAACGCCGATCAACTCCAGATCAAGATGGCGCAAGGCGCCAAGCCGGGCGAGGGCGGCCAGTTGCCGGGACACAAGGTGTCCGAGTACATCGGTTTCCTGCGACACACGGTGCCAGGCGTTACTCTTATTTCGCCACCGCCGCACCACGACATCTATTCGATCGAGGATCTGGCGCAACTGATTCACGACCTGAAGAACTCCAATCCTGAGGCCAGCGTGTCGGTCAAGCTGGTATCGGAAATCGGTGTCGGTACTGTGGCAGCCGGCGTGGTCAAGGCCAAGGCCGATCACGTCGTCATTGCCGGCCATGATGGTGGCACCGGGGCTTCGCCGATTTCATCGATCAAGCATGCAGGTACGCCATGGGAACTGGGGCTGGCCGAAACCCAGCAGACTCTGGTGCTTAACCGTCTGCGCGGCCGCGTTCGTGTTCAGGCAGACGGCCAGATGAAGACCGGCCGCGACGTGCTGATCGGCGCCCTGCTGGGTGCCGACGAGTTCGGTTTCGCCACTGCGCCGCTGGTCGTGGAAGGCTGCATCATGATGCGCAAATGTCACCTCAATACCTGCCCGGTCGGCGTCGCGACGCAGGACCCGGTATTGCGCGAACGCTTTACCGGCCAGCCCGAACATGTCGTCAATTACTTCTTCTTTGTCGCCGAGGAAGTGCGCGAACTCATGGCGAAAATCGGCATCCGCAAGTTCGATGACCTCATTGGCCGCTCTGATCTGCTTGACATGCGCAAGGGAGTCGACCACTGGAAGGCCAAGGGCCTCGACTTCTCGCGAATCTTTTATCGGCGCCCGGAAGTGGCCGGGGTCTCGTGCCGCCATAGCGAAATCCAGGATCATGGCCTCTCCCACGCTTTGGATCATAGTTTGATCGCCAAGGCCGCGCTGGAGCGCGGCAGCAAGGTGGTGGTCGAATCGCCGATCAGGAACCAGAACCGCACGGTAGGCACCTTGTTGTCGTATGAAGTAGCCAAGCGCTATGGCCATACCGGACTGCCTGACGACGCCATTACGCTCAAACTGACCGGTTCGGCGGGCCAAAGCCTTGGCGCATTTCTGGCACATGGCATCACGCTTGATTTGATCGGCGAAGCCAACGACTATGTGGGCAAGGGCCTGTCGGGTGGCCGGATCGTAGTGCGTCCACCTGCAGAATTCTGCGGCAAACCAGAAGAAAACATCATCGTCGGCAATACGGTGCTGTATGGTGCCATTGAGGGCGAGGCATACTTTCGTGGTGTGGCCGGTGAGCGTTTCTGCGTGCGCAACTCAGGCGCGACAGCGGTAGTCGAAGGCACCGGCGATCATGGTTGCGAATACATGACCGGCGGAACGGTTGCCGTGCTCGGCCTCACCGGCCGCAACTTCGCGGCTGGCATGTCGGGAGGCATTGCTTATGTTTACGATGAGGATGGTCTGTTTGCAAAGCGCTGCAACCTGTCGATGGTCGCCCTGGAGAAGGTGTTGCCCGAGGCGGAACAAGCTGACGATGGCTTGCGGCACCGCAATCAGACCGACGAAGCGCAGCTCAAGCACATGATCGAGCAGCATGCCAAACGGTCAGGAAGTGCGCGCGCCAAGGCGTTGCTCGCCGACTGGGCAGTTGCCCGCGATAAGTTCGTCAAGGTCTTCCCGCATGAATATCGTCGCGCCCTGAAGGAAATCGCGGCGGCCAGGCTTAAGGAGGCAGCGTAATGTACGCCTTCCTCCCACTCCCCTTCCCGAGGAGGGGGATGACTTCGGTTCAGTCGCCGCAAACTGCGCGGCTACTTTCATGCAATGACTTGCTGCCCCCTTGGGGCGGCCCTGCGGAGGCAGCATAAATGGGCAAGCCCACCGGATTTCTTGAGTATCAGCGTTTGTCCGAGGCTTACCTGCCGATTGCCAAGCGCGTCAAGACCTATCAGGAATTCGTCCTTCGACTGAGCGATGAGGAAGCCAAGATTCAGGGCGCGCGCTGCATGGATTGCGGCATCCCGTTCTGCAACACCGGCTGTCCGGTCAATAACATCATTCCGGACTGGAACGATCTCGTCTATCGCGGCAATTGGCGCGAGGCAATCGAGGTGCTGCATTCGACCAACAATTTCCCGGAATTCACCAGCCGCATTTGCCCGGCGCCGTGCGAGGCCGCCTGCACGCTGAACATTCCGCCGACAGCCCCGGTCGGCATCAAGTCGATTGAACGCGTCATCATCGACAAGGCGGCCGAAAATGGCTGGGTAGTACCACAGCCGCCGCGGCGCAAGACCGGGAAGAAGATTGCTGTCGTCGGAAGCGGACCGGCTGGCCTCGCTGCTGCACAACAACTGGCACGTGTCGGCCATGACGTCACCGTGTTCGAGAAAAGCAATCGCATTGGCGGTCTGTTGCGTTACGGCATTCCTGACTTCAAGCTCGACAAGCGCCTGATCGACTGGCGCATGGCGCAGATGGTGGCTGAAGGCGTCAGATTCCAGACCGGCGTGCTCATATCAAATGCTGCCCTGCCCAAAGGGGTGATCAGCGACGCGAAAATGGTCATCAGCGCCGAGAAATTGAAGAAGGATTTTGACGCCGTGGTACTTGCCGGCGGTTCCGAAACCCCGCGTGATTTGCCAGTGCCAGGGCGCCAACTCGAAGGCGTGTATTTCGCGATGGAATTTCTGGTGCCGCAGAACAAGGAAAACCACGGCGACATAGAGAATCCGATTTCGGCCAAGGGCAGGCATGTGGTCGTGATCGGCGGCGGCGATACCGGATCCGACTGCGTTGGCACATCCAACCGGCACGGTGCAGCGAGCGTGACCCAGATCGAATTGCTGCCGCAACCACCCGAACGGGAAGACAGTGCGCTGGTGTGGCCCTACTGGCCGTTGAAATTGCGCACCTCGTCGTCGCATGAAGAAGGTTGCGCCCGTGATTGGAGCATCGGCACGAAAGAGTTTGTCGGCGAGAGTGGGAAACTCAGGGCAATTCGCGCCGTCCGTCTCGAATGGAAGGACGGCAGGATGAGCGAAGTAGAGGGATCGGAATTCGAAATCAAGGCCGATCTTGCCTTTCTCGCCATGGGCTTCACTGCTCCAGTCGGCGGTGTCCTCGACGCCTTTGGCGTGGACAAGGATGCACGCGGTAATGCCAAGGCCACGACCGACGGCGCTGGCTGCTATGCGACTAATGTGGCTGGAGTGTACGCGGCCGGTGACATGCGCCGCGGCCAGTCGCTCGTGGTATGGGCGATTCGCGAAGGACGCCAGTGCGCGCGCGAAGTCGACCAGTTCCTGATGGGCAGCACTACGCTGCCGCGTTAGGGTTGCCGGCGTGAACGTCGTTATTCTCGCTGCCGGTCAGGGCAAGCGCATGAATTCGGCGTTGCCGAAGGTGTTGCATCTGATCGCCGGCAAGCCGATGCTGGCGCATGTGCTCGCTACGGCACGCACCCTCAAGCCAGCTCGTCTGTGCGTGGTGTTCGGCCATGGCGGGGAACAGGTACCCGTTGCGCTTCCATCACCCGATGTCATCTGGGTCAAGCAGGAACCGCAACTCGGCACCGGCCATGCGCTGCTACAGGCCCTGCCGCATCTCGATGCAAAATTGCCGACGCTGGTGCTCTACGGCGATGTGCCGCTGATTCAGGCGGACACGCTGCATCAGCTTTTGTCCATTGCCGACAAAGGACTGGCGCTGCTGACTGTCATGCTGGCCGATCCGCATGGTTATGGCCGCATCGTCCGTGCCGGGGGCAAGCCCAGTGGCAAAGTCCGACGCATCGTCGAGGAAAAAGACGCCAGCGCCGCCGAGAGAAAAATTACCGAAATCAATACCGGCATCCTTGCCGCACCCACCAGTGCGCTGGCGCACTGGCTGCCGAAGCTCGGCAAGCAGAATGCGCAGGGCGAGTATTACCTGACCGACATCGTGGCGCTGGCCGTCGCCGAACACATGACGGTGCATAGCGCGCATCCGGCGCACGAATGGGAAGTGCAGGGCATCAACAGCAAGCTGCAACTGGCCGAGCTGGAACGCGTTCATCAGCACAACATCGCGGCCGTACTGTTGCATCGGGGCGTGACGCTGGCCGATCCATTCCGCATCGATGTGCGCGGCGAATTGAGTTGCGGCAGCGACGTCAGCGTCGACATCAACTGCATATTCGAAGGCAGGGTAAAGCTCGAAGACGGCGTTTCGGTCGGGCCGCATTGCGTACTGCGTGATGTGACCGTCAAGCGCGGCGCGAAGATCGAAGCATTCAGTCACTTGCAGGACGCGGTCGTCGGCGAGCAAAGCATCGTCGGCCCTTATGCGCGTCTGCGTCCTGGCGCCAGGCTCGGCAAGGATGTGCATATCGGCAACTTCGTCGAAGTGAAGAACAGCAATATCGCTGACCACTCCAAGGCCAACCACCTGGCTTACGTCGGCGATGCCGATATCGGCCAGCGCGTGAATGTTGGCGCCGGCACCATCACCTGCAATTACGATGGCGCCAACAAGCACCGCACCATAATCGAGGATGATGTCTTTATCGGCTCGGATACGCAACTCGTTGCGCCGGTGACAGTGGGGCGAGGGGCAACGCTGGGCTCGGGAACCACCTTGACCAAGGATGCCCCGCCGGATCAGCTTACTGTCTCACGCGCGAAGCAGGTGTCGGTAGCGGGCTGGAAGCGGCCGGTAAAATCAGCCAAGTAGTTTTGGTCGTCCTTGACGGTCGCCAATGCGTTGTTACCCGTGGAAATGGAAGTTACGGCAGCGCCTGTGGCCGGATTTGTCAGGCCAAGGTGACGGTGGGAGTCGGCGTCGGACCGCCAGTGGTGCCACCGGCGGTTCCGGCAGTAGTACCACTGCCTGAACCGCCCGAACCGCCGCAGCCCGCGGATAGGGCGAGTGTTGTCGCCATGACGAGCGAAGCCAAGAACCGTGAAAAGCTAAAGAAACTCTGAGTTAAATGATTTTGTACGCAAGCCCCCGATTACCCAATACGTCCAATCGAATAATTGTGCGACTGGCATAACGGTACAATACTTCCCATATAAACATAGAGCCATTGATTAGGCGGCAAATTCTGCGCATAATGTAAATATGTATTCCAGACTAAGCCGGCTGATGACGTTGTTCGCCATACTCATATGTCTTCCCTTGCAGGGGCTGGCGGCGGTGACAATGCCTTCTTGTCAGGCGCATGGGCAGAAGATGGAAATGCAAGCCACTACCGGCGAGATGGCGGATATGTCGCATTGCGATCACCATCACAATGGCAAGCCGCAACCCAAGAAGGCGCCCTGCGACAAATGCTTTGCCTGCTACCTGAGCACCGCCCAGGCGATTATCCCGTTTGTCATGTCTGTCAAGGCGTCTGGCGCCTCTCCCATGAACGATGGGCTGACCAGGGAAATTCCAGAGCCAGTCCCTTCCTCACTGTTTCACCCGCCTCGATCGATCCTGGCCCGGTGCTGAGGATCATTTAGCTTTTACGCGGGTAACCTTTGCCCGGGCGTTTGTCCGGGAATGGGCTTTTCTCCGCCGATCCTTCTGCACGTTTTGACCAACGCTGGTCTCGTTGCCATCGAGGTCTGATGCGTGCATTCGCACCATCCGCCTTGAAACAGGATTTCGAGTGGCCTGTCTATCCGCTCGGATAGATTCAAGCAGAAAAGGAAAGCAGGAAAATGAAACAATCCATGATGATTATGTTTGCATGCGCCTTGTTTGGCGCTACAGCCACGTCCGTTTACGCCGGCGATGGGCACCACCATGCCATGGCCGAAGCGCAGAAAAGCCATGCCGTGAAGGGGGAAGTGGTGGCCGTGGACAAGGCCGCCAGCAAGGTGAAACTGAAGCATGCCGCGGTTCCGGAACTCAAGTGGCCCGCCATGACGATGTTCTTCGCGGTGACCGACAAATCGCAACTCGAAGGCTTGAATGCAGGCGATCGGGTCAGTTTCGAGTTTATCGAGGCCAGCGACGGCGCGCCGCTCATTACGCATATCAAACCACTGAAGTAAGGTATTGGGGCCGGCCTGATGTAGGGCGGCCCCAATCTATTCAATACAGGTGATCACATCATCATGAACAGAACACTTCGAATATTGCCGCTGGTTTTGGCTGCGCTGCTGCCGCCAGCGCCGGCGGCAGCGGGCGATCCGCCCGGCAGCGCGCCAATCGCTACCAATGCGCAGGAGCTTGCATTGGGCAAGACCGTCGAAAGCCTGCTCGATTACGCCAAGGCGCGCAACCCGGAATACATCGCCATGCAGATGGAAGCCGAAGCGGTGCAGGAGCGGGTCTACCCGGTGGGTGCGCTGCCTGATCCGGTTTTGCGAATTGAACTGGAGAATGTGACCAACTATGGCAGCAATGCAGGGCCCAACATTCTGCCGGGTCGGGTGGGCGACACCAAATACACGCTGATGCAAGCTTTGCCCTTCTGGGGCAAGCGCGACCTCAGACGTGAAGCAGCCGAATCTGCGGCCGAAGCGGCCCAGGGCGCTGCCGGTACTACCTGGACGGAACAGGCGGCGCGCATCAAGACTTCATTTGCCCAGTATTTCGCCGACGTGCGGCTGATCAGGTTGACCCGGGAGGTCATCGACCTGATCGACCGCATCGAGCGCATCACCCAGGCGCGTTATGCCAACGGATTGGTGCCGCAGCAGGATGCGATCCGCGTTCAGGTGGAACGCACCGCAATGAGAAACGAACTGATTGAATTGGAGATGGAACAGCATCATATGCAATCCCGTCTCAACGCCCTGTTGTCACGCCCATCACACTCATTTCTGGCAGAACCGGAACGGCTGCGCCCGCTGCCGGCCATGGCCAGTCTCGACCACCTGGCGCTGGAAGATCGCCTGCGCGAAAAAAATCCCCAACTTTTCGCTGATGACGCCAGGATTCGTACGGCGGAGAAGAATCGCGACCTGGCCTACAAGAATCGCTACCCTGACCTTACCGTCGGCGTCATTCCAATTCAGACGCGCAATCAGGTGAACGAATTGGGGTTGATGCTTGAACTCAGCATCCCGCTGCAACAGGAAAGTCGCCGCAGCCAGGAGCGCGAAGCCGAGAAGATGCTCGATGCGGTGCGGGCGCGCCGGGAAGCTACCGCCAATCAATTACTGGCCGATCTTTCCGAGAATCTCGCCGCCCTCGACGCCGCGCGGCGTATGGAACAGTTGGCGCAAACCAGCCTGTTGCCGCAGGCCGAACTCACTTTCCAGGCGGCGCTCGCGGGCTATGAGAACGGCAAGATAGATTTCGCCACCCTGCTCGACGCGCAACGGCAGATACGCAAGGCGAGGCAGGACATCATCAAGACGCAGGCCGAGCAACAGGCGCGCCTGGCGGACATCGAACGGCTGATCGGGGAAGAGTTATGACCAAAGGAAATTTCATTGGGATGAAACCGGGAACGGGAATCGTAATTGCCGTGGCCGTATTGGCGGCGGGTGCTGGCTACTGGATGGGTACGCGTCATAACGGCAGCGAACGCGATGCTGCTGCGGTAGCGCAGCAGCCTGCAACGGATACCGCTGCCGCAAAGAAGGCGCGCAAGCTGCTCTACTACCGCAACCCGATGGGGCTGCCCGATACTTCGCTCGTACCCAAGAAAGACCCCATGGGCATGGACTACATCGCTGTTTATGCGGGCGAGGAAGACGGCGAGCCGGCATCCCCCAACCAGATCGGGATCAGCACCGGGAAGGTTCAAAAACTTGGAGTACGCACCGAAGCAGCTCAACTTCGCACGCTCGACAAAGTAGTACGCGCCGCCGGCCGCATCGAGCCGGACGAGCGCCGTATCTATGCCATCGCGCCGAAATTCGAGGGCTATGTCGAACGCCTCTACGCCAATGCTACCGGGCAGACAGTCGGCAAGGGTCAGCCCTTGTTCGAGGTCTATAGTCCCGATCTCGTTTCCGCGCAGCGTGAGTACGCCATTGCCGCGCAAGGCGTCGAGTCGCTCAAGAGCGCCGGCGGCGAGGCGCAGAACGGCATGCAGCAATTGGCCGATGCGAGCTTGCTGCGCCTGAAAAACTGGGACATCTCCGAAGAGCAGGTCAAGGCGCTAACCAAGTCGGGCGAAGCGAAGCGCACCTTGACCTTCCGCTCTCCGGTCACGGGTGTCATTACTGAAAAGAAAGCGCTACAGGGCATGCGTTTCATGCCCGGCGAAGCGCTCTACCAGGTGGCTGATCTGTCCTCGGTGTGGGTTGTCGCCGATGTCTTCGAACAGGACATTGGCCTCGTCAAGACCGGGGCCAAGGCCAAGGTCATGATCGGCGCCTATCCGGGCAAGCTGTTCGAGGGCGCCATCACCTACGTTTATCCGACGCTGAGCGCCGAGACCCGCACGGTGCCGGTTCGGGTGGAACTTGCCAATCCCGGGGCTTTGCTCAAGCCTGGCATGTTCGCCCAAGTGGAACTGCCCGTCGGCGGGAAGATCAAGGTCGTCACGGCACACGTCTCTGCTGTCATCGATAGCGGCACGCGCCAGATTGTCCTGATCCAGCTGGGCGAAGGCCGTTTCGAGCCGCGCGAGGTCAAGCTCGGCACGCGCACCGACAACTATGTTGAAGTCGTCGAGGGAGTGAAGGATGGCGAGCAGGTGGTGGTTGCCGCCAATTTCCTGATCGACGCCGAAAGCAATCTCAAGGCGGCGCTGGGCGGTCTCGGCCATGCCCACGACGCAGCCAAGCCGGCTACGACGGTAGATCATCGTGCCGAAGGCAAGCTCGACGCCATCGACGCCAAGGCCGGAACGGTGACCATCACGCATGGGCCGATCGAAAGCCTCCGATGGCCCGGCATGACAATGGATTTCACGCTGGCCAATTCCGCTTTGCTCGGCAACCTCAAGCCCGGTACGATAGTGGCGTTCACGTTTGTCGAACGCAGTCCCGACGAGTGGGTGATCGTCAAGCTCGAAGCTGCGGACACTTCGCCTCCCCCGGCCCATTCGGGCCACTGAGGCGGGGCACACCATGCTGAGCAAAATCATCGATTGGTCCGCCAGGAATATTTTCCTCGTCCTGCTCGCCACCCTGTTCGTCACTATCGGCGGGATCTACGCCGTCTTGCGGACGCCGATTGACGCCTTGCCCGATCTCTCCGACGTGCAGGTCATCGTCTATACGGAATATCCCGGCCAGGCGCCGCAGGTGGTGGAGGATCAGGTCACCTATCCGCTCACCACGGCCATGCTGTCGGTGCCGAAATCGAAGGTGGTGCGCGGCTTCTCGTTCTTCGGCGCTTCCTTCGTTTATATTATTTTCGAGGATGGCACCGACATCTACTGGGCACGCTCCAGGGTACTGGAGTACCTCAATTTCGCGTCCGGGCGCATGCCCAAGGGAATTACGCCATCACTCGGGCCGGATGCCACCGGCGTCGGCTGGGTTTACCAGTACGCGCTGCTGGCCAAGGACAAGACCTTGGCCGAACTGCGCACCATCCAGGACTGGTATGTGCGCTATCAATTGACCAAGGCCCATGGCGTCGCCGAAGTCGCCTCGATCGGCGGCTTCGTGCAGACCTATCAGGTCACTGTCGATCCGGTGAAGTTGCGCGCCTATGGCATCCCATTGATGAAGGTCGCCCAGGTGATCCGCGATTCCAATCGCGATGTCGGCGGCCGCGCCATCGAAATGGCCGAGACCGAATACATGATCCGCGGCAAGGGCTACCTGCGTGGCATGCATGACATTGAAATGCTGGTCGTGAAAAGTGACAAGGGTACACCCGTGCTGATTCGAGACATTGCCCGTGTCGAACTTGCGCCGGACGAGCGGCGCGGCCTGACCGAACTCAACGGCGAAGGCGAGGTGGTGTCGGGTATTGCCATGGCCCGTTACGGCCAGAACGCCCTCGAAGTGATCCACAACCTGAAAGCCAAGATCGCTGAGATCGGCCCCGGCCTGCCTGCGGGCGTCAGTATCGAGACGGTCTATGACCGCTCCGGACTGATCCACCGCGCCATCGACACCCTGAAGCGGACGCTGCTGGAGGAATCGATCATCGTCGCCCTGGTCTGCATCGTCTTTCTGCTCCATGTGCGCAGCGCCCTGGTCGCCATCCTGATGTTGCCGGTCGGCGTGCTGATCGCCTTCATCGCCATGCGCCTGCTCGGCATGAACTCCAACCTGATGAGTCTGGGCGGCATTGCCATCGCCATCGGCGCCATGATCGACGCGGCCATCGTCATGATCGAGAACGCTCACAAGCATCTGGAACGGCTGCCGGCGGAACACACGAACGCCGATCGCGCCGAGGCTATGCTGATAGCATGCAAGGAAGTCGGGCCGGCGCTGTTCTTTTCGCTGCTGATCATCACCGTTTCCTTCCTGCCGGTGTTCAGCCTGGAAGGGCAGGAGGGGCGGCTGTTTTCGCCCTTGGCCTACACCAAGACCTTTTCCATGGCCGGTGCGGCCATGCTCTCGGTAACGCTGGTGCCGGTACTGATGATGCTGTTCATCCGCGGCAAGATCATGCCGGAAGCGAAAAATCCCGTGAACCGCTTCCTGATCTGGATCTACCGGCCGATCATTGCCTGGGTGATGCGCTGGAAAAAAACGACCATTGCCACCGCGCTGGTGATGCTGGTCATTTCCCTCTATCCAGCCTCCAGACTCGGTTCCGAATTCATGCCGACGCTGAACGAGGGTACGCTGTTTTATATGCCAACCAGCCTGCCGGGCATGTCCATCACCAAGGCGGCGGAACTGCTGCAGGTGCAGAACAAGATCATCAAGAGCTTCCCCGAGGTGGCTTCGGTCTACGGCAAGGCCGGCCGTGCCAACACCGCCACCGACCCGGCACCGACCGAGATGTTCGAGACTGTCATCAACCTCAAGCCGGAATCCGAATGGCGGCCGGGCATGACCACCGACAAGCTGATCGCCGAGCTCGACCAGGCGCTGCAATTTCCTGGCGTAGCGAACTCCTGGACCATGCCGATCAAGGCGCGCATCGACATGCTGTCCACTGGCATCCGCACGCCGATCGGCATCAAGGTCTTCGGCAAGAATCTGGACGAGATGGAAGTGCTGGCGAAGCAGATCGAAGCCGTAGTGAAGACCGTTCCCGGTACCAGCAGCGCCTTCGCCGAACGCATCACCGGCGGCTTCTATCTCAACATCGAACCTGATCGTGAGCAACTGGCCCGCTATGGTCTTTCGGTCGGGGAACTGCAAGACGTCATCGGCACCGCTCTCGGCGGCGAAATGGTCACTACCACCGTAGAGGGACGGGAGCGCTTCGGCGTACAGGTCCGCTATCCGCGCGAGCTACGCGCCGACCCGCAGCAGATCGCGCGCGAGGTGCTGATATCGACCATGGAGGGCGCAATGATTCCACTGGGACAGCTGGCGAAGGTGGAGGTGGCCAAGGGCGCTCCGGCGATCCGCACCGAGAATGCGCTGCTCTCCGCCTACATCTATGTCGACATCCGCGGCCGCGACATCGGCGGCTATGTGAAAGATGCGCAGCGCGCGGTGCGTGAACAGGTGAAGTTCCCGCCCGGCTATTATATCGCCTGGAGCGGCCAGTTCGAGTACATGGAGCGCGCCATCGAGAAGATGAAGATCGTCATCCCGGTCACCGCGCTGACGATTTTCCTGCTGCTCTACCTCAACTTCAGGCGCCTGACCGAGACGTTGATCGTGATGCTCTCCGTTCCTTTCGCGCTGGTCGGCGGGGTGTGGCTGATGTGGCTGCTCAACTACAACCTCTCGGTCGCGGTGGCGGTCGGCTTTATCGCGCTGGCCGGGGTGGCGGCGGAGACCGGCGTGGTCATGCTGATCTATCTCGACCATGCCTGGGAGGCGATCAGGCGCGAGCGGGCAGCGGCCGGCACGCTGCCGACGATAGCCGACCTCTACGCCGCCGTCATGGAAGGCGCCGTTGAGCGGGTGCGCCCGAAGATGATGACGGTCGTGGCGATCATGGCGGGTCTGTTGCCGATCATGTGGGGTACCGGCACCGGTTCCGAAGTGATGAGCCGCATCGCCGCGCCGATGATGGGCGGCATGGTGTCTTCCACCATCCTGACGTTGATCGTGATTCCGGCCATCTATGCGCTGGTCAAGCAAATATCACTCGACAAGCGAGGAATTCCCCATGCCTGAAATCATTCCCAATCTGCATCCGCTGCTGGTGCATTTCCCCATCGCGTTGCTCAGTGTTGCGGCGTTCTTCCATGTGACGGCGATTGGCATGCGCGGAAAATCCTGCGCCACGCACTGCGCCGTTGTCGCTCATGCCGCGCTGTGGCTGGGCGCACTGGCGGCGTTGCCCGCCGCTTTTTTCGGTTGGCAGGCATTTAACAGCGTAAATCACGACGAAGCTGGCCACGCCGCCATGCTGGTCCACCGCAGCTGGGCGCTGGCGACGCTGGTGCTGTTGGCAGTTTTGGCTGGATGGGATGCCTGGCGCAACAAGGTGGAGGCGATCCCCGAGGGGTGGTTCGCGACGGCGGTGATCGCGGCTTGGGCCATGGTGGCTGTCACGGCCTGGCATGGCGGGGAGCTGGTTTACCGCCACGGGCTGGGGGTGATGGCGCTGCCTGAAGCGGAGGCTGGGCATGGCAGCCACAATCATGGCGTCATGACGAATGGCGAGGGGCATCCGCATGCGGATGTACTGCCGGAAGACAACGCTCATGAGCATTCTCCTTATGAACATACGCACTAATCCTGTACAGGGGAAACACTGCCGCATCTGCGGGAACCCGATTTCCGCGCCGCCGTTTGCGCAAGGCGGCGAGGACTTTTGCTGCGAAGCCTGCTATCTGCAATCACAAGCCGCGCAGGTTGAACGTGTCATTTCGATGCGGGCGGATGCCGCGCTTGCCGAAGCCCTGGCGGCGGCCCTCGACCTGCGCGAGCATGAAACCGGTTTGCATTTCAAGCGTGTCGCCTGCCACACGCTGGAACTGGCGCGGCGCTCCATTCATGATGCTCCCGAGTATCTGCGCCAGATCTACTGGGGTGCGCTGCTGCACGACATCGGCAGGATCGGCATCCCCGCGCGATCTTGCTCAAGCAGGGCCCTTTGACCGACAGCGAGTGGGAGGTTATGCGCACCCATCCAGACAAGGGCTATCGCATTGTGTCGATGATGTCCGGCATGCAGGACGCGGCGGAAATCATCCTCTCCCACGAGGAGCGTTTCGACGGTTCCGGCTACCCGCGCGGATTGAGTGGAGAAGCAACCTCATGGGAGCCCGCTTGTTTGCCGTGATCGATACGCTGGACGCCATGACGTCGGATCGCCCCTATCGCAAGGGGCTGAGCTTCGATGTGGACAAAGCGGAAATTCAGAGCATGTCCGGCACGCAATTCGATCCGGCTGCGGTGCGGATTTTTCTCGAAACGGAGCCCGTGTTGCGCAACATGGTGTCCCTCAAGTGCGGTGCGGCCGATATCTTGATGGCCCGATGAGTGGGCGCCGGATCAGCGACAAACTCAATTCATCTTTGAAAAAGCAGTTAGCACAGAGTACACACAGATCTCACCAGAGTTTCGACTTGCGATTTGCGCATCAACTACCCATCAGGAAAACCAGCGCAAGAAGGCAGCAGAAGTTAGGGCGATAGCGCCCAGAGTTAACAAAGCGCGCCATGCGAAAACTTGCTTCGTTACGGTCCATCCTGAATTCCACTTCACATAGGCGACGGCCAGAACAAATCCGATTGCGGCGCAAACTATTTTGATCAACAGCGCATCCACCGCTATGCCATGAATATCCGGCAGATGGCCTTCATAATAAAAAGTTGAAACACCAAAAAGCACTCCGCTTGCCGCCTGAACTGCCCAGGCCGCAGCTGTGAGCAAGGCAATCCGGTGCTGTACCGCCGCATTACTGCGCACCATCCACATGGCGGATGCGGCAGTCCCCACCACGGTCACAGCACCGAAGTTATGTATTACCTGAATGAGCGCATAAGCAAGGTTTTGCACATCTACATGACTTACTTAACTGTGATTGTCACAGAACTCTGCACCCCGGTCATGGCATGGCTGGACGTTGCCTCCTTTACCACGATGATATGTTTACCTGACGACAGTTTTGGTAAAGGGATGCTGCATGGACAATTGCCAACATCACGAAAAACTATAGGGTCTTGATCGTCGATATAAACATGGACGTGATGGCCCTTGGGACTCAAGTGGACATTAAATTCCAATTTATTCCCCGTAGCACTCTGAAGGACAGCATCGTTTACCGGCGAGGTGATGGTAATCGAACCCACAGCCGCTGAATCAGCAGCCAAAACCGGATTGGCAAAAGCAAGCAAGGCCAAACAAATGAACAAACTATTAAGCTGTTTCATGACATTCTCCATAATTAAAATATAGAACTAGCGTTTTTTTTTGAGAAAGTCAAGCTGAAGCCGGCGAAACATCCGGGACAATTAACAGCCGTTATTTGGCGTCTGCGCTTGCGGTATCAATCCAGAACAGAAAGGGGGTGACTTGGATCCAGTGCCCAGTTTCAGTCCTGCTCGTAAAATTGGGATGCGACTTCAGCCACCAGTTCGAAAGTCTCTGGATCGGCGTCATCGATACATTCATCGAATATCGGGACACATCCCTCCAGTTCCGAGTCCATTTGTATTTTGAATGGTGCACAGTAGTCGGCGAGCCGATCTTCCAGGCGCTCGATTCTCTTTTCAACGTCTCTCATCTCATTCTCCTTCCATCCGTAGTCATTTTTGGCTGCCAGCGCTGGTGCTTTTCCACGTCGATCTCATGGGCATTCCAATTGACGGAATCATCCAAATAGGCTTCAATCCTTCATTGCTGCTCAATGGAGGCGTCCGAGCGATATTGACGATAAACCGCGAGCGGTTACCGGGCATATGTTTTCGATGCTGAAAAGGATGATCCGTTTGGCAGGGGTAGCAGACGAATTGCTTGATGAACTGACTGTGATCTCCTTCCCGGTAGCGCTACCTTCGGCGCACTCGACAAGCGCCATCTTTACGCTGGTGAGGGCGATATCAACAGCAGCTTGCGGGCATGCCGCCTTTTCCGGGCGGACCATGCGCAGCATCAAGCAGAACCTGTTCTTCGTCCTGATTTACAATGGCGTCGGCGTGCCAGTGGCCGCAGGGGTTCTCCACCCCTTCTTCGGCATACTGCTGTCGCCAATCTTCGCCGCCGCAGCGATGAATCTGTCATCGATTTCGGCAATTACCAGCGCGCTACGATTGCGCCGAGTATAGAGTTAGGGCACAGGGCTATTCCATGTACAAGATCATCCGCCGTGAGACATTTTCCGACTCGACCTTCCTGTGGGAGGTACTGGCACCCGACGTGGCGAACTCGGCGCAACCGGGCCACTTTGTCATGGTGCGCCTGCATGAAGGCAGCGAACGCATACCGCTGACAGTCGCGGATTTCGATCGCAACAGGGGCACCATCACCATGGTGATCCAGTCGCTCGGCAAGACGACGATCGAGATGCGCGACCATTACCAGGAAGGCGACAGCTTTGCCGATTTCGTCGGTCCCCTGGGCATGCCGCAGCATGTGGGCAAGGTCGGACATGTCGTGCTGGTCGGTGGCGGACTCGGCGTGGCGCCGGTGTACCCGCAGTTGCGCGCGTTCAAGGATGCAGGCAATCGCACCACCGGCATCATCGGTTTTCGCAACAAGGATCTGGTGTTCTGGGAGGATCGCTTCAAGGCGTACTGCGACGACCTGATCGTGTGCACCGATGACGGCAGCTACGGCACGCCCGGTTTCGTTACCTCGGCGCTAAAAGAGGTGCTCGAGCGCGACAAGCCGGATCTGGTCATCGCCATCGGCCCGCTGCCGATGATGAATGCTTGCGTCGAGACGACACGACCCTTTGGTGTCAAGACCATGGTCTCGCTCAACGCCATTATGGTCGATGCTACTGGCATGTGCGGTTCCTGCCGCGTCAGTGTCGGCAGCGAGGTCAAGTTTGCTTGTGTCGACGGCCCCGACTTCGACGGCCATCAGGTGGACTTCAGGGAACTGCTGCTGCGGCAGCGCCGCTTCAATGTCGAGGAAGCAAAGGCGAGCGAGGATTACGCCCATGTCTGCAAAGTGGATAAGGTGCTGTTCGAACAGAACAAGCGCAACTACAAGAAGCTCAGCGAACTTGCCCCGCACGCTGTGAAGATGCCGGAGCGTGACGCGCTGGAGCGCTCGCGCAACTTCAAGGAGGTGAATCTGGGCTACAGCATGCACGATGCCCTGGAAGAAGCTGAACGCTGCATCCAGTGCGCCAAGCCGCTTTGCATCGCCGGCTGCCCGGTGTCGATCGATATCCCGCGCTTTATTCGCCATCTGCTGGTGCGCGATGTAGACGGCGCGCTCGGCGCCATCAATGAGTCGAATCTGTTTCCCTCGGTGTGCGGCCGCGTCTGCCCACAGGAATCGCAGTGCGAGGCCCAGTGTATCGTCGGCAAGAACAAGAAGGAGGTGATGGAGCCGGTGGCCATTGGTCGCCTTGAGCGCTTCGTCGGCGACAACGCCCGGACGCCCAAGGCCGTGCCGGCGTGTTTCGAACGCCCACTGGGCAGGGTCGGCGTGGTTGGCTCCGGTCCCTCCGGCCTGGCAGTCGCCGCCGACCTGGCGCGCTACGGTTGCGAGGTCACCGTATTCGAAGCGCTGCACGTGATTGGCGGCGTGCTTCAGTACGGGATCCCGTCTTTCCGCCTGCCGCGCGATATCATCAGCCGCGAGGTCGATAACCTGAAAGGCATGGGCGTCAAGTTCGAGACCAACAAGGTGATCGGCAAGACCTTCTCCATTGCGCAACTCATGGAGGAGATGAGTTACGACGCGGTCTTCATTGGCGCCGGCGCCGGCGCACCGAGTTTTCTCGGCATCCCGGGCGAGTTTGCCGGTCAGGTCTATTCGGCGAACGAATTCCTCACCCGCGTCAACCTGATGGGCGGGGACAGGTTTCCTTATCTCGATACGCCGATCACGCTGGGCCAGAGTGTCGTGGTGATCGGCGCAGGCAACACGGCTATGGACTGCCTGCGTGTGGCCAAACGACTGGGCGCGCCGACTGTGCGCTGCGTCTATCGCCGCTCCGAGGCCGAGGCGCCAGCGCGCATCGAGGAGCTCCGCCACGCCAAGGAGGAAGGCATAGAGTTCTTTTTCCTGCACACACCGGTCGAAATCATTACCGACGATGAGGGCAGCGTGCGTGGCATGAAGGTGCAGAAAATGATGCTGGGCGAACCCGATGAAAAGGGCCGCCGCAAGCCGGTGCCGCTAGACGAATTCGTCGAACTTGAATGTGATACCGTCATTTACGCTCTCGGCACCAAGGCCAATCCGATCGTCACCCAGTCGACACAGGGGCTGGGCCTCAATAAATGGGGCTACATCGTTGCCGACCCGCAGACGCAGGCGACGACCCTGCCCGGGGTATTCGCGGGCGGAGACATTGTCACCGGCGCAGCCACCGTTATCCTTGCCATGGGCGCAGGTCGCCGCGCGGCGAGGGCAATCGGGGCCTATTTGCAGAACGGCAAGCAAAAGTGGCCGGTCACCCAGGAAGATGCCGATGCCTTCGTGCCACCCGTTGCCATGGGCAGCAGCGCGCCGACTACTACACAGAGCGAGAACCCATCATGACCACCTGTCCAAAATGCCACCGTCCTATTGAGGGCGACGAACCCTACATTTGCTGTGCCAACCTCGAACTCAGCTGGAAGTGCGGTACATGTGGCAAGGTGAGCGAGGGGTTTGCCTTTCCTTATGGCATGTGTCCGTATTGCAAGGGCAAGCTGGGAATCCTTGAGCGCGAACCGTTTGACGACCGCAAAAGCATGGACGCCATTCGCGCGGCGTTCGAGATCGAACTCGGCGGCCAAGCCTTCTACAAACGCGCAGCCAGCGAGTCAAAGGATCTGATATTGCGCGAGCTCTTCGGCCGTTTTGCGGCAATGGAGCAGGAGCACATCGAGACATTGTCCAAGCGCTACCACGCGGACCTGCCGCCGCCGGCCGAGGACTTCCAGATTGATCGTTCCGCCATCTTTGCCGGCGTTCAGCGCAAGCCCGATGATCCGGAAAACCTGTTTCGTATTGCCATCGCGCTCGAGGAGCGGGCGGTGAAGTTCTTCAGCGAACAGGGTTCCAACTCGCCCGAGGGATCAGTCGAGCAGGATCTGTACATGGAGCTTGCTGCCGAAGAGCGTGAGCATGTGGCGTTGTTGACAACGGAATGCGAACGCTGGAAGGCAGGCAAAGCCGGCTTGCTGTGAAATTCCCCGGCGCGGCTTGTTTCTGTTGTGCGGGCGGGGTCGCGCAGTTGTTTTATCCTTACTGATTGCAGACCAGATTCAGCGCCACGGCCTCGGCGACCTTGATGCCGTCAACACCGGAAGAAAGAATGCCACCCGCGTAGCCGGCGCCCTCACCGGCGGGGTAGAGGCCTGCGGTGTTGATGCTTTGGAACTCGCCATTGCGCCTGAGGCGCAGCGGCGACGAGGTTCGTGTTTCGACGCCGGTCAGCACCGCGTCTTGCAATGCAAAGCCGCGAATCTGCCTGTCGAATGCGGGCAGGGCTTCGCGGATCGCGGCGACGGCGTAGTCGGGCAGGCAGCGGCTGAGATCGGTCGGGTGCACGCCGGGTTTGTATGACGGAATCACCGCGCCCAACGCAGTCGATGCACGCCCGGCGAGAAAATCGCCGACCCGTTGTACCGGTGCGGCGTAGTTTCCTCCGCCGACTTCAAAGGCACGGCTTTCCCAATGACGCTGGAATTTCATGCCGGCCAGCGGCCCGTCCGGATAGTCCGCGGGCGTGATACCGACCACGATGCCGCTGTTGGCGTTGCGCTCGTTGCGCGAATATTGGCTCATGCCGTTGGTGACTACGCATCCCGCTTCGGAGGTCGCGGCGACTACCGTGCCGCCGGGGCACATGCAGAAGCTGTAGACGGAGCGCCCGTTGGCGCAGTGATGCACCAGCTTGTAATCAGCCGCGCCGAGCAGTGGATGTCCGGCAAAGCTGCCATAGCGGGCACGGTCAATCAGCGACTGCGGATGCTCGATGCGCACGCCGACGGAGAAGGGCTTGGCTTCGATGAATACGCCGCGTGCATGGAGCTTTGCGAAAGTATCGCGTGCGCTGTGGCCGATGGCCAGCACGACATGATTCGTCACCAACCGTTCGCCGCCGGCGAGATGCAAGGCCTGCAACTGGCCATTTTCGATCTCGAAATCGGTCACTTTTTGCTGGAAGCGGATCTCGCCGCCGAGCGACTCAATGGTGGCACGCATGTGCTCGACCATGCCGACCAGACGGAAAGTACCGATGTGCGGCTTGGCGACGTAAAGAATTTCCGCCGGTGCGCCGGCCTTGACAAATTCGGTCAGCACCTTGCGGCCGAGGTAGCGCGGGTCCTTGATCTGGGTGTAGAGCTTGCCGTCGGAGAACGTACCCGCACCGCCTTCGCCGAACTGCACGTTCGACTCGGGATCGAGCTGCCCACGGCGCCACAGGCCCCAGGTATCCTGGGTGCGCTGGCGGACCTGCTTGCCGCGTTCGAGCAGGAGGGGGCGGAAGCCCATTTGTGCCAGCACCAGCGCGGCGAATAATCCGCAGGGTCCGGCGCCGATTATCACGGGCCGGACGAAACTTGTCTTTGGCGCCTGGGTGACGAATCGATATTCCATGTCCGGCGTGCGGCCGACATGCGAATCCCCGTGCAGCCGGGAAAGGATTTCGGCTTCGTTTGTCGCTGCAATGTCGATTGAGTAGTTGAAAACGATGGCGGACTTTTTGCGTGCATCGATGGCGCGGCGAAATATCCGGTAGTACCAATCGGCGACGGGATCAAGACCGAGCCGGTCGGCAATGGCAAGCCTGAGCGCCGCATCGTCATGGTCGAGCGGCAGCCTTACTTCAGTGAGACGCAGCATGGGGAGAGCTTCAGTCCTTCTCTTTCTCGGCGTCAGGTTTTTGTCCGGCGCTTGCGGATGTCGTTGCGGCTGCCTGCTGCAATACATTCCATGGCCATAATGCCGGATTGGCGAATGGATTGCTGGTTGCCGCCGGATCGTTGCCCGGCTCGGGATTTTTCATGGCGTTCAGGGTGTTGCATTGCATCTCCAACCCCTGGATATGCAGTTGCAGCATGTTCAAATTCATTTTCAGCCAGCCCTCAACAGCCTTGAGGTCGGCAATCTTTTTCTCCAATTCATTTACATCGAGCGTCGGCACCACCATTCCTGGAATCGGAATGCCCATATTGCCCCACATCTTGCGCAGAAATTCCACCGGATCAGTCGGGTTCGTCGAGTTCGTCATGGCGGCAGTCCTTCCTGAATAAAAGCAGAAAACAATGTTACCCGTTTTCGTTATCGCCTCCATCCCTGTTTCTGGTTTAGACTGACAGCATATTATCCACGGGAGAGCGGCTTGTTCAAGCTTCTGGTCATTGAAGATCATGCCCTGGTGAGGGAAGGACTGCTGCAAGCGCTACGCGACCTGGAACGGGGCACGCGCCCCCTGGGTGCCAGCGATTCCGAGACGGCATTGGCACAGTTGGAAGCCAATCCTGATATCGAGATGATCGTGCTGGATTTGATGCTGCCCGGCCTTAGCGGCATGTCCCTGCTCGGCGTATTGCGCAAGCGCTATCCCTCGATTCCCGTCGTTGTGTTGTCCGCACTGGAAGATCCGGACACGGTGCAGAATGTCATGCGTCATGGCGCTTCGGGTTTTGTCGGCAAATCCAGCAGCAGCAAGAAATTGATCAATGCCCTGAGAAAAGTGCTGGCGGGCGAGGTATATGTGCCGGAAAGCTACACGATGCTCAAAGAGAACCCGGCACAAGAATCGAAGATTCATCTGACGCCGACCCAGACCCGGGTACTTGAGCTATTAACCGAGGGCTACTCGAACCGCGAGATTGCCGAGTTGCTGGGGGTGACGGTCGGTACCGTGAAGATGCACTTCTTTAATATCTACAAGGTGCTCAACGTCAGTAGCCGGGCCCAGGCGCTAATTGCCGTCAAGAAGCTGAAGGTCAGGTTTTAGAACCCATTTTCCCCGGCAGTACATGCAAAATCAGGGCGCGTAGCCGGGAGGGCTTCACCGGAGCTGCAAGCGTGAAATAGGGACAGCCATGCCACTCCCGATATGATGGTTCGGCACCATCCGTGATACAGATGATGGGAACTTCGCTGGCGGCGCGCAACTTCAGGCTTTGATCGATCTGGTTCATGTAAATTTGATCACACACAATCAGATCAGGCAGGGCATGATCAGGTTGGAGTGCCTGTGCAACTTCGGCTGTCTGGCAGGACAGTACCGAGTAGCCCCAATTTTCCAGCATCAGCGTCAGCTCGATTTGCTGTGTTTCGTTCTCAATGGCAAGCAGAATATAGGCGCTCGATTTTCCTGCGTCGGATAAATCAGGCGTCGTGTCTTCTGCTTTGACGCGCGGAACGAGGATGGTAAATACCGAGCCGGTTCCCGGCCTGCTACGCACGCCGATTTCATGGCCCAGCACGCCGGCGAGCCGGTGCACGATGGCGAGTCCCAGTCCAAGTCCCTTTCTTGGATCGCGTTCGGGATTGCCGACCTGGTAAAACTCCTGAAACAGGAAGGGGAGGTGCCTCTCCTCGATGCCGATTCCGGTGTCCCATATTTCGATACGGACATATTCGCCGCTGCGCCGCGCGCCGACCAGAATGGCCCCTTGCTCGACATAGCGTAGCGCGTTGGATAGCAGATTGGCGATAATGCGGGAAAGATAGTCAGGAGCACTCAATACCCTGAGCGAGGTTTTCCCCACGCTTAAACGCAATTGCCGGCTTTCCACGTCATGCTGGTGCGCTGCCGCGATCCGTTCAAGCAGCGAACCCAGTTCGATTACGCGGATATCGGGCCGCGTGCTGGCGAGATCGATTTTTGAAATATCCAGCAGTGATTCCAGCAGTCCGGACATGTTGCCAATGGCGGCACCCATCTGACCGGCAAGACGGAACTGCACTGGGGTCGTGATGTGTTCATGCAACTGCCCGGAAAATAGCGCGAGGGCATGCAGCGGCTGGCGCAGATCGTGACTTGCCGCGGCGAGAAAGCGCGATTTAGCCGTGCTGGAGCGTTCGGCTTCCTCTTTTTTTTCCCGCAAAGCCTCATGTGCCTTCAGCAACTGCTGGGCATCGCGCTTGCGTTGCGTGATATCGATCCCCAGCATTGCAATCAGGCGCCTGTTGCCGCTGTGTATCGTGAATGTGACAGCCTCTGTCCAGCGCTCCGTTCCATCCGGGGTGACCAGCTTAACTTCAATGCGGGAGGACAGTGCCTCGCCCTGCAGTATGCGTTGGTATTGACGATCAAACTCGTCCTTGTCCTGCGGCACCAGAACGTCGGAAATTCTCATGTGCTCCAGTTCTTCGCGGCTTCGACTGAATAAATCCAGCGCGGTCTGATTGGCAAAAACTATTTTCCAATCGTCGATGATAATCAGGCAGATGCCGGCGTTGGTTTGGGCTTCAAGCAAGGCATTGGCGAAATCGCTTTGCTGTTGCAGTTGTGTATTGCTGCTGATCAATGCTTCCGTGCTGCGCTTCTGCGCCTGCTCCAGGACAGCCGCCATGGTGTTGATGCCCTCTTCGAGCATGCGCAGGGTGCCGGCAGGATGTGGCCGCACCCGTGTGCCAAGCAAACCCTCGCGAATCTTGTTGACCGCGTTTTCCAGCGCAAGCACGGGCTCGGTAATGTCGCGCCCGAGACGGCGGGCGATCAGCCCCGCGATCAGAAGAATGAACAGGGCGGCGCCTACCGTGAAGAGGAGGATTTCCCGCTTGCGGGCGACGAGTTCGTTACGGGACAGTTCAATTGTGATACTGCCCAGCATCAGGTCGGGAGCTGGTGTTGAGGGTTTTACGGAATAGGGGTCGTCAAGCGGCAGAGGGGAAGCAAAAACCTTGTTGTGAAACGAGAGGGTCTTCCTGTTTTTGGTGTCACCATTCCAGCCATTCATCAGAATAGAGGGGGGCGGTGAGGCAAGCGGGGCTCCGACTGCCGCGAGCGGCATGTCGTGTCGATCGTAAATGGTGATCGCGGACACGTCGGGTTCGCGCGCGAGAACCCGTGCCAGGCGATTCAGTTCGGCGACATTTCCCGAGAACAGGCCGTATTGGGTTGCCGCGACCAGTTGGCGCGTCATCGCAAAGCCGCGCTGGCGCAGTGCCGCTTCAACATCGTTATAGCGCAACAAAGTGAAATAGAGCATCAATGCAACCGCAGTGGCAATGACTGGCGCCAACGCGACAAGAAGTACGCGAGTCTCGATTCCCCGTTCTTTAGAACTCATTACTACCCGCACGAACATGCCCTAATAGCCGCACTGGGTCGATTATGGCGATCCAGGCGGCCGGCGATGGGGTGAATTGGGCGCTAATCATTAGCCTATTTGCCTGTGGCCGCAATTGGCAAGGGCTGTCATGTCATTGACACCAATCGGATAGTCAGAGATAATTGACGGTTTCGCTGGAGGGGTTCCCGAGCGGTCAAAGGGATCAGACTGTAAATCTGACGGCTCTGCCTTCGAAGGTTCGAATCCTTCCCCCTCCACCAGGTGTTGCAGAATTGTTTTTGGGTTTCATGGTTCGCGGCTTTTTGCGGGCCGCGAGTTGGGGCGAAGCGGGTGTAGCTCAGTTGGTAGAGCACTTGCCTTCCAAGCAAGATGTCGCGAGTTCGAACCTCGTCGCCCGCTCCAGGACAAGATGTAAGCCCTGAGTGAATAGGTTTTGCCCATGTAGCTCAGTGGTAGAGCACTCCCTTGGTAAGGGAGAGGCCACGTGTTCGATCCACGTCATGGGCACCAGGTTTTATGAGTTTTGTATATGGAATACGGCCGCCAGCAAGGCGTTTTTTGACGGATCAGCAGGTTTTTTGGAGTGACCGACCATGGCAAAAGGTAAATTTGAGCGGACGAAGCCGCACGTGAATGTAGGGACGATTGGGCACGTGGATCATGGCAAGACGACATTGACGGCGGCGATAACCTCGGTGCTGTCGGCGAAGTTTGGCGGAGAAGCCAAGGCCTACGACCAGATTGATGCGGCGCCGGAAGAGAAGGCACGCGGCATCACCATCAACACCGCGCACGTCGAGTACGAGACAGCCAACCGGCACTATGCCCACGTTGACTGTCCGGGCCACGCCGACTACATCAAGAACATGATCACCGGCGCGGCGCAGATGGATGGCGCCATTCTGGTGGTATCGGCCGCAGACGGCCCGATGCCGCAGACGCGCGAACACATCCTGCTCGCGCGCCAGGTCGGCGTACCCTACATCGTCGTCTACATGAACAAGTGCGACATGGTGGACGATGCCGAACTGCTCGAACTGGTTGAAATGGAAGTGCGAGAACTGCTCGACAAATACGACTTCCCCGGCGACGCCACCCCCATCATTCACGGCAGCGCCAAGCTGGCCCTCGAAGGCGACAAGGGTGAACTCGGCGAAGGCTCCATCATCAAGCTGGCCGAAGCCCTCGACAGCTACATCCCGGCCCCGAAGCGCGCCATCGACGGCCCCTTCCTGATGCCGGTGGAAGACGTCTTCTCCATCTCCGGTCGCGGCACTGTCGTTACCGGTCGTGTAGAGCGCGGCATCATCAAGGTGGGTGAAGAAATCGAAATCGTAGGCATCAGCGCCACCCAGAAGACCACCTGCACCGGGGTCGAAATGTTCCGGAAGCTGCTCGACCAGGGCCAGGCCGGCGACAACGTTGGCGTCCTGCTGCGCGGCACCAAGCGCGAAGATGTGCAGCGCGGCCAAGTGCTGGCCAAGCCGGGCAGCATCACCCCGCACACCCACTTCACGGCCGAAGTGTATGTGCTGTCGAAAGATGAAGGCGGTCGTCACACCCCGTTCTTCAACGGTTACCGGCCGCAGTTCTACTTCCGCACCACGGACGTGACGGGCAGCATCGAGCTGCCGGCGGGGACGGAAATGGTGATGCCTGGGGATAATGTCTCGATCACGGTCAAGCTGATCGCCCCGATCGCCATGGAAGAAGGGTTGCGCTTCGCCATCCGCGAGGGCGGCCGCACTGTCGGCGCCGGCGTCGTGGCAAAAGTTATCGAGTAACGGGACTCTGGAGTGTAGCGGGCGGTGCCTTTCGGGGTGCCGCCTTTGTAGTCTCTGCTGCAGGGGTGTAGCTCAATTGGCAGAGCGCCGGTCTCCAAAACCGGAGGTTGGGGGTTCGATGCCCTCCGCCCCTGCCACTTGACGCATGCAATTGGATGCCAGTGATGTCGCTGCTGGCGCTTTTTTGAACGACGGAATTTATGGCTGACAAGATAAAGTTTCTGCTTGCATTGCTGCTGGTCGTCGCTGGCGTCGTCGGGTTCTACCTGCTGGCGGAACAGCCGATGATCCTGCGCGTGCTGTCGGTGTTGGCGGGTGTCAGCGCCGGTGCTGCTGTGGCGTGGTTCACCGAGCCGGGACAACGCTTTTATGTATTCGGCGGCGAAGCGGTTACCGAAACGAAAAAGGTGGTGTGGCCGTCGCGCAAGGAAACGCTGCAAACGACAGGCATCGTCTTTGCTTTCGTGCTGGTGATGGCGATTATGCTCTGGGTGACCGACAAGAGTCTTGAGTGGGTGCTTTACGACCTGGTGCTGGGCTGGAAAAAATTATGACAAAACGCTGGTACGTCGTACACGCCTATTCCGGCTTCGAGAAATCGGTGCAACGCGCACTGGTGGAGAGGATCGCCCGCGCCGGCATGGGAGACAAGTTCGGCCGCATTCTGGTGCCGGTCGAGGAAGTAGTCGAGATGAAGGGCGGCCAGAAGAGCATTTCGGAGCGCAAGTTCTTCCCCGGTTATGTGCTGGTCGAGATGGACATGGACGACGACTCCTGGCATTTGGTCAAGAGCACGTCAAAGGTCACGGGGTTTGTCGGCGGTACCGCCAACAAACCGACGCCGATTTCCGAAAAGGAAGTCGAGAAGATCATGCAGCAGATGCAGGAGGGCGTGGAAAAACCGCGTCCCAAGGTGTTGTTCGAAACTGGCGAAATGGTCCGCGTCAAGGATGGTCCATTCACCGATTTCACCGGCACTGTTGAGGAAGTGAACTACGAGAAAAGCCGTTTGCGCGTGGCGGTGACCATTTTTGGTCGGGCAACGCCGGTGGAACTGGAGTTCTCGCAAGTCGAAAAAAGTTAGCGGCAAGGGTTTACCCGGAACCCTGATCCGGGCAGAGGAGCGCAAGTAACCGCAAGACGAAAGCGCGCTACGACTCACTGAAACAGGAGCCAATCATGGCAAAGAAGATCATCGGCTACATCAAGCTGCAAGTGCCGGCGGGCAAGGCGAATCCCTCGCCCCCGATTGGTCCCGCGCTGGGCCAGCGCGGCCTCAACATCATGGAATTTTGCAAGGCGTTTAACGCCCAGACCCAGGCTCTGGAGCCAGGCCTGCCGATTCCCGTGGTGATCACCGCCTTCGCCGACAAGTCCTTCACTTTCGTGATGAAGACGCCGCCGGCGACGATTCTGATCAAGAAGGCCGCGGGCATCCAGAAGGGTTCCCCCAAGCCGCATACCGACAAGGTAGGCAAGATCACCCGCGCGCAAGCCGAGGAAATCGCCAAGACCAAGATGAAGGATCTCACTGCCGCCGATCTTGACGCCGCTGTGCGCACGATTGCCGGATCTGCCCGCAGCATAGGCATCACTGTGGAGGGTCTGTGATCATGGCCAAACTTTCCAAACGTGGCCAGGCCGTGCACGCCAAGATTGACCGCAACAAGGTCTACCCGCTGGCAGATGCGCTGGCGCTGGTGAAGGAAGGCGCTACCGCCAAGTTCGATGAGTCGATCGACATCGCCGTCAATCTCGGTATCGACGCCAAGAAGTCCGACCAAGTGGTGCGCGGTTCCGTTGTGCTGCCCGCCGGTACCGGCAAGACCGTTCGCGTCGCCGTGTTTGCCCAGGGCGACAAGGCCCAGGCTGCCAGAGACGCGGGCGCCGACATCGTCGGCTTTGATGACCTGGCTGCCGAAGTCAAGGGCGGCCGCATGGATTTCGACGTGGTCATCGCCACGCCCGATGCGATGAAAGTGGTCGGCGCGCTCGGCCAGGTGCTCGGTCCGCGCGGTCTGATGCCGAACCCGAAGGTCGGCACCGTCACGCCCGACGTGGTCACCGCCGTCAAGAATGCCAAGGCCGGCCAGGTCCAGTACCGCGCCGACAAGGCCGGCATCGTTCATTGCACCCTCGGTCGCGCTTCTTTCAGCGTCGAGGCCCTGCAGCAGAACATGGCCGCGCTGCTGGAAGCGCTGCAAAAGGCCAAGCCCGCGACATCCAAGGGCCAGTACCTGAAGAAGATTTCGCTGTCTTCGACCATGGGTGCCGGCGTGCGCGTCGATCAGGCCGGCGGCAGCAGCCAGCAGGCATAGAAAAGGAATTTGGATTCTCGCTCAGTTGGCATAGGGGCGGGGACAGAACTTTGGGCCGTCGCATTGCCAAGTTTGGGATGCGGCGGGTTGTCAAAGACCGTAGGTGTCCGAAAAGTTCGGGCTTAATGGCAGTTTTGCCTACGCAGATGGCGTTCCCGCAGACAGGATTTGTGGTTCCTGAATGAAGGTCGCCGTATCGGTTCCGGAAGCAATGCAGTAGCAGCCGGATCGCTGTTTCATTTTTAGGAGTTGACCTTGGGTCTCAATCTTGATGACAAGAAAGCGGTTGTCGCCGAAGTATCCGCGCAGGTAGCGGGCGCCCAGTCGATCATCGTCGCCGAGTACCGTGGTCTTGAAGTGGGCGATATCACCGTGCTGCGCGCGCAAGCGCGCAAGAGCGGCGTATATCTTCGTGTGCTGAAAAATACCCTCGCCCGTCGCGCCATTACCGGCACGCCGTTCGAAGGCCTCTCCGACAAGCTGGTCGGTCCGCTCATCTATGGCATTTCTGCCGATCCGGTGGCGGCCGCGAAGACCTTGAACGAGTTCGCCAAGGGGAATGACAAGCTCGTCATCAAGGCAGGTGCCATGCCCAATCACGTCATGGACGTGAATGGTGTCAAGGCGCTGGCCTCGCTGCCGAGCCGTGAAGAGCTGCTGTCCAAGCTGCTCGGCACCATGCAGGCACCGATTGCCCAGTTCGTTCGCACCCTCAACGAAGTCCCGACCAAGCTGGTCCGAGGCCTTGCTGCCGTGCGCGATGCGAAACAAGCCGCGTAAATCTCACGACGTACCGCACTACTTAAATCTATTCAACATTCAGGAGTTATGAATCATGGCTGTTAGCAAAGACGAAATCATCGAAGCGATCGCGAACCTGACGGTTCTCGATCTGTCGCAACTGATCAAGGATCTGGAAGAGAAGTTCGGCGTGTCGGCTGCTGCTGCTGCGGTTGCCGTTGCTGCCCCCGCTGCTGCTGCTGCCGCCGCTGTGGAAGAAAAGACTGAATTCACCGTGGTCCTCCTCGCTGCCGGCGAAAAGAAGGTCGAAGTGATCAAGGTCGTCCGTGCCGCAACCAGCCTCGGCTTGAAGGAAGCCAAGGATCTGGTGGATGGCGCACCGAAGCCCGTCAAGGAAGGCATCGCCAAGGCCGACGCCGAGGCGCTCAAGAAGCAACTCGAAGATGCCGGCGCCAAGGTCGAACTCAAGTAATTTGTCGTGTTCAGGACTGGCGGCGGTTTCGCCGTCAGTCCATTTTTCGCTTTGCCGGAAGCAGATGACAGTGATCAGAAGCGGCCCGCCAGCTGCAGTATTCCCTGATTCCTGTCACCTGATTCCTGTCCTCTGACGTGGAGCAACCATGACGTATTCGTACACCGAGAAGAAACGTATTCGCAAGAGCTTTGCCAAGCGCGCCAACGTGCTGGATGTGCCATTCCTGCTGGCCACCCAGCTCGATTCCTATACGGAATTCCTGCAAGCCGAGGTGCTGCCGTCGACGCGCCGCAACCAGGGTTTGCAGGCCGCATTTACGTCGATCTTCCCGATCGTTGCCCACTCCGGCAATGCCCGTCTTGAGTTCGTCGAGTTTCGTCTCGGCGAGCCGGCCTTCGACGTCAAGGAATGTCAGCAACGCGGCCTGACCTTCGCCAGTCCCTTGCGTGCCAAAGTGCGCCTGATCATTCTTGACCGCGAGTCGTCGGTGGAAAAGATCAAGGAAGTGAAGGAACAGGAAGTCTATATGGGCGAGATTCCGCTCATGACCACCACAGGTTCTTTCGTCATCAACGGCACCGAACGCGTCATCGTGTCGCAGTTGCACCGCTCGCCGGGCGTCTTCTTCGAGCATGACCGCGGCAAGACCCACAGCTCCGGCAAGCTGCTGTTCTCGGCGCGCATCATTCCCTATCGCGGCTCCTGGCTCGATTTCGAGTTTGATCCGAAGGACATCCTCTATTTCCGTATCGACCGTCGGCGCAAGATGCCGGTGACGATTCTGCTCAAGGCCATCGGCCTCACGGCGGAACAGATCCTCGCCACCTTCTTCGAGTTCGACAACTTCCATCTTTCCAAGAAAGGTATCCAGTTCGAACTGGTACCCGAACGCCTGCGCGGCGAAATCGCCCGCTTCGATTTTACCGACAAGGCCGGCAAGGTCATCGTCCCCAAGGACAAGCGCATTACCGCCAGGCATATCCGCGACCTCGCCGAAGCCGGCATCCGGAAAATCGCCGTACCGGATGATTTCATCCTCGGCCGCGTAATTGCGCAGAACGTGGTCGATGGCGAGACCGGCGAGATCCTCGCCAACGCCAATGAAGAAATCACCGAATCCCTGCTGGCCAAGCTGCAGGAATCCGGCATTGAAGACATCAGGACGCTGTACATCAACGATCTCGATCGCGGTCCCTATATCTCTTCGACGTTGCGGGCCGACGAAACCGCCGACCAGTGGGCGGCACGCGTCGCCATCTACCGCATGATGCGTCCAGGCGAACCGCCCACCGAAGATGCCGTCGAGTCGCTGTTCGGCGGCCTGTTCTATTCTCCTGAGCGCTACGACCTGTCGGCCGTGGGGCGCATGAAATTCAACCGCCGCGTCGGCCGTGAAGCTACCGAAGGCTCAAGCACCTTGTCGAACGACGACATCATCGATGTCATTCGCATCCTGGTCGAACTGCGCAACGGGCATGGCGAGATCGACGACATCGACCACCTCGGCAACCGCCGCGTGCGTTCGGTGGGCGAACTGGCGGAAAACCAGTTCCGCGCCGGCCTCGTCCGCGTCGAGCGTGCCGTCAAGGAACGCCTCAATCAGGCCGAGTCCGACAACCTGATGCCACATGACCTGATCAATGCCAAGCCGATCTCGGCTGCGATCAAGGAGTTCTTCGGCTCCAGCCAGTTGTCGCAGTTCATGGATCAGACCAACCCGCTGTCCGAGATCACGCACAAGCGCCGCGTCTCGGCGCTCGGCCCGGGCGGCCTGACGCGCGAACGCGCCGGTTTCGAGGTGCGTGACGTGCATCCCACGCACTACGGTCGTGTCTGCCCGATCGAAACACCGGAAGGTCCGAATATCGGCCTCATCAATTCGCTCGCGCTGTACGCGCGCACCAACCACTACGGTTTCATGGAAACGCCGTACCGCAAGGTGGAGGATAGCCACGTTACCGACCAGATCGAATATCTGTCGGCAATCGAAGAAGGCAACTTTGTTATCGCCCAGGCCAATGCCGAACTCGACAAGAAAGGCAAGCTGACCGATGAACTGGTGTCCTGCCGCCGCAAGGGCGAATTCGAGTTGAAGGAACCGGTCGAAGTGCAATACATGGACGTGGCGCCGGGCCAGATCGTCTCCGTCGCCGCTTCGCTGATTCCCTTCCTTGAGCACGATGACGCCAACCGTGCCTTGATGGGCGCCAACATGCAACGTCAGGCGGTGCCCTGCCTGCGTCCGGAAAAGGCGCTGGTCGGCACCGGCATCGAGCGGACCGTGGCGGTCGACTCGGGTACCGCAGTGCAGGCCCTGCGCGGCGGCATGGTCGATTACATCGATGCCACGCGCATCGTGGTGCGCGTCAATGACGCGGAAACCGTACCCGGCGAAGTCGGCGTCGACATCTACAACCTGATCAAGTACACACGCTCCAACCAGAGCACCGACATCAACCAGCGTCCCATCGTCAAGGTCGGCGACATCATCGCCAAGGGCGACGTGGTGGCCGACGGCGCCTCCACCGACCTCGGTGAACTGGCGCTGGGGCAAAACATGCTGGTTGCCTTCATGCCGTGGAACGGTTACAACTTCGAAGACTCGATCCTGATCTCGGAACGCGTCGTCGCGGAAGACCGCTTCACGTCGATCCACATCGAGGAGCTCACCGTGGTCGCCCGCGATACCAAGCTCGGCGCCGAGGAAATCACGCGCGACATCGCCACCTTGGGCGAACTGCAACTCAATCGCCTCGATGAATCCGGCATTGTCTATATCGGCGCCGAAGTCGAGGCCGGCGACGTGCTGGTGGGCAAGGTGACCCCGAAAGGGGAAACCCAGCTCACGCCGGAAGAAAAGCTGCTGCGTGCCATCTTCGGCGAGAAGGCTTCCGATGTGAAGGATACCTCGCTGCGCGTCCCCTCGGGAATGACCGGTACCGTCATCGACGTACAAGTGTTTACGCGTGAAGGCATCGAACGCGACAAGCGTGCCGCATCGATCATCGATGACATGCTGAAGGGATACAAGCAGGATCTGGCCGACCAGATGCGCATCGTCGAACGCGACACCTTTGCCCGTATCGAAAAGCTGCTCACCAACAAGGTTGCCGTCAAGGGACCGAAGAAGCTGGCCAAGGGCACCAAGATCACCAAGGCCTATCTGGAGTCGATCGAGCGCTATCACTGGTTCGACATCAGCCTGGAGAAGGAAGATGCGCAACAGCAACTCGAAAGCCTGCGCGATAGCCTGGAGCAGACGCGCAAGGATTTCGATGTCGCTTTCGAGGCCAAAAAGAAGAAGCTCACCCAGGGCGACGAACTGCCGCCCGGCGTGCAGAAGATGGTCAAGGTTCACCTTGCCGTCAAGCGTCGTCTGCAGCCCGGCGACAAGATGGCCGGCCGCCACGGCAACAAGGGGGTCGTGTCGAAGATCGTCCCGATCGAGGACATGCCGCACATGGAAGACGGCACCCCGGTCGACATCGTGCTCAATCCGCTTGGCGTGCCGTCGCGGATGAACATTGGCCAGATTCTCGAAACCCACCTCGGCTGGGCCGCCAAGGGTCTTGGCAACCGTATCGGCGAGCTGGCGCGACACCATGCGGCGACGGCCGAGATTCGCAAGGTGCTGAACAGGACCTACAACACCGCCGGGCGCAATGTCGACATCGACAGCCTTAATGATGTGGAAGTGGTTGAGCTTGCCGGCAATCTTTCCGGCGGCGTGCCGTTCGCGACGCCAGTGTTCGATGGCGCCAAGGAAGAGGAAATCCAGGCCATGCTCGATCTGGCTTATCCGGACGAGGTGGCGAAGAAGCTGCGCCTTACCTCGAATAAAACCCAGGCCGTACTTTATGACGGACGCACCGGTGAAGCCTTCGAACGCCCGGTCACCATCGGCTACATGCATGTGTTGAAGCTGCATCATCTGGTCGACGACAAGATGCACGCGCGTTCCACCGGGCCTTACAGTCTGGTCACGCAGCAGCCGCTGGGCGGCAAGGCGCAATTCGGCGGTCAGCGCTTCGGCGAAATGGAAGTGTGGGCGCTCGAAGCCTACGGCGCTTCCTACGTGTTGCAGGAGATGCTCACGGTCAAGTCGGACGACGTCAATGGCCGTACCAAGGTGTACGAAAGCATCGTCAAGGGCGAACACAAAATCGATGCCGGCATGCCCGAATCGTTCAACGTGCTGGTGAAGGAAATTCGCTCGCTCGCGATCGACATCGATCTCGAACGTTATTGATCCGCTCTCGACCCGCGACAGGAGTTAAACCATGAAAGCACTGCTCGATCTATTCAAGCAAGTAACGCAGGAAGAGGAATTCGACGCGATCACCATCGGTCTCGCGTCGCCGGAGAAGATCCGGTCCTGGTCCTACGGCGAAGTGAAGAAGCCGGAAACCATCAACTACCGTACTTTCAAGCCGGAGCGCGACGGCCTGTTCTGCGCCAAGATATTCGGCCCGGTCAAGGACTACGAATGTCTGTGCGGCAAGTACAAGCGCCTCAAGCATCGCGGCGTGATTTGCGAGAAGTGCGGCGTCGAAGTGACCCAGGCCAAGGTGCGCCGCGAGCGCATGGCGCACATCGAGCTGGCCAGTCCGGTCGCCCACATCTGGTTCCTGAAGAGCCTGCCCAGCCGCCTCGGCATGGTGCTCGACATGACCTTGCGCGACATCGAGCGCGTGCTCTACTTCGAAGCCTTCGTTGTCTGCGATCCCGGCATGACGCCGCTCAACCGCGCTCAGCTGCTGACCGAAGATGATTATCTCGCCAAGGTCGAAGAGTACGGCGACGATTTCACCGCGCTGATGGGCGCCGAAGGCGTGCGCGAACTGCTGCGCACCATCGACATCGCGCACGAAATCGAAACCCTGCGCCATGAACTCGAAACCACCGGTTCCGAGGCCAAGATCAAGAAATATGCAAAACGGCTGAAAATTCTGGAAGGCTTCCAGCATTCCGGGATCAAGCCGGAATGGATGGTTCTGGAAGTGCTGCCGGTGCTGCCGCCCGATCTGCGACCCCTGGTGCCACTGGATGGCGGCCGCTTTGCCACGTCGGACCTGAATGATCTCTACCGCCGTGTCATCAACCGCAACAACCGCCTGAAGCGCCTGCTCGAACTGAAGGCGCCGGACATCATCGTGCGCAATGAAAAGCGCATGTTGCAGGAGTCGGTTGATTCGCTGCTCGACAACGGCCGCCGCGGCAAGGCCATGACCGGCGCCAACAAGCGCCCCCTGAAATCGCTGGCCGACATGATCAAGGGCAAGAGCGGGCGTTTCCGTCAGAACCTGCTCGGCAAGCGCGTCGACTACTCGGGCCGTTCGGTCATCGTGGTTGGCCCGCAGCTCAAGCTGCACCAGTGCGGTCTGCCGAAGAAAATGGCACTCGAACTGTTCAAGCCCTTCATCTTCGAACGTCTGGAGAAGATGGGTATCGCCAGCACCATCAAGGCGGCGAAAAAGGAAGTCGAAGCCGAAACGCCGGTGGTCTGGGACATTCTCGAGGAAGTTATCCGCGAACATCCGGTGATGCTCAACCGCGCCCCGACGCTGCACCGGCTCGGCATCCAGGCCTTTGAACCGATGCTGATCGAAGGCAAGGCGATCCAGCTGCATCCGCTGGTGTGTACTGCATTCAACGCCGACTTCGACGGCGACCAGATGGCTGTCCATGTGCCGTTGTCGCTCGAAGCGCAGATGGAAGCGCGTACCCTGATGCTGGCTTCCAACAATGTGCTGTCGCCCGCGAATGGGCAGCCGATCATCGTTCCCTCGCAGGACGTGGTGTTGGGCCTGTATTACGCCACGCGCGAAAACGCCGCGGCCAAGGGTACCGGCGCGATGTTCACTGACGTTGCGGAAATCAACCGTGCCGTGGATCTGCGCGAGCTGGATTTGCATGCCCGCGTGACAGTGCGCATTCGCGAATACGATAACGTGGGCGAAGACCAATGGCGCGAAAAATATGTTCGCCACACGACCACTGCCGGTCGCGCCATCCTGTCCGAAATCCTGCCGAAGGGACTCCCCTTCAAGGCGATCGACCGGACATTGAAGAAAAAGGAAATTTCCAAACTCATCGACGAGAGTTTCCGCCGTTGCGGCCTCAAGGACACCGTGGTGTTCGCCGACAAGCTGATGCAGTCAGGTTTCCGCCTGGCCACACGCGCCGGCATTTCGATCTGTGTCGGCGACATGCTGGTGCCGCCGCAGAAACAATCCCTGATCGAGGCCGCCGAAACCGAAGTCAAGGAAATCGAGAAGCAATACACCTCCGGCCTCGTCACTGTCGGCGAGCGCTACAACAAGGTGGTCGACATCTGGGGCCGTGCCGGCGACCAGGTGGCGAAGGCGATGATGGATCAGCTCTCGCACCAGGAAGTCAAGAACAGGGAGGGCAAGCAGGTCAAGCAGGAGTCGTTCAACTCGATCTACATGATGGCCGACTCCGGCGCGCGCGGTTCGGCGGCCCAGATTCGCCAGCTGGCCGGCATGCGCGGCCTGATGGCGAAGCCCGACGGCTCGATCATCGAAGTGCCGATCACCACCAACTTCCGCGAAGGGCTCAACGTCCAGCAGTACTTCATCTCGACGCACGGCGCGCGCAAGGGCTTGGCCGATACGGCCTTGAAGACGGCGAATTCGGGCTACCTCACGCGGCGCCTGGTCGATGTGACGCAGGATCTGGTCGTCACCGAAGACGACTGCGGCACGCAAAACGGGTTTGTCATGCGTGCCCTGGTCGAAGGCGGCGAAGTCATCGAGCCGCTGCGCGAACGCATCCTCGGCCGCGTCACGGTCGCGGATATTGTGAACGCCGAGACGCAGGAAGTGATTTACGAAGCCGGCGCCTTGCTCGACGAAGACGCGGTGGACAACATCGAAGCGCTCAGCATCGACGAAGTGCGCGTCCGTACGCCGCTGTTCTGCGATACGCGTTACGGCCTCTGTGCCAAGTGCTACGGGCGCGACCTGGGCCGTGGTTCATTGGTGAACTCCGGCGAAGCGGTGGGCGTCATCGCCGCGCAATCGATCGGCGAACCCGGTACGCAGCTCACCATGCGCACCTTCCACGTCGGCGGCGCGGCCTCGCGTTCTGCCGCGCAGAGCCAGGCCGAGGCCAAGAGCGCCGGCAAGGTGGGCCTTACCGCTGCCATGCGTTACGTCACCAGCCCCAAGGGCGAGAAGGTGGTCATCTCGCGTTCCGGCGAATTGATTGTCATCGACGATAACGGCCGCGAGCGCGAGCGCCACAAGATACCCTATGGCGCAACGCTGCTGCTTGATGAAGGCGCACCGATCAAGGCCGGCACCGTGCTTGCCACCTGGGATCCGCATACCCGCCCGATCGTGACCGAATACGCCGGTACGGTGAAATTCGAACACGTCGAGGAAGGCATTACCGTCGCCAAGCAGATCGATGAAGTCACAGGTCTGTCTACCCTGGTGGTGATCGACTCCAAGCGCGGCAGCAAGACGCAGGCCAAAGGATTGCGGCCGCAGGTCAAGCTGCTCGACGAGAACGGTCAGGAAGTCCGGATTCATGGCACCGATCATGTGGTGACCATCGCCTTTCAGGTCGGTTCGCTGATCACCGTGAAGAGCGGCCAGCAGGTGTCGGTCGGCGAAATCCTTGCCCGTATTCCGCAGGAATCGGCGAAGACGCGCGACATCACCGGTGGCCTGCCGCGCGTGACGGAACTCTTTGAAGCCCGCCTGCCCAAGGATGCCGGTCAGTTGGCCGAAGTGACCGGTACCGTGTCGTTTGGCAAGGACACCAAGGGCAAGCAGCGTCTGGTCATCACCGAGCCCGACGGCGCCGCGCATGAATACCTGATTTCCAAGGACAAGCACGTCATGGCCCACGATGGTCAGGTGGTGAACAAGGGCGAAGTCATCGTGGATGGCCCTCCCGATCCGCATGACATCCTGCGCCTCAAGGGCGTCGAGGAGCTGGCGCGCCACATCATCGACGAAGTGCAGGACGTGTACCGTTTGCAGGGCGTCAAGATTAATGACAAGCACATTGAGGTGATCGTGCGCCAGATGCTGCGCCGCGTCCTCGTCGTTGATCCGGGCGAATCGCGTTTCATCCGCGAGGAACAGGTCGAACGTTCCGATCTGCTTGATGAAAACGACAAATTGATTGCAGCGGGCAAACGCCCGGCCGAGTTCCAGTACATGCTGCTGGGCATCACCAAGGCTTCGCTGTCGACCGATTCCTTCATCTCCGCCGCTTCGTTCCAGGAAACCACGCGCGTCCTTACCGAGGCCGCGATCATGGGCAAGCGCGACGAACTGCGTGGTCTCAAGGAAAACGTCATTGTCGGCCGTCTCATCCCGGCTGGTACCGGTCTTGCCTACCACCGCGCGCGCAAGGCGCAAGCGGCGGCGGAAGCGGCCGGCGCGAACGATTTCGGCGGGGAAGAAAATCTCGCGGAAGGGACGCAGGCAGCTTGACGCTGCCGGGCGACGTCAATATAATCCGGCCCTCTTTGCCTCCCGGCAGGGGCCGCCGTTAGCAGTCTTTCAGGTTCTGGAATACATTAAATGCCAACCATCAGTCAACTCATCCGCAAGCCACGCCAGGCACCGCAGAGCAAGAGCAAGGTGCCCGCGCTCGGCAACAGCCCTGCCAAGCGTGGTGTCTGTACCCGCGTTTACACCACGACACCGAAGAAGCCGAATTCGGCGCTGCGTAAGGTCGCCAAGGTGCGCCTTACCAACGGTTTCGAGGTTATCTCCTACATCGGCGGCGAAGGCCACAACTTGCAGGAGCACTCGGTGGTGCTGATTCGCGGCGGCCGGGTCAAGGACTTGCCGGGTGTTCGCTACCACATTGTTCGCGGCAGCCTCGACACGCAAGGCGTCAAGGATCGCAAGCAGTCCCGCTCGAAGTACGGCGCCAAGCGTCCGAAAGCAGCATAAGTACAACAGGAGTCGTTCATGCCACGCCGCAGAGAAGTTCCCAAGCGCGACATTCTTCCGGATCCCAAGTTCGGTAGCGTCGACGTTTCAAAATTTGTCAATGTACTCATGACTGCTGGCAAGAAGTCAGTCGCCGAGCGCATCATTTACGGTGCTTTCGAGCAAATCAAAACCAAGAGCGGCAAAGATCCGCTGGAGGTGTTCGGTCTTGCGATCAGCAACGTCAAGCCGATGGTCGAAGTAAAAAGCCGTCGCGTTGGCGGTGCCAACTACCAAGTGCCGGTTGAGGTTCGCCCCTCGCGTCGCATGGCGCTGTCGATGCGCTGGCTGCGCGAAGCAGCGAGAAAACGCAGCGAGAAATCAATGGGGCAGCGTCTTGCCAACGAGTTGCTCGAAGCGTCCGAAGGCCGCGGCGCGGCAATGAAGAAGCGCGAGGAAGTGCATCGTATGGCGGAAGCCAACAAGGCATTCTCTCACTTCAGGTTCTGATGCGAGTTTGATTTATGTGCGTCGTTTCGTTCGCGAAACGACATCGTTTCCTTCGCCGCCTTGGTATCCCGTTGCAAATGGGGACCACGGCGGTTTGACTTAAGAATGGCAGGTTATTCAAGTGGCCCGTAAGACACCCATCGAGCGCTACCGTAATATCGGTATTTCCGCGCACATTGACGCCGGCAAAACGACAACGACCGAGCGCATCCTGTTTTACACCGGCGTAAATCACAAGATCGGCGAGGTGCATGACGGCGCTGCGACCATGGACTGGATGGAGCAGGAGCAGGAGCGTGGAATCACCATTACCTCGGCGGCAACCACTTGTTTCTGGAAGGGGATGGCCAACAACTTTTCCGAGCATCGCATTAATATTATCGATACTCCGGGACACGTCGACTTCACCATCGAAGTCGAGCGTTCGATGCGCGTGCTCGACGGTGCCTGCATGGTGTATTGCGCCGTAGGTGGCGTGCAGCCACAGTCAGAGACCGTCTGGCGCCAGGCCACCAAGTACAAAGTGCCACGTTTGGCCTTCGTCAACAAGATGGATCGTCAAGGCGCAGACTTTTTCAAAGTGCATGACCAGATGCGCGCACGCCTCAAGGCCAACCCGATTCCGCTGCAGATTCCGATCGGCGCGGAAGAGAAGTTCGCCGGTGTGGTCGACCTCATCAAGATGAAGTCCATCATCTGGGACGAGGCCTCGCAGGGCATCAAGTTCGAGTACGGCGAGGTTCCGACCGAACTTCAGGCCAAGGCCGAAGAATGGCGCGAGAAGATGATCGAGGCCGCCGCTGAGGCCAATGAAGATCTGATGAACAAGTACCTCGAATCAGGTGATCTGAGCGAAGAGGAAATCAAGCTCGGTCTGCGCACGCGCACCATCAATGCCGAAATCGTACCCATGCTGTGCGGCTCCGCGTTCAAGAACAAGGGCGTGCAGGCGATGCTGGACGCGGTGGTTGAATTCCTGCCGGCGCCGACCGACATTCCGCCGGTCAAGGGCGTTCTCGAAAATGAAACCGAGGGGTCGCGTACGGCTTCGGACAGCGAGCCATTCGCCGCGCTGGCGTTCAAGATCATGACCGACCCCTTTGTCGGCCAGCTGACCTTTTTCCGCGTGTACTCGGGTGTAATCAAGACCGGTGACACCGTCTATAACCCCATCAAGGGACGCAAGGAGCGTCTTGGCCGCATTCTGCAGATGCACGCCAACCAACGCGAGGAAATCAAGGAAGTGTTCGCGGGCGATATCGCTGCTGCGGTCGGGCTCAAGGAAGCCACTACTGGTGAAACTTTGTGCGACCCGGCCAAAGTCATTACGCTGGAACGCATGATTTTCCCCGAGCCGGTGATTCACGTTGCCGTTGAGCCGAAGACCAAGGCTGACCAGGAAAAGATGGGCATTGCCCTGAATCGCCTGGCGCAGGAAGACCCCTCGTTCCGTGTGCGCACCGATGAAGAATCCGGTCAGACCATTATCTCCGGTATGGGCGAGTTGCACCTGGAAATTCTGGTGGATCGCATGAAGCGCGAATTCAGCGTCGACGCCAATGTTGGTGCCCCGCAGGTGGCCTATCGCGAAGCGATCCGCAAGGCAGTCGAGCAGGAAGGCAAGTTCATCAAACAGTCTGGCGGCCGCGGTCAGTATGGCCACGTCTGGATCAAGCTGGAACCAAACGAAACCGGCAAGGGCTTCGAGTTTGTTGATGCCATCAAGGGCGGCACGGTGCCGCGCGAATTCATTCCGGCGGTGGAAAAAGGCCTTATCGATACGCTGCCTAACGGCGTGCTGGCCGGCTTCCCGGTGGTGGACGTGAAGGTCACGCTGTTCGACGGTTCCTATCATGATGTCGACTCGAACGAAAATGCGTTCAAGATGGCCGCCTCGATGGCTTTCAAGGATGCCATGCGCAAGGCCAGCCCGGTGTTGCTGGAGCCGATGATGGCGGTCGAAGTCGAAACGCCGGAAGACTACATGGGCAACGTCATGGGCGACCTGTCGAGCCGGCGCGGCATTGTGCAGGGCATGGAAGACCAGGTCGGTGGCATCAAGCTGATCAAGGCCGAAGTGCCGCTCGCCGAAATGTTTGGTTATTCGACGACGCTGCGTTCGCTGTCGCAGGGCCGCGCTACCTATACCATGGAATTCAAGCATTACTCCGAGGCGCCGAAGAATGTCGCCGAGGCCATCATCAACAAGAAGTAACCGTTCTTTAGAGGAATCCAAAAATGGCAAAAGGTAAATTTGAGCGGACGAAGCCGCACGTGAATGTAGGGACGATTGGGCACGTGGATCATGGCAAGACGACATTGACGGCGGCGATAACCTCGGTGCTGTCGGCGAAGTTTGGCGGAGAAGCCAAGGCCTACGACCAGATTGATGCGGCGCCGGAAGAGAAGGCACGCGGCATCACCATCAACACCGCGCACGTCGAGTACGAGACAGCCAACCGGCACTATGCCCACGTTGACTGTCCGGGCCACGCCGACTACATCAAGAACATGATCACCGGCGCGGCGCAGATGGATGGCGCCATTCTGGTGGTATCGGCCGCAGACGGCCCGATGCCGCAGACGCGCGAACACATCCTGCTCGCGCGCCAGGTCGGCGTACCCTACATCGTCGTCTACATGAACAAGTGCGACATGGTGGACGATGCCGAACTGCTCGAACTGGTTGAAATGGAAGTGCGAGAACTGCTCGACAAATACGACTTCCCCGGCGACGCCACCCCCATCATTCACGGCAGCGCCAAGCTGGCCCTCGAAGGCGACAAGGGTGAACTCGGCGAAGGCTCCATCATCAAGCTGGCCGAAGCCCTCGACAGCTACATCCCGGCCCCGAAGCGCGCCATCGACGGCCCCTTCCTGATGCCGGTGGAAGACGTCTTCTCCATCTCCGGTCGCGGCACTGTCGTTACCGGTCGTGTAGAGCGCGGCATCATCAAGGTGGGTGAAGAAATCGAAATCGTAGGCATCAGCGCCACCCAGAAGACCACCTGCACCGGGGTCGAAATGTTCCGGAAGCTGCTCGACCAGGGCCAGGCCGGCGACAACGTTGGCGTCCTGCTGCGCGGCACCAAGCGCGAAGATGTGCAGCGCGGCCAAGTGCTGGCCAAGCCGGGCAGCATCACCCCGCACACCCACTTCACGGCCGAAGTGTATGTGCTGTCGAAAGATGAAGGCGGTCGTCACACCCCGTTCTTCAACGGTTACCGGCCGCAGTTCTACTTCCGCACCACGGACGTGACGGGCAGCATCGAGCTGCCGGCGGGGACGGAAATGGTGATGCCTGGGGATAATGTCTCGATCACGGTCAAGCTGATCGCCCCGATCGCCATGGAAGAAGGGTTGCGCTTCGCCATCCGCGAGGGCGGCCGCACTGTCGGCGCCGGTGTCGTGGCAAAAGTTATTGAATGAGCCGCAGGCTCATTCATTAACTTGCCAACGGCAAAACCAGAACCATCCCGACCCCCTTCCCGAGGAGGGGGAGGCGACTAGCTGGGCCGCTTCGCTCCCGATATGTTTTATGCAAGTAGTTCTTGCAATGCGGCGGAGGCAGTGGCAGAATGCCGCCCTCTCGCAATTTGCGCAGAATTTGCGATCGCTCTTTAAGGATTTTTATGCAAAGCCAAAGAATTCGTATCCGCCTCAAGGCCTTCGACTACAAGCTGATTGACCAGTCGGCGCTTGAGATCGTGGATACCGCCAAGCGCACTGGCGCCGTTGTACGTGGCCCGGTGCCGTTGCCGACGCGTATCGAGCGCTTTGATGTGTTGCGTTCACCGCATGTGAACAAGACCTCGCGCGACCAGTTTGAAATTCGTACCCACCTGCGCCTGATGGACATCATCGACCCCACCGACAAAACCGTCGATGCATTGATGAAGCTTGATCTGCCAGCGGGTGTCGATGTCGAAATCAAGTTGCAGTAATTTTTGTGGCCGCTCGCAAGGGTGGTTGTTGCAGTGAATCGTAGTAAGGGTTTCGGCCAATCGCAGCCGGAGATTTGGAGAATAAAATGAGTCTGGGCCTTGTCGGACGCAAGGTCGGCATGACGCGTATCTTTACCGATGACGGTACTTCCGTCCCGGTTACGGTGCTCGATGTGTCGAACAACCGCGTCACACAAATCAAGACGCCTGATACCGACGGCTATGCCGCCGTACAGGTGACGTTTGGCAAGCGTCGCGCCAGCCGGGTGATCAAATCCGCTGCGGGACACCTCGCCAAGGCCGGCGTCGAAGCCGGAAACATCCTAAAGGAATTTCGCGTCGATGCGGAAAAGCTCGCCGAGTTCAAACCCGGCGATGTGATTTCCGTGTCGATCTTCCAGCCGGGCCAGAAGGTAGATGTCAGTGGCACCTCGATCGGCAAGGGTTTTGCCGGCGCGATCAGGCGTCACAACTTCTCCTCGCAGCGTGCCTCGCACGGCAACTCGGTATCACACAATGCGCCGGGTTCGATCGGCATGGCGCAGGATCCGGGCCGCGTGTTTCCGGGCAAGCGCATGGCGGGTCACCTCGGTGACATGGCCTGTACCACGCAAAACCTCGAAGTCGTGCGCATCGACGAAGCGCGCCAGCTGCTGCTGGTAAGGGGTGCGGTGCCCGGCGCCAAGGGTGGCGACGTGGTCGTTAATCCTGCAGTCAAGGCATAAGGGGCGATCATGGAACTGAAACTCATCAATGATCAAGGCCAGGAAGCTGCCAAGTTCAGCGCCTCGGATGCCCTGTTTGGCCGCGACTACAACGAGGCGCTGATCCATCAGATTGTTGTCGCCTACCAGGCCAACGCTCGCTCCGGCAATCGCAAGCAGAAAGATCGCGAAGAAGTTCATCACAGCACGAAGAAGCCGTTCCGCCAAAAAGGTACCGGACGCGCCCGTGCCGGCATGACCTCCAGCCCGCTGTGGCGTGGCGGTGGACGCATTTTCCCGAATTCGCCGGAAGAAAATTTCACGCAAAAAGTTAACCGCAAGATGTTTCGTGCCGGCCTCGCTGCGATTCTGTCGCAACTGGCCCGCGAAGATCGTCTCGCCGTGATCGAGACTTTTGCCGTGGATGCACCCAAGACGAAACTGGTGGCGAGCAAGCTCAAGGGCATGGGGCTCGATTCCGTGCTCGTCATCACCGACAGCATCGATGAAAACCTGCAACTGGCCGCGCGCAACCTGCCCAACCTGCTGGTGCTCGAGGCACAGTATGCCGATCCGGTATCGCTGATCCGTTTTCCCAAGGTGCTGGTGACCAAGGGCGCCATGGCCAAGATCGAGGAGATGCTGGCATGAGCAAGAATTTCAATCAGGAGCGTTTGCTCCAGGTGCTGGTCGCGCCGCAAATCTCGGAAAAGGCGACTTACCTTGCCGACAAGAACGAGCAGGTTGTGTTTATTGTCACGCCCGATGCCACCAAGCCCGAGATCAAGGCGGCCGTCGAACTGCTGTTCAAGGTCGAGGTCAAGTCGGTCCAGGTGGCCAACCTCAAGGGCAAGAAAAAGCGCTTTGGCCGCTTCATGGGCAGTCGCAGCGATGTCAGGAAGGCATTCGTCTGCCTCAAACCCGGACAGGAAATCAACTTTACCGAAGGGGGGGCTGCGTAAATGGCACTGGTCAAACTCAAGCCCACTTCGCCCGGTCGTCGCGGCGTCGTCAGGGTCGTCAACGCGCATTTGCACAAGGGTCGTCCGCACGATGCGCTGACCGAATCGCAGATCAGCAAGGCCGGGCGCAACACGCACGGCCACATCACGACGCGGCACAAGGGTGGCGGCCACAAGCAGCAGTATCGCGTGGTCGACTTCCGTCGCGACAAGGATGGCATTGCGGCGAAGGTGGAACGTCTCGAATACGATCCGAATCGCAGCGCCCATATTGCCCTGTTGCTTTATGCCGACGGCGAGCGCCGTTACATCATTGCGACCAAGGGCATGATGGTTGGACAGGAAGTGATCAGCGGCGCGGAAGCCCCGATCAAGCCCGGCAATACGCTGCCGATCCGCAATATCCCGGTCGGCACCACGATTCACTGCGTCGAAATGACAGCGGGCAAGGGCGCGCAACTGGCGCGCTCGGCCGGCACCTCCGTGCAGCTGCTGGCGCGTGAAGGCACTTACGCCCAGATCCGCCTGCGCTCAGGTGAAATCCGCCGTATTCATGTTGAATGCCGCGCGACGATTGGTGAAGTCGGCAACGAAGAAAACAACCTGCGCAAGATCGGCAAGGCGGGCGCAAACCGTTGGCGCGGTATCCGTCCGACGGTGCGTGGCGTCGTCATGAACCCGGTTGATCACCCGCATGGCGGCGGCGAAGGCAAGACTGGCGAGGGCCGTGTGCCGGTCAGCCCATGGGGCCAGCCGACCAAGGGTTATCGCACCCGTAACAACAAGCGCACGGACGGCATGATCGTCCAGCGCAGGCCGAAAGGTAAGAGGTAAGCCATGGCACGTTCCATTAAAAAGGGCCCGTTCGTCGACGATCATCTGGTCAAGAAGGTCGAAGCCTCGCGCGGCAGCAACGACAAGCGTCCGATCAAGACCTGGTCGCGTCGTTCCACGATCCTGCCCGATTTCGTCGGCCTCACGATCGCCGTGCATAACGGCAAGCAGCATATCCCGATCTACGTGTCGGAAAACATGGTGGGCCACAAGCTCGGCGAATTTGCGCTGACGCGCACCTTCAAGGGCCATACCGGTGGCAAGAAAGCCGCTGCCGGTCCGGCCAAGAAAGGATGACCATGGAAACCAAAGCAATTTTGCGCGGCGTTCGTCTGTCGGATCAAAAGGGCCGCCAGGTGGCGGATCAGATTCGCGGCAAGCCGGTGGATCAGGCGCTCAACATCCTGGCCTTCAGCCCGAAGAAGGGCGCCACTATCCTGAAAAAAGTGCTCGAATCGGCCATCGCAAATGCCGAGCACAACGATGGCGCCGACATCGACACGCTCAAGGTCAAGACCATCTACGTCGAGAAGGGGCCGGTACTCAAGCGCTTCACCGCGCGCGCCAAGGGCCGTGGCAATCGCATTGTCAAGCCCACCTGCCACATCTTCGTGACTGTCGGGGATTAAGGAGAAAGTATGGGACAGAAGATTCATCCGACCGGTTTCCGCCTCGCCGTCTCGCGTGACTGGACGTCGCGCTGGTATGCCACCAGCAAGAACTTCCCGAAGATGCTGAAGGAAGACATCGAAGTTCGCGATTACCTGAAGAAGAAGCTGGCGCATGCCTCCGTCGGCCGCGTCGTCATCGAGCGCCCGGCGAAGAATGCCCGCGTTACCGTGTTTAGTGCCCGCCCCGGCGTCGTCATCGGCAAGAAGGGCGAGGACATTGAGGCGCTCAAGGCCGAACTGCAGAAACGCATGGGCGTGCCGGTACATGTCAACATCGAGGAAATCCGCAAGCCGGAGCTCGATGCGCAACTGATCGCCGATTCGATTGCCCAGCAACTCGAAAAACGCATCATGTTTCGTCGCGCCATGAAACGCGCCATGCAGAACGCCATGCGCCTCGGCGCCCAAGGTATCAAGATCATGAGCGCGGGCCGCCTGAACGGTGCCGAAATCGCGCGTACCGAGTGGTATCGCGAAGGCCGCGTGCCGCTGCATACGCTGCGTGCCGATATCGATTACGGTACTGCGGAAGCCAAGACTACCTACGGCATCATCGGTATCAAGGTGTGGGTGTTCAAGGGTGAAGCGGTAGGCAAGGGAGAATTGCCGACGCTGGCGCAAGAACAAGCCGAGGAACCCGCCAAAAAAATACGCAAACCTTCACGTCCGGCCAAGGCCGAGGCGGGAGATGATGCCAAACCCGCGCCCGCCGCAACCAAGCGCGCCGCCGTTAAGCCCGATACTGATAAACCCGGCGATGCAGTCAAGGCCGCTGTCAAGCGCGTGCGCAAGGCTGCGCCGAAAACCGAAGACACGACGGGCACCAAGGAAGGTAAGGAGTAATCAGCAATGCTGCAACCTGCACGCAGAAAATATCGCAAGGAACAGAAGGGCCGCAATACCGGTCTCGCCACGCGCGGCGCCAAGGTTAGTTTCGGCGAATACGGTCTCAAAGCCATCGTTCGCGGCCGCCTGACCGCACGCCAGATCGAAGCGGCACGTCGCGCCATGACACGGCATATCAAGCGTGGCGGCCGCATCTGGATCCGCATTTTTCCGGACAAGCCGATTTCCAAGAAGCCGGCTGAAGTCCGGATGGGTAACGGCAAGGGCAACCCCGAGTATTGGGTCGCCGAGATTCAGCCGGGCAAAGTGCTCTATGAAATGGATGGCGTCGATGAAGCGCTGGCACGCGAGGCGTTTCGCCTTGCCGCCGCCAAGCTTCCCTTGGCGACCACCTTCGTTACACGCCATTTGGGGTAAGACATGAAAGCCAGTGAACTCAGGCAGAAAAACGGCGCCGAGCTGGAAAAAGAGTTGCTCGACCTGCGGCGCGCGCAGTTTTCCCTGCGCATGCAAATCGCGACCCAGCAGCTCACCAACACCAGTCAGCTTGGCAAGGTACGCAAGGACATTGCGCGCGTGAAAACCCTTCAGCGTGAAAAGGCAGCGGCGAAATGAGCGAGACCAAGACAGTAGTACACCGCACGTTGCAAGGCCGTGTGGTCAGCGACAAGATGAACAAGACCGTGACGGTGCTGGTCGAGCGTCGCGTCAAGCATCCCCTGATCGGCAAGGTGCTGACCCGTTCGCGCAAGTACCACGCTCATGTGGAAGGCATGGAGGCGCATGATGGCGACCTGGTGCAGATCGAGGAAACCGCGCCGATTTCCAAGACCAAGGCGTGGCGGGTGACGCGCGTGATCGAGAAGTCGCGCGCAGTCTGAATGCTACGGTAGTACGCCAGTACAATTTATTTTATGAATTGTGTTGACGTAAAAAGGGGCACAAAGTAGTATTCGCCCCCTTGCTCGCGCCAGAGCCGCCGTGTTCAAGCAGTGGCTTGGCGAACGACCTAAAGGATCCCCGATCCGATGGGTTCCAAGACTGACCGCTGTCGCGTGTCGACGTGTAAGCGGATTAAGTTGGAGAAATTACGATGATTCAAATGCAATCGATCCTCGACGTGGCCGACAATACCGGCGCGCGTTCGGTGATGTGTATCAAGGTGATGGGCGGCTCCAAGCGCCGTTATGCCGGCATTGGCGACGTCATCAAGGTCAGCATCAGGGATGCCGCTCCGCGCGGTCGCGTCAAGAAGGGCGAAGTTTATAGCGCCGTAGTGGTCCGCACCGCGAAGGGCGTGCGTCGCCCCGACGGTTCGCTGGTCAAGTTCGACGGCAATGCCGCCGTTCTGCTCAACAACAAGATGGAGCCTATCGGCACCCGCATCTTCGGCCCGGTCACGCGCGAGTTGCGCACCGAGCGCTTCATGAAGATCGTGTCGCTTGCTCCCGAAGTTCTCTGAGGATTCGGCTCATGAACAAGATTCGCAAGGGTGACGGCGTGATCGTTGTTGCCGGCAAGGACAAGGGCAAGCGCGGCTCCGTGCTGTCTTGGTTCGACGATCAGCACGTGATGGTCGAAGGTGTCAACCGGGTCAAGAAACATACCCGCCCGAATCCGATGAAGGGACAACCCGGCGGCATCATCGAAAAAGAAATGCCGATCCAGATTTCCAATGTGGCGCTGTTCAATCCAGTCACCCAGAAGGCGGACCGCGTCGGTTTCAAGACGCTCGAAGACGGTCGCAAGGTTCGGGTGTTCAAATCGAACGGCGAAAACGTCGACGCGTAAGGAACCGATATGGCGCGCTTGCAAAGTTTCTACAAAGAATCCGTGATGCCCGAACTGCAAAAAAAGTTCGGTTACAAATCTGTCATGGAAGTCCCCCGCATCACCAAGATTACCCTCAACATGGGGGTCGGCGAAGCGGTTGGCGACAAGAAGATTCTCGAACACGCGGTTGGTGACATGACCAAGATTGCCGGCCAAAAGCCCGTTGTCACCAAGGCACGCAAGGCGATTGCCGGATTCAAGATTCGGGAAAACTATCCGATCGGCTGCATGGTCACGCTGCGCGGCTGCCAGATGTATGAATTCCTTGATCGCCTGGTGACCGTTGCACTGCCACGCGTGCGCGACTTCCGCGGCATCTCGGGCAAAGGCTTTGACGGTCGCGGCAACTACAACCTCGGCGTCAAGGAACAGATCATCTTCCCCGAAATCGAATACGACAAGATCGACGCGCTACGTGGCATGAACATCAGTATCACGACGACGGCAAAGACCGATGGGGAAGCCAAGGCGCTCCTCACCGCTTTCAAATTCCCCTTCAAGAACTGAGGGAACCATGGCGAAAATGGCAATCAAGAATCGCGAAGACAAGCGCACCAAGACGGTGGCGAAGTATGCTACCAAGCGTGCCGCGCTCTTCGCCATCATCAACAATGTAAAGCTGTCGGACGAAGAACGTTTCGAGGCGCGCCTCAAGCTGCAGGCGCTGCCGCGCGACGCGAGCCCGACCCGTCAGCGCAATCGTTGCGCCTTGACCGGGCGTCCGCGCGGCGTGTTCCGCAAGTTCGGTCTATGCCGTTTGAAACTGCGCGAAAGCGCCATGCGCGGCGAAGTGCCGGGCATGACCAAGGCCAGTTGGTAAGGGGGACGACGATATGAGTATGAGCGATCCTATTGCTGACATGCTGACCCGCATCCGCAACGCACAGATGGTCGAAAAGGCCTCGGTGACGATGCCGTCCTCCAAGCTCAAGGTGTCGATTGCTGAAGTGCTGAAGGATGAGGGTTATATCGGCGACTATGTCGTGCGAGAGAACGGTGGCAAGGCCCAGCTCGACATCGCGCTGAAGTATTACGCCGGTCGTCCCGTCATCGCCCGCATCGAGCGTATTTCGACTCCGGGTCTGCGCGTCTATAAAGGCAAGGATGACCTGCCGCGCGTGTTGAATGGCCTCGGCGTCGCCATCGTTTCCACGCCGAAGGGCGTCATGACCGACCGCAAGGCGCGCGCCAGCAATGTTGGCGGCGAAGTCCTTTGCGTGGTCGCCTGAGGAGAACAACGCGATGTCACGTGTAGCCAAATATCCGGTCGACGTTCCCAAGGGTGTGGACGTCACGTTGAGTTCGAGCGAAATCAGCATCAAGGGTCCGCTTGGCACCATGAAGCAATTCGTTCTGCCCTCGGTCAAGATCGAGCGCGAAGGCGACCAGCTGCTGTGCAAGGCCGTGGCCGGTGCGCCGAATGCAGGCGCCATGTCCGGCACCATGCGTGCGCTGGTGAACAATATGGTCAGCGGCGTCACCAAGGGTTTCGAGAAGAAGCTGACGCTGGTCGGCGTGGGTTACCGTGCCCAGGCTCAGGGCGACAAACTCAACCTGACGCTGGGTTTCTCCCACCCCGTGGTGCACATGATGCCCGCAGGGGTGAAGGTGGAAACCCCAACGCAGACTGAAATCGTGATCAAGGGGATCGACCGTCAACAGGTCGGTCAGGTAGCCGCTGAAGTTCGCGCCTATCGCGCGCCGGAACCCTACAAGGGCAAGGGCGTGCGCTATTCAGACGAAACGGTGGTGATCAAGGAAACCAAGAAGAAGTAAGGGCGCGAAATCATGGACAAGAACCAGACTCGTTTGCGCAGGGCGCGTAAAACCCGCGCCAGGATCGCCGAGCAGAAGCGTGTGCGTCTTGCGGTGCATCGCACCAACAGCCACATCTACGCACAGATTTTTTCCAGCTGCGGTACCCAGGTGCTGGCGGCGGCCTCGACGGCTGAAGCAGACGTGAAGAAGCAGGTACCAAACGGCGGCAACGTTGAGGCGGCCAAGGTGGTCGGTAAATTGATTGCCGAGCGCGCCAAGGCCAAGGGCATCGACGATGTAGCTTTCGATCGCTCGGGCTTCCATTTTCACGGCCGCGTCAAAGCGCTGGCCGAAGCGGCCCGCGAGAGCGGCCTCAAGTTTTAGGCGGAGACCAAGATGGCTAAACCGCAAGGCAGAAAGCAGCAACAGGCACAGGACAAACCCGATGACGGCTTGCGCGAGAAGATGGTCTCCATCAATCGCGTCACCAAGGTAGTGAAGGGTGGCCGGATTCTCGGCTTCGCCGCGCTGACCGTGGTGGGCGATGGTGATGGTGCCGTTGGCATGGGCAAGGGCAAGTCGCGCGAGGTTCCGGTTGCCGTGCAAAAGGCGATGGATGAAGCTCGCCGTAAGATGAACAAGGTCAGCCTCAAGGACGGCACGCTGCACCATACGATCACCGGCAAGCATGGTTCGACCCGGGTGCTGATGCAGCCCGCTGCGCCTGGTACCGGCGTGATCGCCGGCGGCGCCATGCGTGCGGTATTCGAAGTCATGGGCGTGACCGATGTCGTGGCGAAAGCCATCGGCCCAACCAATCCCTATAACGTCGTGCGCGCCACCATCAAGGGTCTGCTCGCGACCAGCACGCCAGCCGAAATTGCGGCCAAGCGTGGCAAGACCGTTCAGGAAATTCTGGAGTAAGTCATGGCCGACAAAAAAATCAGGGTGACGCTGGTCAAGGGTGTCATCGGCACCAAGCAGGATCATCGCGCCACCGTGCGCGGCCTCGGTCTGCGTCGCATCCGCCATACCGTTGAACTGGAAGATACGCCGGCGGTACGCGGCATGATCAACAAGGTCGCCTATCTGGTGAAGGTCGAGGGTTAAGAATCATGGAATTGAACAATCTCAAACCGGGTACCGGTGCCAGGCACACCAAACGCCGCGTTGGTCGCGGTATTGGTAGTGGCCTTGGCAAGACGGCAGGGCGTGGCCACAAGGGACAAAAGTCTCGTGCCGGCGGCTTTCATAAGGTTGGTTTTGAAGGCGGCCAGATGCCGTTGCAGCGCCGCTTGCCGAAGCGCGGCTTTGTCTCGCTGACGGCGGCGCGTAACGTCGAGGTGCGTCTTTCCGAACTGGCCAAGCTGCCGGTGGATGAAATCGACCTGCTGGCGCTGAAACAGGCTGGCGTGGTGCCGGGCGGGGCGTTGTCGGTCAAGGTAATTCTTTCCGGCGAGCTGACGCGCAAGGTAACGCTGAAGGGTGTCGGTGCGACCAAGGGCGCCAAGGCGGCAATCGAAGCAGCCGGTGGCTCGGTGGCTGCCGAGTAATCGATCACAGAAGACCGGGAATTATGTCCACTACCGCAAAACCAACAGGCAAGTTCGGCGATCTCTGGCGCCGGCTGTGGTTTCTGCTGGGCGCACTGGTCGTGTTTCGTATCGGTGCGCACATTCCGGTACCTGGCATCGATCCGATGCGTCTGGCCGAATTATTCCAGTCGAATAAGGGCGGCATTCTCGGCATCTTCAATCTTTTCTCCGGCGGTGCGTTGTCGCGTTTCACGATCTTTGCGCTGGGCATCATGCCCTACATCTCGTCGTCGATCATCATGCAGCTGATGTCGATCGCCGTGCCTTCCCTCGAGGCGCTCAAAAAAGAGGGCGAAGCCGGCAGGCGCAAGATCACGCAATACACCCGTTACGGCACCGTCGGTCTGGCCCTGTTCCAGGCGTCAGGTATCGCGATAATGCTTGAATCCCAGCCGGGTTTGGTGCTCGATCCGGGCATGGTGTTCCGTCTTACTACCGTAGCGACATTGGTGACGGGCACGCTCTTCCTGATGTGGCTTGGTGAACAGATTACCGAAAGAGGTCTCGGCAACGGCATTTCCATCATCATTTTCGCCGGCATTGCGGCGGGCCTACCGAGTGCACTGGGTGGCCTGCTTTCGCTGGTAAATACTGGCGCCATGCATCCCGTCGTGGCCTTGATTATCTGCCTGCTGGTGGCCTTGGTCACTGCGTTTGTGGTGTTTGTCGAACGCGGTCAGCGCAAGATTCTGGTTAACTACGCCAAGCGACAGGTCGGCAACAAGGTCTACGGCGGGCAGAGTTCCCACTTGCCGCTCAAGCTCAATATGTCGGGCGTGATCCCGCCGATTTTTGCCTCCTCGATCATTCTTTTCCCTGCTACCGTCGCTCAGTGGTTTGGATCGTCCGACAAGGTCTATTGGCTCAAGGATTTCGCGGCCAAACTGTCACCCGGCCAGCCGATTTACGTCATGCTTTACGCGACGGCCATCGTGTTCTTCTGTTTCTTTTATACAGCGTTGGTTTTCAACTCGAAAGAGACCGCGGACAACCTGAAAAAGAGCGGCGCTTTTGTGCCGGGCATTCGCCCTGGCGAACAGACCTCGCGTTACATTGATAAAATATTGATGCGCCTGACCTTGGTCGGCGCCGCGTACGTCACCATTGTTTGCCTGATTCCTGAATTTCTGGTTCTCAAGTTCAATGTGCCGTTCTACTTCGGCGGCACGAGCCTGTTGATCATTGTCGTGGTTACCATGGATTTTATGTCGCAGGTGCAAGCCTACGTCATGTCGCATCAGTATGAGAGCCTGCTGAAGAAGGCGAATTTCAAGGGATCGGGTTTGCCGATTCGTTGAGCTTGAATTTTTATGGCGAAGGAAGACGTTATCGAGATGCTGGGAGAGGTGGTGGAAAACCTCCCCAACGCGACGTTTCGCGTCAAGCTCGAAAACGGGCATGTAGTATTGGGACACATCTCGGGAAAGATGCGCATGCATTACATCCGCATCCTGCCGGGAGACAAGGTTACCGTGCAACTGACGCCTTACGACCTGACCAAGGGCCGTATCGTGTTTCGCGCCAAGTAGTTATTTCCGGAGATTCATCATGAAAGTATTAGCTTCGGTCAAGTGCATCTGCCGCAATTGCAAAATCATCCGCCGTAAGGGTGTGGTTCGGGTCATCTGTACTGATCCGCGTCACAAACAACGGCAGGGTTGATCAAGCATCCCGCGTCGGATATAATTTCCAGTTCTCCGAATTTCGGCGACAAATAAGTACAAGGTAAGAACATGGCCCGTATTGCAGGCGTCAATATACCGAACCACCAGCACACCGAGATTGCGCTGACCGCGATCTACGGCATCGGCCGCGCGCGCGCGCAGAAAATTTGCGACGCGGTTGGCGTCAAACGCTCGGTCAAGGTCAAGGATCTCACCGACAGCCAGCTGGATAAGCTGCGCGAAGAGGTGGGCAAGGTTACCGTCGAAGGCGATCTTCGTCGTGAAGTCACCATGAGCATCAAGCGCCTCATGGATCTCGGCTGCTATCGTGGCGTGCGCCACCGTCGCGGCCTGCCGGTGCGTGGGCAGCGCACCCGTACCAACGCCCGCACGCGCAAGGGACCGCGCAAGGCAATCGCCGCGGCGAAGAAATAACTAGGAATCGATATGGCGAAGACCGCTACTACTAAAGTTCGCAAAAAGGTCAAGAAGAACGTGGCCGAGGGCATCGCCCACGTGCATGCCTCGTTCAACAACACCATCATCACCATCACCGACCGCCAGGGTAACGCGTTGTCGTGGGCCACGTCCGGCGGCGCCGGCTTCAAGGGTTCGCGCAAGAGCACCCCGTTCGCGGCGCAGGTGGCGGCCGAGGCAGCCGGCAAGGCCGCCCAGGAATGCGGCGTCAAGAATCTCGAAGTACGCATCAAAGGCCCCGGCCCCGGCCGCGAGTCCGCAGTCCGTGCGCTCAACGCACTCGGCATGAAGATCACCAGCATCACCGACATCACCCCGATTCCTCACAACGGTTGCCGGCCACCCAAGCGCCGTCGCATCTAAGGTACAAGGAGTAAATAGTGGCCCGTAATCTTGATGCCAAGTGCCGCCAGTGCCGTCGCGAAGGCGAGAAGCTCTTCCTCAAGGGAGAAAAGTGCTTCACCGACAAGTGCGCCGTCGAACGGCGCGCCTATGCACCCGGCCAGCATGGCCAGAAATCCGGCCAGCGCCTCTCCGGCTATGGCCAGCAGTTGCGTGAGAAACAGAAGATCCGCCGCATCTATGGCGTCCTCGAGCGCCAGTTCCGCAAGACTTTTGCCCAGGCCGAAAGCCAGAAAGGCCAGACTGGCGAGAACCTGCTCAAGCTGCTCGAATGCCGTCTGGATGCCGTCGCCTATCGTATGGGTTTCGGCGCCTCGCGTGCCGAGGCACGCCAGATCGTTCGTCATAACGGCGTTCTGGTCAATGGCAAACGCACCAATATTCCATCTTACAGTGTAAGACCGGGCGATGTGGTGCAGCTAACCGAAAATGCCAAGACCCAGCTGCGCACCAAAGGTGCGCTCGAAGCTGCCGAATCGCGCAACTTCCCGCAGTGGATCGAAGTCGATGCCAAGGCTGGCAAGGGCGTCTTCAAGGCCTACCCGGCTCGTGAAGACCTGCCACCTTCGATCAACGAAGGCCTCGTGGTCGAACTGTATTCGCGCTAACCCCAAGCCCTGCGCCCGGCTGATCCGGGCCGCAGGGTGCTTTTCTTTTTGAAGGAATGCAGATGCAAAGCAATGCACTTCTGAAACCGCGCATCATCGATGTCCAGACCCTGTCGCCGGTTCACGCGCGCGTCGTTATGGAACCATTCGAGCGCGGCTATGGCCACACTCTCGGCAATTCCCTGCGCCGCATCCTGCTGTCGTCGATGCCGGGTACCGCGCCGACCGAGGTGTCGATCGCCGGTGTCCTGCACGAATACTCGACGGTCGATGGCGTGCGCGAAGATGTAGTTGACATCCTGCTCAACCTCAAGGGCGTCGTTCTCAAGATGCATAACCGGGCGGAAGCCACGCTGACGCTATCCAAGAGCGGTGAAGGTGTCGTTACCGCTGCCGACATCGAGGCTACGCACGATGTCGAAATCATCAACCCCGACCATGTCATTGCGCATGTCGCTCCCGGCGGCAAGCTGGAAATGCAGATCAAGGTTGAAACCGGTCGCGGTTATGTGCCGGCCAACGTGCGCGCCAGCAAAGATGAAGAAGGCAAGACCATCGGCCGCATCCTGATGGATGCATCGTTCAGTCCGGTACGTCGCGTCAGTTATCAGGTTGAATCGGCCCGTGTTGAACAGCGCACCGACCTCGACAAGCTGATCATCGATCTGGAAACCAACGGCGCCATTGATCCGGAAGAAGCGATTCGCTATTCCGCCCGTGTGCTAATGGATCAACTCTCGGTGTTTGCCGACCTTGAAGACACCAGCGTTGCGCCGGTGGAGCAGAAGCAGATGCCGGTGGCGCCGGAACTGCTGCGTCCAGTCGACGACCTTGAACTTACCGTGCGTTCGGCCAACTGCCTCAAGGCCGAGAACATCTATTACATCGGCGACCTGATCCAGCGCACGGAAACCGAGTTGTTGAAGACTCCGAATCTGGGTCGCAAGTCGCTCAACGAGATCAAGGAAGTCCTTGCCTCGCGCGGCCTCAGTCTGGGAATGAAGCTGGAAAACTGGCCTCCCGCCGGACTGGAGAAATTAGGATAAGAACTGCAGCCAATTTCAGCGAAGACTAATCTTTAGGTTAGTCGGAGCTAAAACAGGCCCCCTGCGGAGCTGAGAAAATTGGGATAACTCCCGCTCTTAAATAACGATTAACGGATCGTTTGCAGCGCGCGGCGATCCGACAAACGAGAGGTAACATCATGCGTCACGGTAACGGATTAAGAAAACTCAACCGCACTTCGTCGCATCGCCTAGCGATGCTGCGCAACATGGCGAACTCCCTGCTGCGCCACGAGGTCATCAAGACCACGCTGCCCAAGGCCAAGGAACTGCGCCGCGTGGTCGAACCGCTGATCACGCTCGGCAAGACGCCGAATCTGGCCAACCGCCGCCTCGCCTTCGATCGCCTGCGCGACCGCGAAATCGTGGTCAAACTATTCGACGAACTGGGACCGCGCTACACCTCGCGCAATGGCGGCTACCTGCGTATCCTGAAAATGGGGTTCCGCGTCGGTGACAATGCGCCCATGGCGTATGTGGAATTGATGGACAGGCCTGAAGGCGAAGCAGTCAGCGCCGAATAGGCGTTTTCGACACTACGATCAAGGCCGGGCTAACTGTCCGGCCTTGATCGTTTACGGTCTCGGACGGGAAAACAGCGCCAGCATGCCGAGGACGAACAGTCCGCAAAAGGCCAGCAACGACAATTCCGGTATGGACAGTCCGAACAGGGACCACGTATCGTCAGAGCATAATCCCTCGGCCTTGAACAGTATCGGCAGCGATTGCCCGGCCTGCTCGACCATGCGCTCCCACCAAGCCGCGCCGTCGCCGCAGGTGGCGGCAAAGGGATGGTGCTGTAAATAGATTTGGTAGCCCGCGATTGCCGCGCCACTTGCGGCGAGGATCGCGGCTGATAACGCCACAACGATGCGGACGGCATGGTACGGCACAAACACCAGCCCGAAAGTCGATACCAGCGCAATAGCGAGATAAAGCATCCGCTGCAGAATGCAGAGCGGGCAGGCGGCAACGTTATAAAACACCGTAAGTACGACACCGGCGCCGATCAGCGCAATCGGGCATGCCATGCCTAGCGCAAATAATGCGCGCGTCGGGAATTGCAACCTCACGCCGCGTTAACCGCTACTGGAATCACATGGATGCCGCATTCCTTGCCGGACGGGTCTTCCCACCACCAACGGCCGGAGCGCACATGCTCACCCGGCGCGACCGCGCGGGTACAGGGCGCGCAACCGATGCTCGGGTAACCTTTGTCATGTAGCCGGCTGTAGGGGACGTCGCGCGTCTTGACGTAGGTCCATACCTCGGCTTCGGTCCAGCCCACGAGCGGATTGAACTTTTCAAGGCCATTGGCCGCATCGTAGAACTGCACCGGTAATTCCGTACGCGTCTCCGATTGTTCGGCGCGCATGCCGGTGATCCAGGCTTTCTTGCCAGCCAAGGCACGCTTCAGCGGTTCGACCTTGCGCGCATGGCAGCAGGCCTTGCGCAGTTCCACCGACTCGTAGAAGGCGTTAATGCCGTGCTCGCGCACGTACGATTCGACCAGGTCGTGGCGCGGAAAAAATATTTTCAGCGTCAGGCCGTAGTGGCGCTTCAGGCGCTGCATCAGATCGTAGGTTTCAGCCGGCAGGCGACCGGTATCGAGCGAGAATATCTCGATCGGCAGCTTGTTGCGCATGATGATGTCGGTGAGCACCATGCCTTCGACGCCCATGCCGGCGGCGAGCGTGGCCGGCGCATAGTCGGACGCGATCGTAGTCAGCAGCGTGGTGACTGCCTCGGCCTGACGATCTACGGTCGCCAGCAGTTCTATGTCGTCAAGGTCAATATTCATTTTGGCCCTCAGTTTGTGGCAATGCGCTGAACACGCCGAAACAGCGGTTGCGTCTCGTCGGTCGAATTCTGATAGGTCACGCTAAAGTCATTGAGCGCATTGAGCGCATCCCGGATCGAGCGGTCGGAACGCACGGCAAAGGCATTGAAGCCGACCCGCGTCAGGTAGAACATCTGGTCACGCAACACATCGCCGATGGCGCGCAATTCGCCGCGGTAGCCGTAGCGGCTGCGCAACAGCGCTGCGCTGGAATAGCCGCGCCCGTTGGAAAACTTCGGGAAATCGATAGCAATGAGTGTAAAGTGCGACAGATCGTTGGCGATCAGTTCCGGCCCTTCGTCGTTGGCGAGCCAGATGCCTAATGCATCGCGTTTGGACAATTCCTGGCGGCGCGCTTGCCACACGGCCAAGGGCACGATCAGTTTGCCCGTGGGCAAGGCAATGTCCGCGGTGGCTTGGCCTTCGCCCAAACGCATCAGGCACCAATCGTCAGCAACGATAGTGCGATCCTTGATTATCTCAGCCATTGGCGACCTTCCTCTCACCGCGCAGGCCGCGCGTACGCTCGCCATAGACGGCTGTCTGGAACGGCTCGATGCCGAGGCGCTCGACCACATCGATAAACAGTTCTTCATCGCGACGCTGGGCAACGTACACCGCAATCAACTTTTCAATCACGTCCGGCACTTCAGCCGCGGCGAAAGATGGCCCGATCACCTTACCCAGCGCGGCTGCCAAACCTTGCCGGCCGCCGATCGAAATCTGGTACCACTCCGAGTCGTGCTTGTCGACGCCAAGGATGCCGATGTGGCCGACATGATGATGGCCGCAGGAATTCATGCAGCCCGAAATATTGATCTCGATGTCACCGATGTCATGCTGGTAGTCGAGGTCTTCGAAGCGTTCCTGGATGGCATTGGCGATCGGAATCGACTTGGCGTTGGCGAGATCGCAGAAATCGCCGCCGGGGCAGCAGATGATGTCGGTGATCAGCCCGATGTTCGGCGTGGCGAGGCCTGCGCCACGCGCCTTTTGCCATAGCTCGAACAGATCGGACAGGGCAACGTCGGAAAGCACCAGATTCTGCTCGTGCGTGACGCGCAGTTCGCCGAAACTGTAGCGCTCGGCGAGGTCGGCGATGAAATCCATCTGGTCCGACGTGCAGTCGCCCGGCGCCACTCCAGGTTTCTTCAGCGACAGCGTGACGGCAGCATAACCCGGCACGCGGTGCGCGCGTACATTGCGCTCGACCCATTTGGCGAAAGGAATGCTGTTGCGCCTGCTGGCTTCGTAGCCGGCGTTAATTGGTGGCAGCGTGCGATAGTCGGGCGACTTGAAATGGGCGGCAACCCGGGCGTATTCGGCTTGCGTAATCGTGGATGGGCCATCCTTGAGATGAACCCACTCCTCCTCAACCTGTTGCGCGAACTTTTCGGGCCCGGTGGCGTTCACCAGTATCTTGATGCGCGCTTTGAATGGATTGTCGCGCCGGCCGTAGCGGTTATAGACACGCAGGATCGCTTCGCAATAGCTGAGGATATGCTGCCAGGGCAGGAATTCGCGGATTACCTTGCCGATCACTGGAGTGCGGCCCATGCCACCGCCGACAATCACGCGAAAGCCGATCTCGCCCTGGTCGTTCTTGAGCACATGCAGGCCGATGTCGTGCAGATAGGTGACGGCGCGGTCCTCCACGGTGCCGCTCACCGCGATCTTGAACTTACGCGGCAGATAGGCGAACTCGGGATGGAAGGTGCTCCACTGACGCAGAATTTCGCACAGGGGGCGCGGGTCGGCGATCTCGTCGGGGGCGATGCCGGCGAACGCATCGGTGGTGATGTTGCGAATGCAATTGCCGCTAGTCTGTATCCCGTGCATCTCGACTTCAGCCAATTCTTCGAGAATATCCGGCACGCGCGGTAGTTCCGGCCAGTTCAGTTGCAGATTCTGCCGCGTGGTGAAGTGGCCGTAGCCGCGGTCATATTTACGCGCGACATGCGCCAGACGGCGCAACTGTTTGCTGCAAAGCAGCCCGTAGGGCACGGCAATGCGCAGCATCGGCGCGTACCGTTGGATATAGAGCCCGTTCTGCACGCGCAGATAACGGAACTCGTCTTTGGTCAATTCTCCGGCAAGATAGCGCCGAGTCTGGTCGCGAAACTGTGCGACGCGTTCGCGAACAATTTTCCGGTCATATTCATCGTACTGATACATGCAATTTCCTGGGCTAAAGTGCTGGCGCTATCAACAAACCCGAAGGCAGTTGGGCAAAGTCGATCACGAAAATCCGCTAGACACGGTGAACGAAAGAATAAGCGACGGGCTTAATTCAATGAAATACTTTATAGTTACTTCAAAATAACTAATTAGTATAAATAACAAGTAAGGTATTATTAATAAAGATGTTTTATCGTAGTTTTGTGTCAGGCGGTGATGGATTCGACCTCGGCCTCCTGTTGCTGTAGCGCCCACATCTGGGCATATGCGCCATTGCGTTCCAGCAGATCCCGGTGCCGGCCCTGTTCAACAACGTGTCCGCCGTCGAGGACAAGAATCCGGTCGGCATTCATGACGGTGGACAGGCGGTGTGCGATGACCAGTGTGGTGCGGCCGACAGCAGCTGCCTCCAGTTCGGCCTGAATCGCTTTTTCCGTTTTTGAATCGAGCGCCGATGTCGCCTCGTCGAAAATCAGGATCGGTGGGTTTTTCAGCAGGGCGCGCGCAATCGCTACGCGCTGTTTTTCGCCGCCGGAAAGCTTTAGTCCGCGTTCGCCGACACGTGTGTCATAACCGTCGGGCAGCCGCTCGATGAAGCCATGCAAATGCGCCGAGTGGGCAGCGGCGATCACTTCCCCACGGGTTGCCGTTGGCCTGCCGTACTGGATGTTGTAGAAAATCGTGTCGTTGAACAGCACCGTGTCCTGCGGCACGATGCCAATCGCCGCACGCAGCGACGCTTGGGTAAGTTGTTTCAGCGGATGGCCGTTGATACGAATGCAGCCCTGCTGTACGTCATAGAAGCGGAACAGCAACCGCGCCAACGTACTCTTGCCCGAGCCGCTGTGGCCAACCACGGCGAGGGTGTTGCCAGCCGGAATCTCGAAGTCGACATCGCTCAGTATCTGGCGCCGGCTCTCGTAGTGGAAGCCGACATGCTCGAAGCGTACCGTACAAGGGCCGCGCTCAAGCGGCCTGGCGTCCGGCGCATCCTGAATTTCGCGGTGTTCGTCGAGCAGGCGGAACAGGCGCTCGATATCGGTCAGTGACTGGCGAATTTCGCGATAGAGCACGCCAAGAAAATTCAGCGGCATGTAGAGCTGGATCAGGAAGGCATTCACCAGCACGATGTCGCCCACAGTCATGCTGCCGCCGGCGACGCCCTCCGCCGCCTGCCACATCATCAGCGAGACGGCGCTGGCGATGATTGCGGCCTGGCCGAGGTTGAGGTAGGAAAGTGAAATCTGGCTTTTCACCTGCGCGCTTTCCCATTTCACCAGTTGTTGGTCATAACGATTCTTTTCCCAGTTCTCGTTGTTGAAGTACTTCACGGTTTCATAGTTGATCAGGCTGTCGATGGCGCGGACGTTGGCAGCCGAGTCGAGTTCATTGACTTCGCGCCGCAGCGCGGTGCGCCAGTTCGACACCGAGATCGTGAAAAGCACATACACCGTCAGGGTCGATGCGGCGATCATGGCGAAGCGTCCCGGATAACGCGAAATCAGAATTCCCATCACCAGCGCCACTTCGATGAGGGTGGGCAGGATCGAATAGATCGAATAGTTGATCAGCGAGCTGATGGCGTGCGTACCGCGCTCAATATCGCGCGTCAGACCGCCGGTCTGGCGCTCGAGATGGAAGCGCAGGCTCAACTCATGCAGATGCTCGAATACCTTCAGCGCGATTGCCCGCACAGCGCGCTGCGTGACACGAGCGAAGACGATTTCGCGCAGCTCGGTGAAAATCGAAGTGGAAAAACGCAACACGCCATAGGCGGCGAGCAGGCCCAGCGGCACCAGCAGCAGCGCCTGTTTCGGTGGCACAGAAAGAGCGTCGATCAGATCCTTGAACACCAGCGGCACGGCGACGTTGGTGAGCTTGGCTCCGATCAGGCAGGCGAGGGCGAAGATGACGCGGCCTTTCCATGCCCACAGATAGGGCAACAACTGGCGGACGGTCTGCCAGTCATGTCTTTCCCTGGGAAGCGGCCCTGGCAGTGCGATGTTGGATCGAGCGCGGCGCATGGCTCGAGTGTATCAGCTGACCGGACTCCGCTCTTGGCCGAATCGACTACACTTTCATTGACTTTCTACCGAGGTATGAATATGAACAATCCTCCGCAACTTCCCGCTCAGCAACCCGTTTTGCGCTTGGTGCCAATGCCCGCCGATTTGAATCCGGCAGGAGATGTTTTCGGCGGCTGGGTGATGTCGCATCTCGGCATGGCGGGGGCGATACCGGCACTTCGCCGCGCTCGTGGCCGAATAGTCACCGTCGCGGCCAACGCGCTTCAGTTCAGGCAGCCAATCGCAGTGGGCGATCTGGTCAGTTTCTATGCGGAGGTAATCAGGGTCGGCACGACTTCGATTACGATTCAGGTCGACGTCTACGCGGAGCGCAACCCGAAGAATCCGATAGTCGTCAAGGTGACAGAGGCGCAATTGACCTATGTGGCCGTAGATAAGCAAGGCAAGAAGCGACCGGTGCCTCCTGTCTAGGGACAACTAAATTGCCGCCAGCCGTGCATTGGCCTGGTGCAGCCGTGTGCTGATGACTTCGAGAAAAGATTGATAGAAATGCATGCGACAGGCCTCCGAGGCGTGTCTTAGCGCATCGGCGCGTATTGTCACCAGATACGATTGCGTTTGCGCCACGACGTCGGCACCGCGCACGCGGCTGTTGCGATTGATGATGGCCATTTCACCGAAGCAGTCGCCGGGCGCAAGCATGTTCAGTGTGTGGCCGCGCTTGGTGACGCACAACTCACCTTCGATGAGGAAGCAGAAAAACTCGCCGGGTTCGCCGTCCTTCATTACCACGGTGCCGGCGGCAGCATCATCCCAGGTGGAGAAACGCACCACTTCCCAGATTTGCACGTCGCTGAAATCGGCGAAAAAGGGCAGGCTGCGCAGTGTCTCGAACTTCTGGCTGTCAGGCACTTCCTGCGCTTGCGCCGAAAGTTGTTTGTTGCGAAAGGATTGCGCCAGATCATGCGAGAACTCTTCCCACGTCGCATAGCGCGCGTCGAGATCCTTTTGCATGGCGCGCGCCACGATGGCATCAAGGTGAGGCGGTATATCAGTGCGGAAGGTCGACGGCGGCGGCGGATCGAGGCTGGTGATCTGGTAAATCATGCTGTAATTATTCGTTGCCGAAAATGGCAGTCGTCCGGTGAGCAACTGGTACATCACGACCCCGAGCGAATAGATATCGGTCTGGTGATTGAGTGGCAGATCGCGTACCTGCTGCGGCGACATGTAGGCGGGGGAGCCGACGCCTGATACCTGTGTGGTCATCTGGTCGCCGCCGGTCATTATGGCGGCGCCGAAATCCGAGATCTTGATATCGCCGGTATTGCCGGCCTGGGCGAGCAGGATATTGGCCGGCTTGATGTCGCGGTGGGTGATGCCAAGACGATTGGCATATTCGAGGGCGCGCGTGCATTTGAAAATCATCTCCACCATGCGGTTGAAAGGCAGCAGGTTCTGCGGCGAGCAAAACTGCTCCAGCGTACCGCCGGGCGCATATTCCATCACAATATAGCTCTGGCCGCCGTCGATTACCGCGTCGAAGATTTGCACGATGTGCGGATGCATCAGCTTGCCGGCAAGCGACGCCTCATTGAGCAGCAGGTGGCGATAGAGTTTGCCCTTTTCGCGATCTTTCAACACTTCGGGAAAAATCACCTTGATCGCGACATCGCGTCCGGCAAATGGGTCGTGGGCGAGATAGACCGTCGAGGTTGCGCCCTCGCCGAGTTTGTTCCTAATTTCGTATTTACCGATCCGCTCCATCCGAACTCAGCGCAAGGCGCTCTCTCTGTAAGCCCCTCTCACTTGGCGGTGGAAGGGTTAGGGAAGAGGCAGAAGCTGCGCCGTATGGCGCGATATCGCTTATTCATTCAATGCGGCGCGCGTGCGCGCGATGGCTGCCCGCACCTGCACCGGGGCTGTGCCGCCAATATGGTCGCGTGCGGCGAGCGAGCCCTCGATCGACAGCACCTCGAATACGTCTGCGCCGATCAGCGGCGAGAAAGCCTGCAATTCATTCAAGGCGAGATCGGCGAGATCGCAGCCTTTGGTTTCTGCGGCACGCACTGCGCGCGCCACGGCTTCATGGGCATCGCGGAACGGAACGCCGCGCTTGACCAGATAGTCGGCGAGGTCGGTCGCCGTGGCGAAGCCCTGCTTCAACGCGGCATTCATCGCTTCCGGCTTCACCGTGATGCCGGCCGCCATGTCGGCGAAGATGCGCAAGGTGTCGGACAGCGTATCGACCGTATCGAACAGCGGTTCCTTGTCTTCCTGATTGTCCTTGTTATAGGCGAGCGGCTGGCCCTTCATCAAGGTCAGCAGCCCCATCAGGTGGCCGAAGACGCGACCGCTCTTGCCGCGCGCCAGTTCCGGCACATCGGGGTTTTTTTTCTGCGGCATGATCGAGGAGCCGGTGCAGAAGCGGTCGGCGATGTCGATGAAGCCGACGCGCGGACTCATCCACAGGATCAACTCCTCGGAAAGGCGCGACAGATGCACCATCACCAGCGCTGCCGCGGCGCTGAATTCGATGGCGAAGTCGCGATCGGAGACGGCGTCGAGCGAGTTCTCGCAGACGGCATCGAAGCCGAGTTGCTGCGCGACGAAGGCGCGGTCGATGGAAAACGTGGTGCCGGCCAGCGCGGCGCCGCCCAAGGGCAGACGGTTTACCCGGCGGCGGCAGTCGGCCATGCGTTCACGGTCGCGCTTCGTCATCTCGACATAGGCCAGCAGATGGTGGCCGAAGGTGACCGGCTGCGCGACCTGCAGATGGGTGAAGCCCGGCATCGGCGTCGCCGCATGCCGCTCGGCCAGATCGAGCAGGGCAAGGAGATAACGGCGCAGCAGGTCGTCGATGGCGTCGATCTCGTCGCGCAACCAGAGCCGGATGTCGGTCGCCACCTGATCGTTGCGCGAACGCCCCGTGTGCAGGCGCTTGCCGGCATCGCCGACCAGCGCCGTGAGCCGTTTTTCAATATTCAGATGGACGTCTTCGTCATCGAGGTTCCAGGCGAAACGGCCTTTTACAATCTCGGCCTCGATCTGCGCCATGCCGCGTTCGATGGCGGCGAGATCCTCGCTGCCGATGATGTTCTGTCGCGCCAGCATGCGCGCATGCGCCAGCGAGCCGCGAATATCCTGCAGGGCCAGGCGCTGATCAAAATGTATCGACGCCGTGTAGCGCTTGACCAGATCGGAGACCGGTTCCGAAAAACGCCCCGACCATGCCTTGCTATTATCAGTACCTGCCTGTTGTTCTGTCATAATGAAATCGAAATCCAGCGTCGATTCAACGAGATCGGGTATATGGTTGAGAAGGATTCCAGTATACGGCAAAACCCTTCACCCTCCGGGCCGGTGGGGCTGCTGTTGCTGTTGACCTTGAATGCGCTCTTGGCGCTGGTCACTGTGTTCAGTGTAGATGCCTTGATGCGCTGGTTTTCGGCTGCGGCCGCCGTTGCTTCCCTGATCGCGACGTGGTGGCATCTTGCGCGGCAATCGCGTTCGCCGGCCATCGTCGAAGCCAGATTGATGGCGCTGACGGCACGCATCCGGCCGCATTTCCTGTTCAACAGTCTGAACGGCATACTCGGCATCATCCGCAACGATCCGCGCCGCGCCGAAAAGGCGCTGGAAGAACTGGCCGAGCTGTTTCGCGCCCTGATGCAGGATCCGCGCGAGCTGGTGCCGCTCTCGGCCGAGATCGCTCTATGCCGACAGTATATCGAGCTGGAGCGGCTGCGCTTGGGTGAGCGCGTGCGCGTGAACTGGGACATCGAACAGTGCCCGCCCGATGCGCTGCTGCCGCCGCTGATGCTGCAGCCGCTGCTGGAGAATGCGGTCTATCATGGTATCGAGCCCGCGTCCGATCCGGGGGTGGTCGAGATCAAACTGCTGCACAGCGGCAGCACCCTTGTCATCGTCATGTCAAATCCGAACGAAAGCCCGGTCACCCGCGCGATGGGTAACCAGATGGCATTGGCCAATATCCGCGAGCGGTTGGCGCTGTTCTACGCCGATGCCGCCCACCTCGATGCCGAGGTACGCGACGGCCGCTATACGGTGCGCATCGTGCTGCCCTACCAGAAGCGAATGGCATGAACGCGCCGGAGACATTGCGGGTGATGCTGGTTGACGACGAGGCACCCGCGCGTGCGCGCCTGCGCGACCTGCTGGCCGACATTGCCACGCAAGTGCCGACGGAAATCGTCGCCGAGGCCGCCAACGGCATGGAAGCGCTGGATCTTGCGGAACATGCCGCCGCCGATGTCGCACTGCTCGATATCCGTATGCCGCGCATGGATGGTACGCAACTGGCATTGCATCTGTCGCGCCTCGTGCAGCCGCCGGCGATCATATTCACGACTGCCTACGATCATTATGCGGTGAAGGCGTTTGAGCTTTCCGCTGTCGACTACCTGGTCAAGCCGGTGCGCGCCGAACGCCTGGCGGCGGCCTTGCGCAAGGCATCCTTGACTGCCTCGCGTGCGCCCTCCGCCGCGGCGCTGCAGCTGCTGGCGCCGGAGGGTCGTCAGCACCTGCGCTCCAGCGAACATGGTCGCGTGCTGCTGATCCCCGTCGACGACGTTCTTTTTTTCAAGGCCGATATGAAATACGTTGCGGCACGCACCCGCAACGGCGAATTCCTCCTGGACGACTCGCTGGCACAGCTTGAAGCCGAATTCGGCGCGCGTTTCCTGCGCGTGCACCGCAACTGCCTGGTGGCGAAGCAGGCCATCGCCGGCTGCGAACGCGGCGCCGATGCCGAGGGCGAACCCTCGTGGAACGTGCTGCTGACGGGCGTCGATGAGCCGATTGTGGTCAGTCGCCGCCAGTGGCCGCATGTCAAGGAATTGATCAGGGGATGAGGCGAACCGCGAACTCTTCAGTCATGAAAAGGTATTTAAGCCCCGAAAATCAGTGAGCGATTGCAGCTGGAAACAGATCCGAGCAGGGACACTCAGCCCCGGTTTTTTTGCTCACTACGAAACCCCAATGCCAATTGCTGATATAGCTCAGGAGTGATTCGAGAACTTACGGCTTTGGAAATCAGCGTTATTGCCATCAGGCTGATAACCATCTCATGTCCGTCAACCATCTCCATGACAATGATTGCCGACGTGATCGGAGACTGCGTGACAGCAGCCAGAAACCCGGCCATGCATAGCGCAATCAAAGGAGCCGTATCGGCAGTGGTTCCCAACACATGCGCCATGTTGGAAGCCAGCGCCGCACCAACAGCAAGGGAAGGGGCAAAGATCCCGCCGGGGATTCCCGAGTAATAGCTGATTGCAGTGGCAAGGAAACGGGTAATGGCTGCATGCCACGGAAGAACTTGTTGCCCGGATACCACGTGAGAGGTAATTGAATAACCGCTGCCGAAGGAAATGCCGCCGCCGATCCAACCGATAAGCGCCACGGCAATACCACAAACGCCTGCAAACCATACCGGGTGCCTATCTCTCCAGCGCCATAGGACAAATCCCTTGCTCTTCTGCGGTAATAACAAAAGCCAACTGAAGGCTCCGCCCAGTAGCCCGCAAACGGCACCGCCAAGAATGACGGGAATGATGATGGCCCGATCCAGGCTCTCGACCTTGAGATGGCCAAAATAATTGTAGTTGCCAAGAAGGGCCATGGACGCCAGACCGGCCAGGATAATCGTGCTGACCAGAACCCCGCTGGTACGGGCTTCCAATCTGCGTCCGAGTTCTTCAACCGCGAAAACAATACCCGCCAAGGGCGTGTTGAATGCTGCCGCAATCCCTGCCGCACCACCGGCAAGCACCAAATCCTGAACGCGCAAAGCCCTGGTGTGCGGCAGGAATCGGTGCGCTGCATGCATGATCGACGCTGCCACTTGCACTGACGGGCCTTCCCGACCTGCCGAGAACCCGCCCACCAGGGCCAAGGCGCCCAGGCAGATTTTTCCAAAGGCAATGCGCAGGGATACAAGTGAACTCACGGGTTGGCCCAGTGCGGCAAGCCGGGTTGCCGCGATCACCTGCGGGATACCACTCCCTTGTGCGCCCGGAACGAAGCGACGGGTCAGCCAGACCACGACCATGCCAATGGCAGGCGTGAGCAAGAAAGGCAACCAGGGACGAGAACTGGTGAGGGTGAAGAAAACAGTCAGCGCAATATCGGCAAGTTTGGCAAAGGCCACCACCGCCAGGCCGGCGAGCAATGCTGCCGACCAGAGCGTAATGCGAGTGCGCCAGCGAAGGCTGCTTAAGCGGCCACGGAAGATCGCCATCGATTCTTTAGCCCGACGAAAGCTGTAGCTCCACAGAGCGATTGGCCTGACGGCAGAGTTTTGAAGCGCAATCCTTGGATATCGACGATGCGCTACCCAATGGGCGCTTTCGTATTTGCCTCTGCTGAATGCCACGCTTGATTAATTCACTCTCCACAACGGAGATTCGCTTGGAAGAAAGTGCAATGCAATATTCATCACCTGCCAGATCATCCGCATGACCTATCAACAACACAGTCGAGCGGGAATCTTCATTAAGTTTTTCTGCGAAGGCGTTAATTACGGCGAAGGAATCTTTTGGAATGACAAATGACCCCGGCAAAAAGAAAACCGTGGCTGCCGGGTCAGGGAGTCGGGTATTACTCTTGTCTGCTGAGGGTATTCGATTGGGTTTGACGGGAATGGGCGGCTTCAAAGGCGCTTTGACGGTGCTGACAGGTAGTACTGGGAGGGCAGTTGGCTGCGACTCTGTTGTTATTTCAGTGGCTCGGCTTCCCACATTGTTCGTGGTGGCACAGGAAGTCAGCAGCATTCCAAAACCAGCAAATAAAATTACTTGCGATAACACCGGACGGGGAAGCTTTTTGCTCATCACAGGTCAGACAGTGGCTTTCCAGAAAATTTTTCGTCGCGCACGCGCAGTTGGCTGATGACCTCGGTCAAAGATGCGTCTAATGCGTTAAGTGCATCATCGGACAATGCGGACAGGGCTTCAGGCAGGATACCTTCAGCGGGGCCGGGAGCATGCGTTAGCGTCTCCAAGGCGGATGCAGTCGGGACTAATCCCACGCGGCGCTGATCTTCCTTGCTGCGCTTCTTGAGAATCAGCCGACGGGTCGCGAGCTTTTCGATCAACTGGCTACAAGTCGATTGATGGATGGACAGACGCTCTGCCAGTTCGGTTACACCAACTCCTGGCGTTTTGGCTATTTCTTGCAGTATCCATAGCTGCGACCCTGAGATGCCGCAACTCTCCTCAATCTGCCGGAATTGCTGACGAACCGACCCATAAATCAGACGGAATTTCTTCAAAACCTGCAACGGAAGCTTTTGCGCCTCTAGTTTGGCCAATACCCGACTCCAATAGCGTATTTGTTAAATCACCAACTCAAAATTTGACTATAAAACCCCATTGGCTTGCATTGTACATTTATATCAATTATATTGACGGCATTATTAATAACTGGGGTATCTATAAATGAAAAGAAAACTCGTCGTGCTGTGTTTGACCATTCTGCTTGGGGCTTGTTCATCTACGCCCATGAAGCCAGCTGAGGTGGCTCAACCACCAGCTGCCCAGCCATCGGTAAAGCCTGCTGCCGCGCCGGAAATGAAACCAGTGATGGAGACCGAGGCGCAAAGGATCGATCGCATTATCAAGGTACTGGCAAGCAAGAGCATCTACTTTGACTACGATAAATATACGATCAAACCCGAATACGAGAGCCTGCTCAAACAGAATTTTGAAATGATCAAATCTGCGCCCAAAGTCGCCTTCAGGCTGGAAGGCAATGCGGATGAGCGCGGCAGTACCGAATACAACATTGCGCTGGGGCAAAAACGGGCGGAAGCCGTTAAACGTGCTCTCTTAATCATGGGAATCCCCGACTCCCAGCTGGAGGCCATCAGTTATGGCGAGGAAAAACCGCGCGCCACTTGTCATGAAGAAAAATGCTGGGCCGAGAATAGGCGCGTAGATTTCACGAAAAAGAGTCCATAAACAGACTTTCATGTCCTTCCCTAGTGGAATATTGGAGGGGTCGGAAGGCCCCTCTTTTTTGGCATTGAGATATTGTCCTGAATTGCGTCACCATGGTCGATAAGCCAACATTTGGCTTATATTTGTCATCGGGTCGTTTAGCGCGACAATTGACAAGTCGCAGCATGCGTTTCAGATATCAACCGCAAAATACCGCTAGCCGATAGATCACGTATTTGGTTCACGATGCCTTGATGTGTCAACTGTCAGGGCGTCAACTCCGCGACGACCGGCGCGTGATCGGAAGGCCGTTCCAGTTTACGTGGCGCCTTATCGATGCGGCATGCCGTGCATTGGCCGGCCAGCGGCTTTGATAGCAGGATGTGGTCGATGCGCAGGCCTTGGTTGCGGCGAAAGCCCAGCATGCGGTAATCCCACCAGGAAAAGCTTCTTTCCGGCTGGTCGAAGAGACGGAACGCGTCGCTCAGGCCGAGCGAGACGAGTTTGCGGAACGCCTCGCGCTCTGGTTCGGAGCAGAGGATCTTGTCTCTCCACACCACGGGATCGTGCACATCGCGATCGTCCGGGGCGATGTTGTAATCGCCGAGCAGGGCGAGCTGCGGATGGCGCCGCAGTTCTTCGCCCAGCCAGTCGTGCAGCGCCTGCAGCCAGCGCAGCTTGTAGGCGTATTTCTCCGCGCCGACTTCGCTCCCGTTTGGAATATAGGCGCAGACGACGCGCACGCCATCACAGGTTGCGGCGATGATGCGCTTCTGCGGGTCGTCGAAGCCGGGGATGTCGCGCTGCACATCTGTCGCCATACGTTTGCTCAATAGGCCGACACCGTTGTAGGTTTTCTGCCCGTTGTGGATGGCACTGTAACCTGCGGCTTCCAATTCGGCATAGGGGAAGGCCTTGTCTTCCTGCTTGGTTTCCTGCAGGCACAAGACATCCGGCTGCTCGGCGGCAAGCCAGTCGAGCACATGCGGCAGGCGCACCTTGAGCGAATTGACGTTCCATGTCGCGAGTTTCATGGCAGGGCCTTTCGGTTTGCCGTGATGATGCCACGTTCCGCCAATGCCTTGCGCCAAGCCTCGAGTTTGCGCTCGCGTGACCACGACGCATTCGCCGGGCTGGTCGAGGGCAGGCGCGCAAAGCGCAGCGGCATGTCGCCGAGGAGCGGCATGACATGACGATGGAAACAGGTCTGCGCCATGCCACCGTTGAAGAATACAGCGGTGAGATGTGGGTGGACGGCGAAGAAGCCGGGAAAATCATTTACCACGACCGAGTCGTGATGGATGTCCGCATCCAGACTGCCTTCCCGCTCGCAACTGGCGAGCACATCCCACAAGGCAATGCCCGCCGCTTTGAGTGCCACGGCGCGGGCGCGATAGGACAGGGCCGGATCGGCGCCGACCAGCGCGCCCATGATCGGCCAGAAGGCATTATGCGGATGAGCGTAATACTGCCCGGCGCGCAGTGATGCCGCGCCGGGCATGCTGCCGAGAATCAGGAGGCGCGCCTTCTGGTTTTCAATCGGCGGGAAGCTGTAGACATGCACTTTTGCAAAATGCCGTTTGGGACTATGAAAACAGCCGCTTCAGTTCGGCGCCCGGATCGGCCGCGCGCATGAAAGCCTCGCCGACGAGGAAAGCATTGACATTATGGCTGCGCATGCGTGCGACATCGGCCGCTGCGAGGATGCCGGATTCGGTGACCACGATGCGCTCGCCGGGAATGCGGTCGAGCTGGTCCAGGGTGATGTCGAGCGACACGGCGAAGGTGCGCAGGTTGCGGTTGTTGATGCCGATCAGCGGCGTTTTGAGTTGCAATGCCAAATCCACTTCGTCGCCGTCGTGCGATTCGACCAGCACTGCCATGCCGAGCCGAGCGGCGATGGCTTCCATCTCCTGCATCTGTTCGATTGAAAGCGCGGAGACGATGAGCAGGATGCAGTCGGCGCCCATGGCTCGTGCTTCATAGACCTGATACGGCTCGATCAGGAAATCCTTGCGCAACACGGGCAGCGTGCAGGCGCGGCGCGCGGCGCGCAGGTAGTCGGGCGAACCCTGGAAGTAATCGCGATCGGTGAGTACCGAGAGACAGGCCGCGCCACCGCGTTCATAGCTGGCCGCAATCTCCGCCGGGCGAAATTCTTCGCGCAGCACCCCTTTCGACGGACTGGCTTTCTTGATCTCGGCGATGACAGCGGCTTTACCGGCAGCGATTTTGCTGCGCAGCGCGCCGACGAAATCGCGCGCCGGCGCCTGTGCTTCAGCCTCGGCACGTACGGCGGCAAGCGGTTTTGCCGCTTTCGCTGCAGCCATTTCCTCAACCTTGGTGGCAAGGATTTTTTGGAGGATGTCGGACATCAGGCGTTATGTCGAGTGAAGTGAACAAAGGCATCGACCTTGGCCCGGGCCTTGCCGCTGGCGATGGCCTCGTGCGCCAGCATGACGCCAGCGGCTATCGAGTCCGCCGCATTCGCCGCATACAGCGCCGCGCCGGCGTTGAGCGTGACGATATCGCGCGCCGGGCCGGGCCGGTTGTCGAGCGCGGCGAGCAGCATGGTTTTCGACTCGGCGGCATCGGCGACGCGTAGTTTGTCTGTGGCGGTCAACGCAAAACCGAAGGTTTCGGGATGAATCTCGTATTCTGAAATCTTGCCATCCTTCAGTTCGCCCACGAGCGTCGGCGCGCCGAGCGAAATTTCGTCCATGCCGTCCCTGCCATGCACGACCAGCACATGGTCGGCGCCGAGGCGCTGCATCACATGCACCTGAATGCCGACCAGGTCGGGATGAAACACCCCCATCAGCGTGTTTGGTGCGCCGGCCGGGTTGGTGAGCGGACCGAGGATATTGAACAGGGTACGCACGCCCATTTCCATGCGTATCGGGGCAACATTCTTCATCGCGCTGTGATGGTTGGGGGCGAACATGAAACCGATGCCGGTAACGGCGATGCAGTCGGCAACCTCTTCCGGTTTCAGGTCAATCCTGGCCCCAAGCGCTTCGAGCACGTCGGCGGCGCCGGACTTCGACGACACGCTGCGGCCGCCGTGCTTGGCGACTTTTGCGCCGGCGGCGGCCACGACGAACATCGAGGCCGTCGAGATGTTGAAGGTATGGCTGCCATCGCCGCCGGTGCCGACGATGTCGACAAAATTTCCATCGCCCGCCACCTCGACCGGCACCACCAGTTCGCGCATCACCGTGGCGGCGGCGGCGATCTCGCCGACGGTTTCCTTTTTCGTGCGCAGGCTGGCCAGGATGGCTGCCGTCATCACGGGGGAGACTTCGCCTTTCATGATCAGCCGCATCAAATGCAGCATTTCCTCGTGAAAAATCTCGCGGTGTTCAATCGTGCGTTGTAGCGCTTCCTGTGGAGTGATCATGTCCGCCTCCTGCCCGCCAGAAAATTCTTCAGCAGATCGTGGCCATGCTCGGTGAGTATTGATTCGGGATGGAACTGGACGCCTTCTACCTCAAATGTTTTGTGGCGCACGCCCATGATTTCACCGTCATCGGTCCACGCCGTGACTTCCAGACAATCCGGCAGGGTGTCGCGGCGGATCGCCAGCGAATGGTAGCGCGTGGCGGTGAACGGGTTCGGCAATCCGGCGAAAACGCCCTGGTCGAGGTGATGCACCAGCGAGGTTTTGCCGTGCATGGGTTTGATGGCATGCACGATCTCGCCGCCGAAGGCCGCGCCGATGCTCTGGTGGCCGAGGCAGACGCCGAGCAGCGGCACCTTGCCGGCAAAGCGCTTGATGGTTGCCACGGAAATGCCGGCTTCATTGGGTGAGCAGGGACCGGGCGAGATCACAATATGGTCGGGCTTCAACGCGGCGATTTCACCGGGGGTGATGGCGTCGTTGCGAAACACGCGCACGTCCTCGCCGAGTTCGCCGAAATACTGGACCAGGTTGTAGGTGAAGGAGTCGTAATTATCTATCATTAACAGCATATGTATCTCTCTCTTATTTCTGGCAGGATCCGGCCGAAAGCCTCATCATTGCTACGTTTCGACACGGTTCCGGCCGCGCTGCTTGGCCCGGTAAAGCGCCGCGTCAGCCTTGGCGAGCAATGCCTCCACGCTGGCCATCTGTCCGGCATCGCCCTGCGCAATCGACACCCCAAAACTCACCGTGTAGGGCGGCAAGTTCTTGTCGCGTTGATTTTCGATTTCGTACCGAATACGTTCCGCGACCTGTTTTGCTTCGGCCATTCCCGTATCGGGCAACAGGATCACGAATTCCTCGCCGCCAAAACGCGCGAGGATATCCGGCAGGCGCAGCATCCTGGTGGCGCGATGGGTGTAGTCCTTTATGACGAGGTCGCCGATGTGGTGACCGTGTTTGTCGTTGACCTTTTTGAAAAAATCGATATCCGACGAAATGGCGGCCAGCGGCCGGTGCGCCCGCATGCCCCGCGCCCATTCGATTTCGGCGCGGCTGAAAAAGGCGCGGCGATTGAGCGCCCCGGTCAGCGGGTCACGAGTTGCCATGAATTCCAGTTCCAGCCGCAAGCGCTCATTGGCCAGAAGGATGAAGCCAATTGACAAACCCAGTGCGCCGAGCGAAAACATACCAAGATAAATTTGCTGAACGGGATTGTGATCAAAAATGTCATCGGTCTCGATGGCCGTGATGGGCAGGGTTGCAATGCGCCAGGTGGCAACGACAACCCCGAGCAGGAAGAACATGCACAGAAAACGACTGCCGAAACCCTTTGGCGCTGCATGCCAAGCAAAATAGGCGCCGACAGCCGAGAAACCGATATGTGCCAGCGACATGATGAAGAGACGGCCCTGGTAGCTGTGCGACCCGTAAGTAAGCCATAGCATCAAAAGCAGTACCGCACCAATCCAGTCAAGAGGAGGGCGCCATGTCGTCTTTCGTCCGGAAAAGCGCTGCAGTCCGATAATCAGCAGCAATTGACCGAGCAGGAGCATGCCGCTGGCGGTGACGATGGCGATGGCATCGGAAAAAATGCCGCGCATGGAAGTGAGTCCCGATGCGCACCCGATAAGTATGACCGCCTTGGCCCAATCAGCCAGACCCTCGATGTCAGCAGGAAAGCTCTTCGCCTGGACCCAAAGCACGAGGGCGCAGAGCATGCCGAACAGGTTGGCGACCAGCAGGAGGGTACGGGGATCGATAAGGTTCATCGCCGTGGTGGGTTTGTACCTGTCGGGAACACGGTGTCTATCCGATTCGGGTATCGAGGCCGGCTTCGGCGATATCAGCGGCGCGCAGAATGGCGCGTGCCTTGCTGCGGGTTTCCTCCCATTCGGCAGCGGGATTCGAATCGGCGACGATGCCGGCGCCCGCCTGCACGTAGAGCCGGCCATCCTTGAGCACGGCGGTGCGGATGGCGATGGCCATGTCCATGTCGCCGTTGAAGCCGAGATAGCCAACCGACCCCGCGTAGATGCCGCGCTTGGTGGGTTCCAGTTCATCGATGATTTCCATCGCCCGCACCTTCGGTGCGCCGGAGACCGTGCCGGCCGGAAATGAAGCCTTCAGTACAGAGAGTGCATTCTCTCCATCACGTAATTCGCCCTCGACATTCGAGACGATGTGCATCACATGCGAATAGCGTTCGATGGCGTATTGTTCGGTGACGCGCACGCTGCCGGTCGTGGCGACGCGGCCAACATCGTTGCGGCCGAGGTCGAGCAGTTGCAGGTGTTCGGCGCGTTCCTTCTCGTCGGCGAGCAGTTCGCGTTCCAGCGTCAAATCCTCTTCTACCGTGGCGCCGCGTCTGCGCGTGCCGGCGATCGGCCGCAGCGTGACCTTGCCGTCTTCGAGGCGCACCAGGATTTCGGGTGAGGCGCCGACCACATGGAAATCGCCGAAGTTGAAGAAGAACATGTAGGGTGAGGGATTCAGCGCGCGCAGTGTGCGGTACAGCGCCAGCGGCGAAGCGGCGAAGGGCCGGCTCATGCGCTGCGACAGCACCACCTGCATCAGGTCGCCGTCGATGATGTAGCGCTTGGCGCGCACCACGGCAGCCTTGAAGGCATCTGCGCCAAATTCGGAATCGGCTTCGGCGCTGGGCGCGACGATATCGGGTGGTATCGTTACTGGCAGGCGCAGTGCGGCAACCAGCGCGGCGAGGCGCAGGAGTGCCTGGCCGTAGGCGCCGGCCACACCGGCGTCGGCATAGACCACCAGGGTCAGCTTGCCGGAGAGATTGTCGACGACGGCGATTTCCTCGGACAGCAGCAGCAGCACGTCAGGTGTGCCGATGACATCGGGTTTGTGGGTGTGGGCCAGTTTCGGTTCGACATAGCGCACCGTGTCGTAGCCGAAGGCGCCGACCAGGCCGCCGTAGAGGCGCGGCAGTTCGGGCAGGTCCGGCACCTTGAAGCGCGCCATGTAGGCGGTGACGAAATCCAGCGGGTTGATGTCGTCGTTCTGTTCGACGACATGGCCGCCGGTGACAACCTGCACGCTGCGTCCGCGCGCCACGATGCGGGTCGAGGCGGCCAGCCCGATGAAGGAATAGCGGCCGAAGCGTTCGCCGCCCTGCACCGATTCGAGCAGATAGGAATCGGGCGCATTGGCGAGCTTGAGATAGATCGAGAGCGGGGTGTCGAGATCGGCGAAGGTCTCGACGCTGACGGGGATCCGGTTGAAGCCTTGCGCGGCCAGCCGGTTGAAATCGGATTCGGTCATGATGACTCCACAACAAGAAAATACTGCCAGGACGAAGCGCGCGGACCCATGCAGCAGCGGCGCGCGGGCGCTATTGCGTACGCCAGCGGCGCCAGGGCCAGGCCTCCGCCCCTTGGGGCTTGCTTCTCGTCAGCAGTCGGTTGTGGAGCACGTTGATGGTCTCGTCATTGGGCGGCAATCAGGTCGGCCGCATGGTCAAGCGACTCGACTATAGCATCGCAATCGAGTTTTCGCACGTCCCCGCCTTCGTTGTAACCATAGGGCAAAAGAAACACCGGACAGCCCGCGGCGCGCGCGCAGCCCACGTCGTGGCGCGAATCGCCGATATGCAGATTGAACGCCGGGCTGCTGCCCAGCCGTTCGCAGGCGTGCAGCAAGGGCAGCGGATGCGGCTTTTTCTCGGTCAGCGAATCGCCGGATACGGCGAACTCGAAATAGGGCGCCAGCCCGCTTGACAGCAGCAGCGGCTCGGTGAAAGTGGCCGACTTGTTGGTGATGACGGCCATCCTGAGACCGGTTTTCTTGCCGAGGGCGTGGAATCTTTCCAGACCCGAGAGCACGCCGGGGTAGGGCTTGGCGGCGCGGCCATTGAAGTAGGCGTAATGTCTGCGGAATATCTGCGTGGCCCGCTCGTACAGGGCATCGTCATCCTTACAGGCGACGAAGCAACTCACCAGATGCAGGATGCCGCGACCGACCCAGCGCCGGATATCGTCTTCGCCGCACTCCGGCAGGCCGAGTTCGGTCAGCGTCGCGCGCGCGGCTGCATGCAAATCGGGTACGGTGTCGAGCAGTGTGCCATCGAGGTCGAAGGTGACCGAGCGGATGGAGATGGGAAAGTTCAAAATCTTTTTTATCACAGAGGATGCAGAATACGCAGGAAAACCAAGGCAAGAGATTCTGATTCCCTCTGCGTTCTTTGCGGCGAAGAATTTTATGCTTTTTTCAGTTCTGCACGCAAAGCCGCGATGACCGAGTCGTAGCGATGCGGGTCGCTTTCCTTGCCGGCGCCGAATACGGCGGAGCCGGCGACGAAAGTATCGGCTCCGGCGCGGGCGATCTCGGCAATGTTGTCGACCTTCACCCCACCGTCGATTTCGAGCATGATCCTGCGCCCGCTCTTCTGTTCGTAGGCATCGAGCCGCGCTTTCGCGGCGCGCAGCTTGTCGAGCGTGGCCGGAATGAATTGCTGGCCACCGAAGCCGGGGTTCACGCTCATCAGCATTACGTTGTCGAGCCGGTCCATGACGAAATCCATATAGTCGAGCGGCGTCGCCGGGTTGAACACCAGCCCGGCCAGGCAGCCTTCTTCGCGGATCAGACTCAGGGTACGGTCGACATGATCGGAAGCTTCAGGGTGAAAGGTGATGACATTCGCCCCGGCCCTGGCGAAATCCTGCGCCAGTTGGTCTACTGGACGCACCATTAGATGTACGTCGATCGTCGCCTTGGTCAGCGGCCGGATTGCCGTGCACACCAGCGGACCGATAGTCAGGTTGGGGACATAATGGTTGTCCATCACGTCGAAGTGAATCCAATCGGCGCCGGAAGCGATGACGTTGCCGACTTCATCGCCCAGTTTGGCGAAGTTGGCGGAAAGAATGCTCGGTGCGATTCGGTACATGGCGTCTTCTTTTAGGGGCGCATTGCGAATGTCGGCATTTTAGTGTGCAATGACGACCTATGGCTGAATCGAAAAAATACGAAATCCGCGCCACCGTCGCGACACAATACCTGCCCGAGCAGTCTGATCCGGAGCAGGATCGCTATGCCTTCTCGTACACCATCACGATTTCCAACACCGGCAACATCGCCGCGCAACTGATTTCGCGGCACTGGATCATCGCCGATGCCGATAATCAGATACAGGAAGTGCGCGGCCTCGGCGTAGTGGGCCATCAGCCGCTGTTGCAGCCGGGCCAGTCCTTCGAATACACCAGCGGCTGCGTGCTGGCGACGCCGGTCGGTTCGATGCGTGGCAGCTACCAGATGACGGCCGATGACGGTGTTCAGTTCGAAGTGCCGATCGCCGAGTTCGTGCTGTCGATGCCGCGGGTGTTGCACTAGACCAGTCCAGGCTTTAGACAATTATTCCGCCGCCGAGGCAAACCTTCGATTCGTAGATCACGACCGATTGCCCGGGCGTGATCGCCCATTGCGGCGCGGCGAAGCGCACTTCGCAACTTTTCGCATCGACTGCTTCCACTTCGCAGGGGGCATCGGGCTGGCGATAGCGCGTTTTTGCGGTATAGACCCAGTGCGTGTGCGGCGGCCGCCCCGATATCCAGGTCAGGTCTGCGGCTTGCAGCTTGTCGCGGAGCAAGGTCGGGTGTTCATGGCCCTGTACGACGTAGAGAATGTTTTTTTCCATGTCCTTGTCTGTCACATACCAGGGCAGTTCGGGCTCGCCGCACACGCCGCCGATGTTCAAGCCCTCGCGCTGGCCCAGGGTGTAGTACATCAGGCCCAGATGTTTGCCCAGCACGCGGCCAGAGTCGAGCGCGCGAATTTCGCCGTGACTTACCGGCAGGTAGCGTTGCAGGAATTCTCGGAACGGCCGTTCGCCGATGAAGCAGATGCCGGTCGAATCCTTCTTGTCGTGATTGGCCAGCCCCGCAGCCCGAGCGATGCGGCGCACTTCGCGCTTGTAGAGTCGGCCGAGCGGAAACAACGTCTTCGCCAGCGGCGCCTGGGAGAGGCGATAGAGGAAATAACTCTGGTCCTTGCCGCCGTCCTCGGCCTTCAGCAACTGGAACTCGCCGGGTTTTCCATTGGCTTCACACACTTGCGCATAATGGCCGGTGGCGATGCGATCGGCGCCGAGTTGCAGCGCGTGATCGAGAAAGGCCTTAAACTTGATCTCGGAGTTGCACAGCACATCCGGGTTCGGGGTGCGTCCGGCCTGATATTCGCGCAGGAAATCGGCGAACACGCGTTCCTTGTATTCGGCCGAGAAATTCACCACTTCCATGTCGATGCCGATGATGTCGGCGGCGGCCATCGCATCGATGAGATCCTGGCGCGATGAGCAGTATTCGTCGTCGTCATCGTCCTCCCAGTTCTTCATGAACAGGCCGATGACCTTCCACCCGGCGCGTTTCAGCAACAGCGCCGCGACGGACGAATCGACGCCGCCGGACATGCCGACGATCACGGTATTGCGCCCGGCTTCCGGCTGCAGAAGCAGTTCTGCCTCGGTGTCGAGAAGTATGGATGGGGCGGGGCTGCGATCCATATCAGTTGTCGTAATGTCGAACCAGATCGAGCGGAAAGCGCCGCCCGCGCATGTGATCCTCTACGCACTGCCAGATCAGCGGGCTGCGATGCCTATCCTGCGTGGCGCGAATTTCCTCCGGCGTCATCCAGACGGTGCGCAGGATGCCACTATCGAGCTTGCGTTGTGCATCAAACATGCCCAGCGTCCCGGCAAAGGCGAAGCGAAGGTAGGTGACGTCGCCTTGGGGACGCCTCCATTGATATACCCCCACAAGGGCGGTCGGCACGAATTGCCAGGCCGATTCTTCCAGCGTTTCGCGCGCGCAGGCGGCGACCAGGGATTCGTTTTCATCGAGATGGCCGGCCGGTTGGTTGAGACGGATGCCGTCATTCGTTTCCTCTTCCACCAGCAGGTAGCGGCCGCCGCGTTCGACCAGCGCGGCGACAGTCACATTGGGTTTCCAGATATTGTCATTCATGGTGGGGTGATTTTAACTTGCCGCTTCGGTGCAATAGGCAATTCCGCTAAAATAGCGAATTCCCTGAATTTACGCTGGAGAACAACATGTCCATGGCCGATCGCGACGGCTTGATCTGGTACGACGGCAAGCTGGTGTCTTGGCGCGAAGCCAATATCCATGTGTTGACGCACTCGCTGCATTACGGGCTGTCGATTTTTGAAGGTGTGCGTGCCTACAAAACGATTTTCGGTACCGCGATCTTTCGCCTCAAGGAGCATACCGAGCGGTTTTTCAACTCCGCTCACATCTACATGATGAAGCTGCCCTACAGCAAGGAACAGCTCATGGAGGCGCAAAAGGAGGTGGTGCGCGCCAACAAGCTCGAATCCTGCTATATCCGTCCGGTCGCCTTCTACGGTTCGGGAAAAATGGGCATCAACCCCTTTGGCGCCGGTGTGCATGTCGCCATCGCCGCCTGGGAATGGGGTTCCTATCTGGGACAGGAGGGCATGGAGAAGGGCATCCGCGTCAAGACTTCGTCCTACGCCCGCCATCACGTCAATGTCACCATGGCGCGCGCCAAGTTCGCTGCGACCTATGCCAACTCGATCCTCGCCAACATGGAAGCAACGCAGGATGGCTATGACGAGGCACTGCTGCTCGACGTCGATGGCTTCGTCGCCGAGGGCGCGGGCGAGAATGTGTTCATCGTCAAGAACGGTGTGATCTATGAGCCGGAAATCGCCTCGGCGCTGTCGGGCATCACGCGTGCCTCGATCCTCGCATTGGCCAGCGAACTCGGTTATGAAGTGCGCAGCCAGCGCCTGACGCGCGACGATATCTACATTGCCGACGAAGCCTTCTTTACCGGCACCGCCGCCGAAGTGACGCCGATTCGCGAACTCGATAACCGTGTCATCGGCAGCGGCAGCCGCGGCCCGATGACGGCCAAACTGCAAAGTCTTTTCTTCGATGTCGTCAATGGCAAGGTGCCGGCCCACGTCGACTGGCTGACGAAAGTCTAAGGTGGGTTCAAGTTGCAAGGTTCAAGTCTCAAGGCCAATGTTTTTTCTTGTACCTTGCCCCTTGAACCTTGTAACTATTTTCAAAAAGGAGCACACATGACCCAAACGAATCAAGCTTCTGATACCTCCCGCGCAGTCGATGTGACTGCACATGATTTGCCGCTGCATTGCCCGTTGCCCGGCGCACCGCTCTGGGCGCGGCACCCACGTGTCTTCCTCGATGTGCTGAAGAGCGGTAGCGCGGCCTGCCCTTACTGCGGCACGCGCTATACCTTCACCGGCGAACGTCCTCACGGCCATCATTGAAGAAGCAGTGAGGAGTTAGGAGGGAGGAGTGAGGAGCTAATGCAGCTCCTTCAACCTTTTGACACCAACTCGCCATTCGCGCTACGCAAATCGTTTCGGAGCGCACGCCTAAAACCATGACGGTTCACTCCTCACTTCCCACTCCTCACTCCTCACGCATCCTGGTCGTCGCCCCTTCCTGGATCGGCGACACGATACTGGCGCAACCGCTATTCGTCAGACTGCACGAGCGCGGGGCCATGATCGATGTGCTTGCCCCGGCATGGAGTGCGCCGCTGTTACAGCGCATGCCGCAAATCCGGCGCGTCATCGAGAGTCCGTTCCGGCATGGCGACTTTGCTTTTTTCGCGCGCCGCGCGCTGGGTCGGCAGCTTGCCGCCGCGCATTACGCCGCCGCCTATGTGCTGCCGAATTCGTGGAAGTCGGCGCTGGTGCCCTTCTTTGCCGGCATCCCCGAACGCATTGGGTATCAGGGCGAAGCCCGTTTCGGTTTGCTCAACCGTCGCCACAAACTCGATGAGGCGGAATTGCCCCAGCTTGCGCAACGCTATGCACGACTCGCCGATCCGGCCGGCTCCACCAGAGTGCCGCCGCTGCCAGCGCCGCATCTCGCATCGAGCAGGGAACAGCAGCAAGCGGCGCGCCATGCACTTGGTCTGCCGCTGGATGCCTCTCCGGTTATCTTCTGTCCCGGCGCCGAATACGGCCCGGCCAAGCGCTGGCCGGCGCCGCATTTCGCTGCATTGGCGCAACGGCTGGGCAGCCAGGCCGATCCGGTATGGATCCTCGGCTCGGCCGCTGACCAAGTCATTGGCGACAGCATCGTCGAACGTGCGGGCGCCTGTGCTGTCAACCTGTGCGGACGCACCTCGCTCGAACAGGCCATCGACCTGATTGCCGCCGCGCGGCTGGTCGTCAGCAACGACTCGGGGCTGATGCATGTCGCCGCTGCTCTGGAGCGGCCGCTGCTGGCGCTGTATGGCTCTTCCAGCCCGGTCTATACGCCGCCGCTGTCGACTCGTGCGAAGATAGTGACGCTGAATGTCGAATGCAGCCCCTGTTTCCAGCGCCAATGCCCGCTTGGACATTTCAAGTGCATGGAAGGCATGGCACCCGATTATGTTTTGAGTCAGTCGAGGACACTTTGAGCAAGGCATTTTTCGCTACACCGCAGGATGTCGAAGCCGCCTTCTACGAGGCCATCGAACGCGCCGACCTGGATGCGCTGATGCAGGTCTGGTCCGAGGACGAGGAAATCGTCTGCATCCTTCCCGGCGGCCCGCGCCTTGCCGGTTACGCCATGGTGCGCGAAGCCTGGCGGCGCGTGTTTGGCGGCGGCACGCGTCTGCGCGTGCAGGTGACGCCGCTCAGTTTCGTCGTCAGTCCCTTCACCGCCATTCACAGCCTGGTCCAATATGTCAACGTCAATGACGATCCGGCGCAGCAGACGCCCGTCGTTGCCACCAATGTCTATGCGCGCGGCCCGACCGGCTGGCGACTGGTTGTGCATCACGCCTCGCCCGCGCCGCCCGACTCGTTCAGTGAAGCGCCGAAAACACTACATTAATCTTGGGAAAAGCAGTTCACCACGGCGGACACGGCGACACGACGAAAACACAAGGCATGACGGACACGCTGCGCCTCACCCACCGGGTGAAACGAAGTCCATTGGCAAGCTTTTGCTTTTCCGTTGTGCCCGCCGTGTCGCCGTGATTCAAATGAGGTTTTTAGGTTAATACCGAATTCAACAAGGAGTTGCGATGAAAGCCCCACCCCGGGAAATCTTTAAGGCCTATGACATTCGTGGTATTGTCAACGAAACGCTGACCGCCGACGGCGTGAGGCGGATTGGTCAGGCGCTCGGCAGCGATGCGCGGGCGCGCGGACTCGCTGTGATCGTGATCGGCCGCGACGGGCGCCTCTCCGGGCCGGAACTCGCCGCTGCGCTCGCCACCGGCATCACCAGCGCCGGAATCGATGTCATCGACATCGGCCGCGTACCGACGCCGGTCACTTATTTCGCCGCCGAACATCTCGGTGTCGGCAGTTGCGTTTCGGTTACCGGCAGCCACAACCCGCCCAACTACAACGGCCTCAAGATGGTGCTCGGTGGGCAGACGCTGTATGGCGATCTGATCAGCGGGCTGCGGCGGCGCATCGAAAACGATGAACTCGATACGGGCAAGGGTCAGCGCAGCACTGCCAAGGTCGAGGCCGATTATTTGAATCGCATCGTCGGTGACGTAAAACTGTCGCGGCCGATGAAAATCGTCGTCGATTGCGGCAACGGCGTTGCCGGCGAACTCGCGCCCGAATTGTTCCGCCGCCTGGGCTGCGAGGTCATTGAATTGTTCTGCAAGATCGATGGCACTTTTCCCAACCATCATCCCGATCCCTCCAAGCCGGAAAACCTGTGCGATGTGCAGCAGGCTCTGCGCGACACCGATGCCGAGCTGGGACTCGCCTTCGATGGCGACGGCGACCGCCTCGGCGTCGTCACCAGGGATGGCGAGATCATCTTCCCCGATCGCCAGTTGATGTTGTTCGCCGCCGACGTGCTGGCGCGCAATCCCGGCGCGCAGATTATTTACGACGTGAAGTGCTCGCGCTGGGTTGCGCAATCGGTGCGGCATCAGGGCGGCCGGCCACTGATGTGGAATACCGGCCATGCATTGATCAAGACCAAGCTCAAGGAAACCGGCGCGCTGTTGGCCGGCGAGATGAGCGGACATATTTTCTTCAAGGAACGCTGGTATGGCTTCGACGATGCGCTCTATACCGGCGCCCGGCTGCTGGAAATCATCTCGCGCTGGCCGGATGCCAACTGGCCGCTGCAGCACCTGCCCAACGCCATCTCGACGCCCGAACTGAACATCAAGATGAAGGAAGGCGAGCCGCATGCGCTGATTGAAAAACTCCAGCGCGAAGGCAGGTTCCCCAACGCGCGCGAACTCATCACCATCGACGGCGTGCGCGCCGAATATGCCGATGGCTTCGGCTTGGCACGCGCCTCCAATACCACGCCGGTCGTCGTGATGCGCTTCGAAGGCGACAGTCAGGAAGCGCTGGCACGCATTCAGGCCGAATTCAAGACGGCTTTACAAGTCGCGTGGCCGGGGTTGCAAACAGGTTTTTGAAGATACAAGGTTCAAGATTCAAGGGACAAGGGAAAAACATCACACTTGCAACTTGAATCTTGCAACTTGTCCCTTGTCCCTGCCTCAAACAATGTCGAGATGCTGGATGCCGGCGTTGACGTCCCTATCCTTCGATTCCTTGCCCTGCAGCTTGATCGTCAACCGCACTTCATTCATTGAATCGGCAAAGCGCAGGGCGTCCTCATAGCTGATCCTGCCGGCTTCGTAGAGGTCGAACAAGGCCTGATCGAAGGTTTGCATGCCCAGTTCGCGCGACTTCTTCATGACTTCCTTGATTTCGTGTACCTCGCCCTTGAAGATCAGGTCGGCGATCAGCGGCGAGTTGAGCATGATTTCAATCGCCGCCGCGCGGCCCTTGGCGTCCTTCAACGGAATCAGGCGCTGCGACACTATCGCCTTGAGATTGAGCGAGAGGTCCATCAGCAGTTGCGGGCGACGCTCTTCGGGGAAGAAATTGATGATGCGGTCAAGTGCCTGGTTCGAGTTGTTGGCGTGCAACGTGCCCATGCAGAGGTGGCCGGTCTCGGCGAAGGCGATGGCATGCTCCATGACACCCCGGTCGCGGATCTCGCCGATCAGGATCACGTCCGGCGCCTGGCGCAGCGTATTTTTCAGCGCGACTTCCCACGAATCGGTATCGACACCGACTTCGCGTTGCGTGACGATGCAGTTGCGGTGCTCATGCACGTATTCAACCGGATCTTCGATGGTGATGATGTGGCCGTAGCTGTTCTGGTTGCGGTGGCCGATCATCGCCGCCAGCGAGGTCGACTTGCCTGACCCGGTGCCGCCGACAAAGAGGACCAGGCCGCGTTTGGTCATTGCCACATCCTTGAGCACCTCGGGCAGGTGGAGGTCGTCGAAATTCGGGATCTGGACATTGATGGTGCGCAATACCATGCCGATGCGGCCCTGCTGTACGAAGGCATTGACGCGGAAGCGGCCGATGCCGGCCGGCGAAATGGCGAAATTGCATTCCTTGCTTGCCTCGAACTCGGCAGCCTGCTTGTCGTTCATGATCGAACGCGCCAGTTCGAGCGTGTGCTGCGGCGTCAGCGTCTGCTGTGTGACCGGCATCATCTTGCCGTCGATCTTGATCGCGGGAGGGAAACCCGCAGTAATGAAAAGATCGGAACCCTTCTTCTGCACCATCATGGCCAGAAGCTGGTATATGAACTTTAATGCTTCGTCGCGTTCCATTTGAACCCCCGTCGATCAATTCAAAAAGGCGTGTTTACCACGGCGACACGGCGCACCCGGTGGAAAACGAAAGCCTTATCGCTTCTGAATTTCGCCATGCTCGCCGTATCGCTGTGGTTCATGTTTTTCAGCCTGCAAAATTATCCTTGTTCGCCGCCTTGGTTCTGGCTTCCGCCGAGGAAACGACATTACGTTTTACCAGTTCCTGCAGGTTCTGGTCCAGCGTCTGCATACCGAATTGCTGGCCGGTCTGGATCGAGGAATACATCTGGGCGACCTTGTTCTCGCGGATCAGATTGCGAATGGCCGGCGTGCCAATCATGATCTCGTGCGCGGCGACGCGGCCCGAGCCGTCCTTGGTTTTCAACAGGGTCTGCGAAATGACCGCGCGCAGGGATTCGGACAGCATGGAACGCACCATTTCCTTCTCCGCTGCCGGGAAGACGTCCACGACTCGGTCGATGGTCTTGGCCGCCGAGCTGGTGTGCAAGGTGCCAAAGACCAGATGGCCGGTCTCGGCGGCGGTCAGGGCGAGGCGGATAGTTTCCAGGTCGCGCATTTCGCCCACCAGGATCACGTCCGGGTCTTCGCGCAGCGCCGAGCGCAGGGCGTTGGCGAAGGACAAGGTGTGCGGGCCGACTTCGCGCTGGTTAATCAGACATTTCTTCGATTGGTGCACGAATTCGATCGGGTCCTCGACGGTCAGAATGTGGCCGAAGTCGTTCTCGTTGATGTCATCGACCATCGCCGCCAGCGTGGTGGACTTGCCAGAACCGGTCGGGCCGGTGACCAGCACGATGCCGCGCGGCGTGCGCGCGATCTCGCCGAAAATCTTCGGGCAGTTCAATTGCTCCAGCGTCAGCACCTTGTCCGGAATGGTACGAAACACGGCGGCGGCGCCGCGATGCTGGACGAAGGCATTGACGCGGAAGCGCGCCAGATTGGGCACGGCGAAGGAGAAGTCGATTTCGAGGTTTTCCTCATACACCTTGCGCTGGCCGTCGTTCATGATGTCGTACACCATGGCATGCACGTCCTTGTGTTCCAGCGGCGGCAGATTGATGCGGCGCACGTCGCCATGGACGCGGATCATCGGTGGCAGACCGGAAGACAAATGCAGGTCGGAGGCCTTGTTCTTGACGGAGAAGGCCAGCAGTTCGGTAATATCCATGCCGAGATTTCCTTTGGGTTTGGTCGGGTGCGGAAAGGCGCAGTGTATACTCGCGACCCCGCTATATGACAACAATTGCCGCCAACTTGCAAGTCGTGAGACAGCGCATTGCTGCAGCCTGCGCGGCGGCAGGGCGTGCGCCGGCAAGCGTTACGCTGCTGGCGGTAAGCAAGACCTGGCCCGCCGTGCAAGTGCGCGCAGCGGTAGCCTGCGGGCAGCGCGCCTTTGGCGAGAGCTATGTGCAGGAAGCGACGGACAAGATCGCGCAACTGCGCGATCTTGTCGTCGAGCCGCGTCTCGAATGGCATTTCATCGGCCCCTTGCAAAGCAACAAGACGCGCACCGTGGCGGAACGATTCGACTGGCTGCATTCGCTCGATCGGGCAAAGCTGGCAGAGCGGCTGTCGGCGCAACGGCCTGCCGCGCTGGCGCCATTACAGGTCTGCATCGAGGTCAATGTCAGCGGCGAAGCGAGCAAGAGCGGCTGTGCGCCGGAAGAGGCCGCAGCGCTGGCGCAGGCGGTGGCGCGCCTGCCGAATCTGACCTTGCGCGGCCTGATGGCCATTCCCGAACCGACCGAAGATATTGCGCTGTTGCGTTCGCGCTTTGCCTTGCTGCGACAATTGCAGGATCGGTTGAATGCGCAGGGCCTGGCGTTGGATACGCTGTCAATGGGCATGTCGCACGATCTTGAAGCGGCTATTCTTGAAGGTGCGACCATCGTGCGCGTTGGCACGGCGATATTTGGAGAAAGATAGATATGAAGATTAGTTTTCTCGGCGGCGGCAACATGGCCAATGCCCTGATCGGCGGCCTGCGTCATCAGGGCTATTCCGCGACGGACATCCAGGTAGTGGAGCCGGTGGCAGAGATGCGCGCGAAGCTTGCCGACATTTATGGCGTGCGCTGTACGCCTGCTATCGACGAGGGCGCGATGAACTGCGACATCTGGATGCTCGCCGTCAAGCCGCAGCAATTGCGCGAAGCCATCGCTCCGCTCAAGGGCCGGCTCGGCACGCAACTGGTAATCAGCATCGCGGCGGGTATCCGTTCCAGCGACATCGGCCGCTGGCTCGGTGGTTACGCCAGGATCGTGCGCACCATGCCCAATACGCCGGCCCTGATCGGTGCCGGCATCACCGGTCTTTATGCCGGACCGGGCGTAAATCATCAGGAGCGCGCCAGCGCGGAGAAAATCCTCAATGCCGCCGGACCGACGCTGTGGGTCGACGACGAAGCGCAGATGGATGCCGTTACCGCCATCTCCGGCAGCGGGCCGGGCTATGTGTTCTATTTCATGGAAGCATTGCAGAAGGCTGCCGAGGACGCCGGGTTCGATAGGGCAGCCGCGCGCAAGCTCGCGGTGCAAACCTTTCTCGGCGCGGCACGGCTCGCTGAGCACGGCAACGAATCGCCCGCCATATTGCGCGAGCGAGTGACATCGAAGGGCGGCACCACTGAGGCGGCGCTCAAATCGCTTGATGCTGATGGCGTGGCCGCCGCCATTGCTCGAGCCACAAAAGCTGCGCAAACACGCGGCGTTGAGCTTGGCGACCAACTGGGGGCAGATTCATAAAATCAATTCGAACCACGGCGATACGGCGGGCAGGCGAAAGTCAAAAGCGATAACCACGGAGAGAAACAAAACCATGAAACGGAGTTTGTCCTTGCCTTTCTCAGTGTCCTTGGTCAATGCCTTTACCCTTGCTTTTCGCCGTGTCCGCCGTGCCGCCGTGGTTAACTGTTTCTTGTAGGGTTCATCGTCATGCAAATACTCAACTTCATCTTGCAAAGCGTTGCCGGCTTTTTCACCTTCGCGCTGCTTGCCCGCTTTGCCATGCAATGGGCACGTGCGCCGTTTCGCAATCCCATTGGCCAGTTTGTCATCACGATCACCGACTGGATGGTGCGGCCGGCGCGGCGCGTGATTCCCACTGCCTGGGGACATGATCTGCCGAGCCTCGTGCTGGCCTGGCTGATGCAGGCGATTTACCTGGGCGTGATCTACGGCATCAGCGGCTTCTTCAAGGGCGGCATGGGTCACATTGGCATCGTCGCGCTGATCGCCCTCATTGAAACCGCAAGCGTTGCATGCACCCTTGCCATCGCAATCGTCATCATCAGCGCGTTGCTGTCATGGATTAATCCACATGCGCCAGTCGCGCCGGTAATCAACGCCGTTGCGGGGCCGATGCTGCAGCCGTTCCAGCGCGTCATCCCCCTGATCGGCGGCATCGATCTGTCACCCATTGCGTTGTTTTTTGTCATCAAGCTGATCGATATCGGGCTTGCCTCGCTGCGCATGTGGCTGTTGATGCCATGAGCGTCGTCCGCCGGGTCGCCCGCGCAAGCGCGGAAAGCAATGCACCCCCCCCCGGCCTCCCCTCCGGGAGGGGGAGGTGACTGATTGCCCCACCCTTGGGGCGGGGGGCAGGGGATGAGCCCAATTTCCCGCGAAGGGGAACGCTTGCGTTCCCCCTTCCCTGGGGCGAAGGCAGGAATTCGCCGAGCATTGTTCGGCGCTGCCGAAGCGGGCGAACTGTGCAAAGCGAGCCCTTCGGGGGCTGGGGGGGAGGTGCCGCAATGACCTGGCTGCGTGCCAGCGGAGATGGCGTGCTGCTTACGCTGCATATCCAGCCCGGCGCGAAGAAGACCGAGGTCGTCGGCCTGCACGGCGATGCGCTCAAGCTGCGCCTGTCGGCGCCGCCGGTCGATGGCAAGGCCAATGACGCCTTGATCGCGTTTCTCGCCGCCCGGCTCGGTATTCCAAAGTCGCGGCTTACGCTGGTATCGGGTCAGACCTCGCGCCGCAAATGCGTTGCAGTAAGCGACGCAGACGTCGCTGAAGTCGAGCGTAGGCTACAGAGCCAAGCGGATTCGCGCTAGTAGTCAGTCAAAGCAATACTGATGAATAGCAAAAATCTCTCACCACCAAGGCACCAAGGACACCAAGCATCCCCAAGGAAAAATAATATCGAATTTGACGTTCTTGGTGCACCTTCGTGAACTTGGTGTCTTGGTGGTGAAAGCTCTTGTTTTCACCCGATCCATCAAATTCCTATAGATACTAGAACGAATCAACCGCCCAGGCGGAACGAATCGCGGCGATCCCGTGCGCGCCGTGCCGCCATGCTGCAAGCATGTTGTCGCGTTGCAGTCCGCCGATGGCAAAAACCGGGATGGGGCAGTCGGCGATGATTATATTGAATGCTTCCCAACCGATACCTTCCTGCATCCCGTGCGTCGGTGTCGCGTTGACTGATCCGACCACGGCGAAATCCAGACCAAGCGCAATGGCCTGATCCAGTTCGCCGCGCGTATGGCAGGAAGCGCCGACCAGCTTGAATTCCGGCCTTTGTGTCAGCGCCATCAGTTCCCGGGCGGACAGATGAATGCCGTCGGCGCCGAGTTCCAGCGCCATATCGGCGTCGCCGTTGATGAGCGCGCGCGCGCCGAAGCCTTGAATCAGACGCACGGCCTCGGAAGCAAAGGCGGTGCGCTGCGGTTCCGGCATATCCCGTTCGCGAATCTGCACCAGCCGCAATCCATGCTTCAGTGCCTGCTCCAATGCGGCGAGTTGCGCATCGGCGCCGATCCTGGCAGCCTGCGTGATGGCATAGAAATCGGGCAGCGTCAGCGCTTTCAGCACCGGTCCGTTGGCCGGCAGCATCGGTGCGACGCTTTTCGCGCCTATCGTTTGCCATGACAGTGCCGCATGGACGTGGTCTTGCAATTCGCCCTGCCATTTGGTGACGCGGAAAAAATGCAGCCTGACGTGGGCGTGTTCGTATTCATGTTCGCGCACGATCCACGGAAAACACTGCACCACTTCGATGCCAAGTTCCTCGCGCAACTCGCGAATCAGGGCGTCGCGCGGCGCTTCGCCGGGCTCCACCTTGCCGCCGGGGAATTCCCAAAAGCCCGGGTAGAAAGTATCGGCGGCGCGCTGGCCCAACAGATAACTGCCGTCCTCGCGCAGCAGCACGGCAGCGGCGACATGGGTGACGGTCATTTGTGTCCGGTCTGCAAACGGCCGGCGTAATCGCGCGCGAACTGCCAGGCCACGCGGCCGCTACGCGAGCCGCGCTGCAAGGCGAAGCGCAAGGCCTCGCCGCGCGCGGCGGTACACTGCGCTTGCGTCAAGCCGAGTTCCATCAGCCAGTGATTGCAAATGACAAGATAATGCTCCTGATCGAAGGGATAGAACGAAAGCCAGAGGCCGAAGCGTTCCGACAGCGAGACTTTTTCTTCGGTGCTTTCGGCCGGATGCAGTTCGCCCTCGATGTCATGTTTTGCGTCGAGGTTCTCGTGCATGAACTCGGGCATCAGATGGCGGCGGTTCGATGTCGCATACACCAGCAGGTTGTCGGGCATGCCGGCGACCGAACCGTCGAGCACGCTCTTCAAATGCTTGAAGCCGGGCTCGCCGGCCTCGAAGGAAAGATCGTCGCAAAAGATGATGAAGCGCTCGGACCGCTCGCGCACCAGGTCGACGATCTCGGGCAGGTCGACGAGATCGTCCTTGTCGACCTCGATCAGGCGCAGCCCCTTGCCAGCGAATTTGTTGAGTACGGCCTTGATCAAAGATGACTTGCCGGTGCCGCGCGCGCCGGTGAGCAGCACGTTGTTCGCACTCTTGCCGGCGACGAACTGCCGCGTGTTCTGCTCGATGGCGGCCTTCTGTGCGTCCACGCCATGCAGGTCCTGCAGCCGGATGCAATGCAGGGTTTTAACCGCAAATAGGCATCCATTCCCGCGCAGCTTGCGCCAGCGAAAGGCCTTGGCACGCCAGTCGGCGGGTGCCGCCGCGGCTGGCAGCAAGCCCTCGACGCGGGCCAGCAACTCGCTGCCGCGCGCCAGCAAATCGGCAAGTTGTTTTAAATGTGATTCATTCATGAGGTAATCTGGACACTTGTTTTCACTCGACTTTAGCAGACATGCAGAAAAAAATTTATTTGCCCGCGCTGATGGCGCTGTTGCTTGCCGGCTGTGCTGCCGTGCCACCCTCTCCGCCGCCTGCTCCCTGTGTCTGTCCGCCGGTCGAAGTGCCGGTGCCGCCCAAACCCGTCGAAAAACCGCTGCAACCCGCCAGTTGGTCCGACCTGCCCGGCTGGGGCAGCGACGATCTCACCGCGGCATTCGATGCCTTTCTTGCATCCTGCAAAGTCCTTGAGCGGCGGGCGCTATGGAGCGGTGTGTGCGCTTCGGCGCGCGGCGGGGGCGGCAATGATCTGCGCGCCTGGTTCGAGGCGCAGTTGCAGCCCTGGCAACTGGTCAATCCGGATGGCAGCCGCGATGGCTTGATTACCGGCTATTACGAACCGGTGATCAAGGGCAGCCGCAAACCGGACAATATCTACCGCTATCCGGTGTTCGGCGTGCCGAACGACCTGATCACGGTGGATTTGTCCGAGGTCTATCCCGAGCTGAGGAACCTGCGGCTGCGCGGCCGCCTCGAAGGCAGAAAACTGGTGCCCTATTACTCACGTGCTGATTGGACGCAACAGGAAGTCCGCCGGGCCGATGATGCCATCATGTGGACCAGCGACCCGATCGACTTTTTCTTCCTGCAAATACAGGGCTCGGGCCAGGTCGATTTGCCGGACGGACAGCGGGTGCGCATCAGCTACGCCGACCAGAACGGCCATCCCTATCGTTCCGTGGGCAAGTGGCTGGCCGAACAGGGCGAAATGAAAATCGAGCAGACCTCGATGCAGGGCATCAAGGCTTGGGCGGCGGCGAATCCCAAGCGCTTGCAGGAACTGCTCAACGTCAATCCGAGCATGGTGTTCTTTCGCGAGCTGCCGGTCGAGGGCAGCGGTCCGCCCGGTGCGCTGGCAATGCCGTTGACGCCGGAGCGCAGCATCGCCGTCGATGCGCGCACCACGCCGCTGGGAAGTCCGGTCTGGCTGTCCACTACTCAGCCGAATTCGGATGAACTGCTACAGCGACTGGTGCTGGCGCAGGATACCGGCGGTGCGATTCGCGGCCCGGTGCGAGCCGACTTTTATTGGGGCAGTGGCGCGGAAGCCGGTGCGAAAGCAGGCAGGATGAAACAGAGAGGACGAATGTGGGTATTGCTGCCCAAGGGCTATGCACCAAGTCAGTAAGCCCGCAATGCCGCCCTGTTTTATGCACTTACATAATGCGTAAAACCCATTGCAGGCACCATGCAAGTGCAAAATTATTTGTCCGCGAAATCTATCCTGATGATTTTAATTAAATAGATTTCAGGAACAATAGTTGCTTTTTGGTGCGGCTGTTACCTGGAGGGCCCCCCAATTGGAAAATCTGAAAACCTCGACCGACGTTCTGTTCATTCTGATGGGCGCGGTCATGATTCTCGCCATGCATGCCGGTTTCGCCTTTCTGGAACTTGGCACGGTGCGCAAAAAGAACCAGGTCAATGCCTTGGTCAAAATCCTTTGCGACTTTTGCATGTCAACGCTGGCCTATTTCTTCATCGGTTACGGCATCGCCTACGGCACCCATTTTCTGGTCGGTGCCGACGTGCTGGTACAGAAGAGCGGCTATGAGATGACCAAGTTCTTTTTCCTGCTCACCTTTGCCGCCGCGGTGCCGGCCATCGTTTCGGGTGGCATTGCCGAGCGCGCCCGCTTCTATCCCCAACTGGCGGCGACCTTCCTCCTGGTCGGGTTCATCTATCCCTTCTTCGAGGGCGTCGCCTGGAATAATGCCTTTGGCGTACAGAACTGGATCAAGGCCAGCTTCGGCGAAAACTTCCACGACTACGCCGGTTCAGTAGTTGTGCATGCGGTTGGTGGCTGGATCGGCCTGACCGCGGTGATATTGCTCGGTGCGCGGCGCGGCCGCTATCACAAGGATGGTGGCATCGCCGGTGCGCATCCACCATCTTCCATTCCTTTTCTCGCCCTGGGTTCATGGACTCTTGTCGTCGGCTGGTTCGGCTTCAATGTGATGAGCGCACAGACCATCGACAAGATTTCCGGCCTCGTTGCGATGAACTCGCTGATGGCGATGGTGGGCGGTACCTTGGCGGCATTGTTTGTCGGCCGCAACGACCCCGGCTTCGTACATAACGGCCCGCTCGCCGGACTGGTGGCGGTCTGCGCCGGTTCCGACGTAATGCATCCGCTCGGATCGCTGGCGGTCGGCGCCTTCGCCGGCGCGATGTTTGTCTACATGTTCACCCTGACGCAAAACCGCTGGAAGATCGATGACGTGCTGGGCGTATGGCCGTTGCATGGCCTGTGCGGCGCCTGGGGCGGCATCGCGGCCGGCATCTTCGGCCTCAAGCAGTTCGGTGGGCTGGGCGGCGTCAGCTTCGGCGCGCAGTTGACTGGTACGCTGCTGGGCATTGCGGTCGCCCTGATCGGTGGCTTCACAGTCTATGGCTTGCTCAAGGCCATCGTCGGCATACGCCTGGATCCCGAGCAGGAATATGACGGTGCCGACCTCTCGATCCACAAGATCACGTCGTCGGCGGAACGCGAAACGAGCTGGTAGACTGTGATTGATCGTTAATCCGTAGTCCCTGGTTCGAGCCCAGCCAGGGAGCCAGCCAAAATTCGTAGTTTTTCTTGCACTTAGCCGGCCATTGCGGTTGTGCTTTTGCATTTTGAGGGCCGGAATCAAGATTTTGGGGATCGTAGGCGATCTCAATAATGAGAGTCCGATGGTCGGTATTGGGGGCAGTCCGGCGGTCAGGTATCGACGCTAGGACTTGAATCCGGGCATATCGGCCGCACATACCAGATCAGCCGACAACGAGATACCGCAATGAATGTCCTGTTTAACAACCCGCTGCTATACGTGATCGATTATCCGGGGCATGATGCCCTGGAGATTCTGGATAAGCGCAATGGTCGGATGGGTTTGTTGCGTGGCGCGACCGCTGACCGCATGCGCAATGAATTCGGCCAGTTCCTGGCGCAAGAGCACGATCAGGAGGAATTTGAAGATTTCATTGATTCCTATGAGGCCATTCTCGATCATCCAGTATTGCGCCACTGATTTCGCACGGGTGGATCCCGGTAGACATCCAAATTGAATTCAGCGTAGTTGATCGTCACGTAGTTGATCGTCAACTTGAGTCTCTAATTGGCCGAGATTGTGTAAAGACTCAAAAACAGGGGAATTTCCGGGGTCGCTCTACCATTCCCCACCCGAAAATAATCGATAGGTTTCAAGCTATGCCCCAAACTGCCTCCACGCTCCAAACCGCCTACTGCTACCACTGCGGCAGACACCATCCTGTGGAAGAGATGCGCCAGATTGCAACAAAGGCAGGAAGAAAATGGCGTTGCCTCAAGAGCATTGAAGCCACCAAGACGGGTATTGCGCAAAGAGATGCGTTTGGCAGAGGCGTGACGCAAATCAACAAGGCTGAAGCACAGGCCAAGCAGAGAATCCTTAAAGAAACTCCAGTTTGATGGTTGTGAGTTTGATAACCATGTAACCTGCTTTCGTCAATCCGGGCAGGTTATACCCGCCCTTTGGCCAATCGCAATTCAATAGGTATTCAGAATGCAAACAGATCCGATCCTCCAATACCTGAAGAAAAATGGTCAGCAACTTGACCGCGACATTGCCGCCGGAACGGGTATGCCACTTTCCGAGGTTTGCATCTCATTGTTGAAGCTTTCCGCGCGGGGCGAAATATCATCATGCAGCGTTACCCGGTTCAAAGACGGCAAATCAGTAGAGGGAAAGCTCTGTCGATTGGCAGGAACCATTCCAGCGGCGGCACCGGGTAGGAAGCCTGGGGCAAAGAAGTAGCAACAGAATAGCTCACGGGTGGGATCTTGCTTTATGGACATCCATATCAAACGCCACCCCATTACATGTGAGATTGGCTCGAAGACGTACCGGGGAACCTACTGGGTTGCTGGCAGGATTCTGAACGTCACAACTGGCATGGCGGGCAAGAGTAAGCAAGTGGGGTCAATGCCAAATGAGGCTCTAGCAAGGCAACTGCTTGAGGCTATGGCGAAGGATGGCAAGATGAGGGGAGCGAGACTCGCCGCGAACTCGTCGGTCTGCCTGCATGTAATCATGCGTAGCCTCGAAAGGAATTGTTACGCCAATCAGAAGTAGAATTTCTCCAGATTGGAGCTATAGAAATAAGTCCGCCAATGGAGTGAAATCATAAACAATCTAGTTTGGATTTTCGAATTGGTCGGCGTCGCATTCATCATGGGCAGCCTGCGGCGCTCCTCCCGCGGCATGCAAAGTGGCGGCGAACTCATACTCATTGGCATCGGGCTGATCGCGTTGCACGACATCCTGAAGGGCATGTCCGCCGAAACATCAGGTGTCGCCGGCCCCTACACTTGGCTAATCCCGGCGATACAGGCCATGTATATGTCCGGCATGCTGTTTTTACTGCTTGGCATCATTAAGTTGATGAAAACCGCAACGCGGCCTGGCAATAGCGAAGGGCGATTCCACTCGCTCGCCAGGGTTGCGGCTGATGCCATTATCACCATCGACGAAAACAGCACCATCCTCTCGTTCAACCAACGTGCTGAGCGCATGTTCGGCAGGCCGGCTGAAACCATGATTGGCAGCAAGCTCCACGCAATCATTCCGGCCCGTTACCGACCTCTGCACGACGCCGGTGTGGCGGGCATAGGCAGGAAAGGTGGCGCTCCCTTCGGTGGCCAGACCAAGGAGTTCCATGCGTTGCGCAGGGATGGCCGCGAATTTCCCATAGAGCTTACCGTGGCAACCTGGGCTGACGAAGGAGGTCGGCTTTTCTTCATTGGCATCATAAGGGACATTACCGAGCGCAAACAGCTTGAGGAAGATCTACGCCGAATGGCCACGACCGACTCGATGACCGGCGTATACAACCGTCGGCGCTTCCTGGAATTGATGGTCCAGGAAATGCACCGGGCGCATCGTATGCTCCACCCGTTGGCCCTTATCATGCTCGACATCGACCTTTTCAAACGGATTAACGACACCTACGGGCATGCCATAGGAGACGAGGTCATAAAGTCTCTGACGCGGGCATGCACGAGCGAACTGCGCGAAATTGACATCTTCGGCCGGATAGGAGGTGAGGAATTTGCGATTCTGTTGCCTGAGCTGAGACGCGAACAAGGCCTCGAGGTGGCTGAACGGCTGCGGAGAAAGATTGAGACGTTGGAGGTCGAGGCAAACGACAGAAGGATCGTACGCTTTACCGTCAGCATGGGCGTCGCCGTTCTCGGAATGAATGATCGAATACCAGAACTTTTCTTCGCGCGGGCTGATGCCGCCCTCTACCACGCCAAGGAGGATGGCCGCAATCGCGTCAAGGGTGACTAAGCTATGGTCGGCGCCTGCTGACCGGCGGCGTCTCGGTACGTTAGCCACCAGCGCAATTGAAGGGGAACCTTGGCCATTTGTCGGAATGGACGTTGGTCCAAAATGGCATGCCGCGTTTCTCAAATTGTGGGACTTCCATATTAAGAACTACGACTGCGGCAGCGGTAGAAACGGTCGCCATTGCGCTCGGCGAAGAAGGCGGGTTGCAGGCAGAAAACCTCAAGGTTGCAGAGCTCTATATCGCCGCACTCGGCAACCTCGCCAAGACCACAACATCATGATTGTGCCGACCAACCTCTCCGATATTGCGAGCGTCGATGCTTCTGCCATGACGGTATTCAACAAAACGCGAGCGCTGATATCCCCAACAATCTTGGACGCGCAGCACAAATGTTTGGCAAGAAAATTACGGGCAAGCCGTCTCGCTATTTCGGCACAGCGTCATTTCTGAACGCTACGAACGGAGGTAATCTTTGCGACATAGTCCGGCCGACATGCCGTGAGTTTCTCCACCGCATCTCTTTCGAAAAGCGGCGTGAGCACCGGCGCCAGGGATTTGAGCAGTTGTACCGACATCGCGCTGGTGAACTTGTAGCGTGCCGCGTAAGGCTCATGGGCGTAAGCGGTAATCGTCCCGAAATAACGATCGCCAATGAAAAAAACGAAAGTAGCCGAGCGGTTGATCACCCGCTCGGCGATGGTCCGCCCCCCGCGTCCGTAGACTTCATAGCGATGGTCGCCGGTGCCAGTTTTGCCGCCGACCTCAAGCAGCGTGCCGTCCTTCATCACCAGCCTCCCGGCAATTCGCGCCGCTGTGCCTCCGTCGACCACATCGACCAGGGCGCGGTGGACCACCTTGGTGATCTCCTCGGCTAGCAGCCGCTCCGCTTTGGCTGCCTGGTATTTGAGGCGGGTCTCATACGGCGTCGCCGCCGCAAAGCGCAGCGTCTCAATTTTCTCGATCGGCAGTCGCACGCCTTTGTTCAGGATGATTCCGACCAGTTCGGCAAGCGCCGCCGGCCGGTCCCCGGATGCGCCGATGGCACTCGCGTAGGAAGGAGTCAAGGCTTCGAACGGGTAGCCCAGGCGCCGCCAGTCGCGGGCGATTTCGAGAAAGGCTTCCAGTTCCAGCAGACTCTGAATGCGATTGTCCTGCGCATTCTTGTGGCGCGTATTGAACAGCCACGCATAGACCGCCTGGCGCTCGTTTCCACTCGCCTGGATGATTTGCATACGTGTCGCGCCCGGATTGTGGCGCAGGAAGCCGACCAGCCATAGCTCCAGGGGATGCACCCCGGCGATGTAGCCACGGTCGGCGAGCGAGAATTGTTTTGGCCCAAATTTTTCGTACAGATTCCGCAACTCGGATTCCGGGAGATTGGCTCCCGCCAGTTGCTGGCGCAGGAAGGCGCTGAACTGATCCAGCGTCGCTTGCGGCTCAATCGAGCGGAACACCGTGGCCAACCGCCGCGGTACCGGATGGACGCTCTGCAGCAGGATCTCCTGCATCTGCGGTGCCGTCCTGCCCTGGTACTTTTTGTAGAAACGGTATATGAATGCCCGTCCTTCATTGTCGGCAAAGCGGGACAGGTATTCGCGGCGACGCGGATCGTCAGCATCTTTCAAAAGTTGTGCGGTCGAGCCGGGTGCCTGGTAGATGTAATGCCGGACTATGTCGCGCATCAGCCGGACAAACACCAGATTTACCGATTTCTGGAAAGCCTGCCGGACCGAATATTTCCGGTGGTTTTCCTCGGGATCGAAGTTCTCGAAGCTTTGCATGCCGCTGCCGGTGAAGAAAGCCTCCCCCGGATTGGCCGAATAGCGCCGTTCCATGGCCCCCTCCAGCATCGCCGGCAGTCTCCGATCCTTGGCCGTGCCGAGGTAATCGAGCGCCCAGCGGGCCAGAGCGTTTTTGGGATCGACCGGGACGGCGGCAAGTTCCTTTTTGCTTTTGTCGGCATATTTGTGGTGTAGCCCGGCAACGATTTCCAGATAGGTGATCAGGGTGCGCAGCTTGGCGGTCGAGCCAAGGTTAAGCTTGGAGCCTTCGTTGATGTCGAAGGGTTGGTCGAGATTGTCGGCCTGAACGCGCACCAGGTTGGCATGCTCGCCACGCTCTAACAAGGTGAAGCTGAAGGCAATCTTGCTCGGGTCGTCGCCCGGACGCAGCATTCGAAAGCCGTACAGTCCCTGCGCTTTGGCGGCCGCTGGATCGCCGAGCTTGCGCAGTATCTCAGTGACCGTGCGCTGGAGCTCGCTATTGAGGGTAGTGCCGGCCATGACATCAAGCCGATCGAGGTCGTACAGCCGCGGCATCCCCAGTAAGTCCGCTAGATGGGTTCGCCACGCGTTTGCGGCTTTGCGACTCACGAACGACACCGGCCGCTGTCGTTCACTGGCCTTGTGCAGTGTGAGTTTCACTCCCAATGCCGCATCGCGCAGCGTGGATGGGATAACGCCGGCTGCGCCGAGCAGCCGGAGGTAGCTGTCAGTCAATGCGTAAAGATCGCGCTGCCCCTCGCCAAGGTAGTAACTCGGGCGGCGCTGTGCGACGATCAGGGAAAGTGCTTGCTTGAAAACCTCTGCACGTCGCTTAATCACATCCGTGCGGTCGCCTGGCGTGGGATTCGGAGCCTGCAGCAGCGCATTCGCCTCCGCGAAATCGCGCCCGTACCAGGCCCACAAGCCGTCGCCCAGACCGTTGATCTCGCCATGGCCGGACCTGGCCGCAAGCGGAACTGTATTGAGATAGCGTAGGACGATCTGGCGTCGCGCTGGCAGAGTGTTCTCGCCGTCAAGGTAGGCGCGCAGCGACGCCGAAGCCATCTGGCGCAATTTATCTATGCCTGAGGCGGTACGGCCCTCCGGAGAGTGCCGATACTTCTCGATCTGGGTGGCAAGCGTACTGCCGCCGGGAGTCTCATTGTCAGGATCCACCACGTGCCGCACCTGATTTAACACGGCCTTGGTAAAGCGCTTCCAATCGATGGCTGGATTGCGTGTAGGGTGTGTCGCATCAAGCAGTTCATGGTCCTCGATGAATACTAGCGAATTCACCAGCAGCGGCGGAATGGATTCGAAATTGCGATACAAGCGCTGGGGATAGCGTATCGAATAGAACGGGCGGCCGTTGCAGTCGAGCAGGTCGAGGCCGGCTTGGTCTTTCTCGTGGTAAATCGGGAACAGGCCGACATCCGACAGCTTCATCATATGGGGCGAAAGGTGCGCCTGATCTACTATGGAGTATTTCCTCGCGGATAGACGTTCCAGAAACGCCGGAAGGCGGCTGTAACCAAGCCGTTCATCAATGGGCCCGTTTTTCGGGAAGCGGATCGACGAACTCGACCCGGGTTCGACATGAAACGTCAGACTCCGGGCCGATTCGGCTAGATAGCGAGCCTGGCGCCGGGACGATTGGTATTCATCGAACACAACCCAGGCCAGACAAACGGCTATGGCCAGCAGCAGCGCCATCCACACCAATTTGCCGACGTGGGGAAGTAAAAGAGATATCAACTTGGACATGCGCTTAGGCGAAAATACGGCCAGTTCTTGATCAAGCTAGAGGCTGAATTCCCAATAGCGTCAAACTTGACGCGGCGAAATCCGCATTAAAACATCAGTGGACTTCAGACTTGAATCACCCGAAGGTTCTCATCATGCCATTAGCACAATTGAATGACAACCTCGAACGTCTGTTGTTGACCGAATGTGCGCATCGGAAGCTGCCTCGGCAGAACTGCCATTCGCGGCCGGCAGATCGACCTGGTTGGTGCCGATGCAAAAGCAGCCAATGGCGGTCAGTTTCGCTGCCTGACTCTGAACTTCTTCTGTCAGACGGGTGCGAGAACGCAAGCCAACGAAATGCGCGTTGCCGATCGCCTTGATCAACTCGGCGCCAATGGGCGCATGGGTATGTGTTTCCGTCTGGTGGTAACCATCCTGTTTGAGGGCTTCAACTGCAGAAGGATGAATGTCTTCAAGCTGCAGAAACTTGAGTTTAGTTTTTATCAAGCGAGAGGCGTGGTTGCATGATGATTGATCTTATGTCTTGCTACAACCGCAATGCCCAATTAAGGTCGGCGATCAGATCCTCGGCATCTTCCAGTCCTACCGAAAGCCGCAGCATGGCATCAGAGATGTTGCGACGGGCGCGCTCCTCCGGCGTCAGGTCGTGATGGCTAGTCGTGCACGGTTGCGTGATCAGACTTTCCACCCCGCCCAGACTCGGCGCCAGAGAAAATAATTCCAGGCGATCGGCGACACGCCGCGCTGCTTCTCCGCCGCCATGTGTTTCGATGGTCAGCATGCCGCCGAACCCTTGCATCTGCCTTTGCGCCAACGCATGGCCGGGGAATTCCGGCAGGCCGGGGTAATACACTCTGGCCACCGATGGATGACGCGCCATGGCCTCGGCCAGTTTCTGCGCCGTGGCATTCTGCCGTTCCACGCGCACGACCAGCGTGCATAGGCTGCGCGACAACAGTGCTGCGGTTTCCGGCGCAGGCGTCTGGCCGAGATTCTTGCGCCAGACGGCGACGGGAGCAAGCAGTTCTCGGCTGCCCATCAGCGCCCCTGCAACAAGGTCGCTGTGGCCGCCCAGATATTTGGTCGCGCTGTGCATGACAATGTCCGCGCCGAGCATCAGAGGGTTCTGATTGACCGGCGTTGCGAAAGTATTGTCGATCGCCAGCAGCGCGCGGTGACGATGCGCCGCCGCGGCAATTGCCGCGATGTCCAAAATCTCCAGCGTTGGATTGGTTGGCGTTTCCAGGAACACCAGCCGCGGACCCATTGCCAGCAAATCATCGAGACGACCGAGTTCGTGGCCGAGCAGAAAGCGGGTGTCGATGCCTAGTGCTGGAAGCTGGCTCGTCAGCAATTCCAGCGTGCCACCATAGGCATCGCCGATGCATACGATTCCCTGCCGGCCATGCGTTAGAAACAACGCGGAGGCGGCCGCCATCCCCGAGGCGAACACCGAGGCGGCGGCAGCGCCTTCGAGCGCCGCCAGTTTTTCTTCGAGCGCCTGTATGGTCGGATTGAGACCGTAGCGCGTGTAGAGGCTGCCGGCCTTGCGGCCTTCTATCACGTCGAGCAAGTCGGCCGTGGCAGCAAAACGGAAAGTTGTCGAATTGTAGATCGGCAGCTGCGGCGAGCCATGCACATCGCCACCAGAGCCAGCATGAATGCACAAAGTCGATAAGCCGGGACGCTGCTGGCTCATGGTTCTACCTCCACAGCAGCCGGTCCGCCCCAAGCCGGCAAATTGAATTCTTCCCGCAGCAGTTGAAGCTCGGGTTGATGCAGCGCGGCGAGAGATTCAAGCAACTGCGCACCTTTTGGCTGGAGATGCACTGCAACCTGGCGACGATCTTCCTTGCGGGCAATGCGCTTGACCAACCCCGCCTTTTCGCAGCGATCGACGAGAGCAACAGTACCGTTGTGTTTGGCCTGCAATTTTTCGGCCAGCTCACCGATGGTGGCCCAATCACGTCCTGGGAATCCCTTTACATGTAATAACAGTAAATATTGCAATTGCGTCAATCCGTGCTTCTGGCACAAATCCTCGCTCAGGCGCAGGAAACAACGCAGGCGATAGCGAAAATGCGACAGCTTTTCAAAATCTGCCTTTCCCAAGGTAGTTCCCTGCCCAGAACCAGGGACAACTGATTTTCTTGACGATGATTTCTTCATCATCTATCCTTATCTATATCATAGTGTGACACAATCACCTTGTGATGTATTGTAACCGTTAGCCGCTCTCTCTTATATACAAGGAGGCCCAACATGAACATCCTGACAATTCCCAAAATGATCCTGACACCCAGAGAGAGCTGGCTCGATCTGGAAAAGACTCGGCCGTCGCTGGTGCGCTTGTTCTCGTTCCACATCCTGCCGCTTTCTGCGCTGCCGCCGCTATTGCTCTATTACGCAGGGACACATTACGGTGACACATTCGCCGCCGGGTTTGGCAGCAAGCCGTGGGCAACGATTGCCATGGTCTTTTATCTCGCCGAAGTGTTTACCGTTCTCGGCATGGGATGGATCGTCGGACAAGTCGCGGCTGTTTACAGGGTGCATGTCTCGAAGCGCGACGCCTACCTGCTGGCTGGCATCTCGCCAACGCCGCTGTGGCTGTCGTCCCTGGCATTGCTGGTGCCGAGCCTCGCCTTCAATGTCAGCGTCGCGCTCGTGGCCCTGATGGCTACGTGCATTCTGGTTTACCAGGGAGTCTATGCTCTTTGCCACATGCACGAGGAAATCAACGCCGCAGCGATTACGCAAACCGTGATGGGGGCTGGACTGATTGCATGGGCATTGTTGCTGCTGATCGTTGTGGCGCTTTAGCCGGCTAATCTGACAATTGATCAAATTTCCGCCGAGAAAGGGATGGTCGGTGTCGCCGGAAAGCGGGGAGGGAAACCTCGCTGGTTCTTCAGGGAGTTTCTTTGTTGACTGCGAATATTCTTCTTTACGTTGATACCCGATTCGCAAGTCCATATGCGATGTCGGCCTTCGTGGCCTTGCATGAAAAGGGGCGGTCCTTCGAGATGGCAACAATAGATCTCGATGCCAATGCAAATGAAAAGCCGGATTTCGCCACCATTTCGTTGACCCGGCGGGTGCCCGCTATAGTTCATAATGGCTTCTCCCTTTCCGAATCGTCAGCGATCGCCGAGTATCTCGACCAGATATTTCCGGACCATCCCTTGTACCCTTTGGAGCCACGCCATCGCGCGAGGGCGCGGCAACTTCAGGCCTGGCTTCGCAGCGATCTTCTGCCAATCAGGGAAGAGCGTCCGACTGAAGTGATTTTCTACCATTCAACCAGGCCCCGACTCTCTGCGAAAGCGCAGGCATCGGCAGAGAAGCTGTTTTTTGTTGCAGAGTCGCTGCTTTCTCTCGACTCCACAAACCTGTTTGGTCAGTGGTGCATCGCTGATGTCGATCTTGCGCTTATGCTCAATCGCCTCGTGTTAAATGGTGATCCAGTACCGGAAAGGTTGGCTGCTTATGCAAGGCAGCAGTGGCAACGGCCATCGGTACAGTTGTGGCTCAACCAAAAGCGCCCGCCGCTGTGAAATTGAAATGAGCGTAAGCACACAGCCTGATATCTATCGTTTGATCGTCGAGCAAATGGCAGATGCCATCATCTATGCGGATACGGAAGGAATCATTCGTGGCTGGAATGCGGCTGCAGAAGCGCTCTTTGGTTATCCGAGGGGCGAGATAACCGGCCAGAAACTGGATCTGATTATTCCGGAGCGGCTACGGGCAGCGCACTGGACGGGGTTTGATCGCGCCATGGCACGTGGCGCCACACAGCATGGCGGGCGAGCTATTGTTACCCGCTCCCTGACGAGTGCTGGAGATACGATATACGTCGAGATGAGCTTTGCCGTTGTTAATGATGGAGAAGGCAAGACGATCGGGGCAGTTGCCATGGCTCGAGATGCGACGCAACGTCATCACGATGACAGGACGCTGCGCGAACAACTTGCAGCGCTGCAAAAATTGCATTCAGACGCTAGCGCTTAAGCTCATTCATCTTGTGCCAAACGGTGATCCAAGTACATCGATTGCCCGCTGAGCCGGGGCTTGTGCAAGCGAGGGTGAATCCCGCCGGGTCAACTTGCACGGCACACAATAAAAACTGCCGGATCGTCGCCACGCTCTAGCAGGATGCAACGCACCCGATCCTGCCATGCGGTGGCAAAGCGGCGCCGGTCTTCCGCGCTGGCATCTTCGCTCAGGCAGCGCCGCATCAGCGGCGCCGTGTCGGGATCGCCGGCCACTGCCTGCGGGTTGGCAGCCACATCGATTTTGTCGCCCGTATCCGTGCGCATAAAACGAATTTCGAGTGGCACATCGGCGTTGAAGAACAGGAGTTGGCGCCGGTCGAAGCGGCCCGCAAGACCCTTGAATCCGGTGTCGTGGGTGGCGCCGGTGAGCATCGAGACGACGTTCGCGATGACCCCGGTGACCCCGCTCAGTCGGTCTTCCCTGAATTCAACGCGGATTGCGCCACGTTCGGGCAGTTCCGCGCCATAGAGCGCGCCAAGCGCCTGGCGCGTCATCCAGTAGGCGGAGGCCACCGTCGGACAGGAGTGGCCGGCCAGCTTGACGGCATCGATATAGCCATACTCGATGACGCCCTCGTTGCAGGCGCCAAGAAATTCCGCCAGCGGGTCGCGCAGTTTCAGACGCGGTACCGCATCAAAAAAATCAGGGTATTTCATGGTTATTTTCTTCCTGCCTGAGGAGAATGCTCACTGTTTGACAAAGTCGATCACGATCGGCCCCGGCTCCCGCTGCTGATAACGGATGACGACTTTCTCGCCATAGTGCTGCTGCAACTGATCGAGCAATGGAAGTGGATCGTGGTCATTGACGAAACGCATCGTCTCGCCTCCGCGCAAGGCGTCGAGGGCACCGAAGATCGCGGCGTGCCGAAAGCGCTTGGCGATGCCGCGGGCATCGAAAGGGTAAATGGCGTCGGGGGACAGGTGAAGGTGGGTTTTCATGGTTCAGGCTCCAGTGGTTAGGTCATGCATTTCTAAAATGGCGAGTGCCTCGGGTGCCAGGATCGACTCGGCAACCGCAAACAGCTCGCGTTCTTCGAATCTGACGTGCGCTTCCAATATGTCGCCGAAGCGGCGCAGGCTTGCCGCATCTCCTGTCCTGAGCCGGCTGATCAGGCAGCGCAATTCTTCGTGTTCGTCCAGAGTGCGCCTGACTCGATCGGTTTCTCCCGCAGCCGTCAATAAGGGAAGCAGCGTCTCTTCCTCGACATGAAAGTGAGGCTCCAGTTCACGCTCAAAAATTTCGACAGCATGAGCCATCAATTGGCGCGTGGCCTCCGTGCTGTCCGTGCTGGCGCGCTGCGCATGCTTCGCCAGCACCAGCGCTGCATAGTGTTGCCGGGAAAGCCAGGCCAGGCTTTGACAACGTTTCATTGATCCTCCGGCAGTGCCTGCCAGTTCGCCCGCCTGGCATCTTCGCTTCTCCCGCGCAGCGCGCTGGCAAGCATCGTGATCAGGAAAATCAGCAGGGCGATGCCATTGGCGATCGCCGCACGCTGTCGCAATTCCGCCAGGTCGCCGAGGTCAGCGATGATCCGCGCCAGCAGCGAGGCGTGAAGCAGCGCGAGCTGCAGATAAAAGGCCGGGTGATAGGGAATTCTGATTTTAGCGACCGCCGGAAAAATGATTGGGGCATGGCCGAAAATCATCGAAAACACGAAACCCAGGAAAATGGCATGGAGCGCCGCATCGCGCAGCGGGTTGCCGGGGGAAAAGCCGCCGGCCAGACCGAGCAGACCACCGAAGGCGAGCCAGGCGTAGCCTGCGAGCAGACAGGCGGCAATGTAACGGGTCAGCCCGGACTGCCTGACCGTGTGGCGTGCGATGTCATAGCGCAGCAACCATAGCGACAAGGCGATTAGTCCGGCAGCAAAGAGCGGCAGCCCGATACCTTCCCACCAGAACGTCATGCCGAGCCCGGCGAGCATCACCGCGGCGATGAAAGCGAATAGGCGTTTGGCGTTTATCGACGTGGGCAGGAAACGGGAGAGTTCCAGGCGTTCGCCGGCGATGGTGAGCACCAGGAAAGCCATCCACCAAGGTACGGCAAAGACGATCGCCGCGGTGATGGCCCAGGTGATGCTACCGAGCAGCCATGACAAGGCGCCGAGCGCCAGCGTAGCAGTGTATGCCGCCGGCTGCTGACGCAGGATCAGGATACTTGCGGCGGTCAGGATCGTTCCTGCGGTTATAAACAGCGCCTGAGCCACATAAAGGGGCGCCCAGGCCAGCAAAGCCAGGCCGCCCAAACCAGCGCAAATGGGTGCCAGATAGGGCCAGACTCGTGCGAGCGCAACGGCCCGCTCCAGACTGATCACCGTACCGAGGAAGGCTGCGACCATCAGCGCCCCATGGTTGCCCGCCTGCACCGCCGCAATGTTTGGCACGGCGACCGCCAGGCGGGCAAGACCGGCCAGTACGCCGATAAGCAGCGCGAGCATGCCGAGGAAGAGCATCGGCAGACGGGCGGCAGGCTTCATGACGAGCGTTCAGTGCCCGCTGCTATTGCCGGCGGCGGCCTGTGACCGTCCGATGCGAACGCGCCAGACTTCCGGGCCGTTTTCCAGGTAGTCCCAGGTGAACTTGCCAGCGGACTCCGCCTGGAACTGGTAGAACAGCGGCTTTGGATCGTGGTCGTTGATCAGCATCAGCGCCTCGCCGGGCGACAGTTGATCGAAAGTGCCGAAAATCAGTGGATGGCGCTCACGCGGGGCGATTTCGCGAACGTCGACGATGGTCTTGATGGCTTCTGGACTGCTCATGCTATTGCTCCTGGTTGGGGGTGGGGATAGGAAGGAGTGCCGGCGAATCACCAGCCGAAATGCTGCCGGGCTTGTTCGCTCATCAATGAAGGATCCCAGGCTGGCGACCAGACGAGGCGAACATCGCATCGAACGGAGTCGGGCAGTAACTCCCGCAAAACCTGCTCGACTTCGGCGGTGATCATGTCTCCCATTGGGCATGCGGGAGAGGTCATGGTCATCTCGACCGTCACCATGTCGGCAGCGACCTCGATGCGATAGATCAACCCGAGATCGACGATGTTCATGCCTGCCTCGGGATCGACGACTTGTAGCAACGCATTGCGGATCTCATCAGGATCAGGCGCGGATTCGCTATTGGCCATAGTTAAATTAAAGCTGTATAATTAATACAGCTTCAGATTATCACCGCGCAACGACTAAAGCAATACATTTTTTGTTTCTTAAAGGGATCATGCGCCTGACCACTTTTTCCGACTATTCCCTGCGGGTGCTGATCTACCTTGCCCTGGATGAATCGAAACTTGCGACCATCCCGGTCATTGCTGCTGCTTACGGGATTTCAGAGAACCATCTGATGAAAGTGGTGCACCAGTTGGCGCGTGCCGGTGTTGTCAAATCGATACGGGGCAAGGGCGGTGGCATCCGCCTGGCCCGGCCGCCGGAGGAAATCCGCCTGGGGCAGGTCATCAGGCAGGCCGAAGGCAGCGCGCCGATCGTCGAGTGTCTCGGCGAGGAAAAAGGCGCCTGTTGCATCACTCCGACTTGTCGTCTAAAAGACATCCTCGTCAGCGCCTTCGATGCGCTCTACGGGGTGCTGGATGAATACACTCTGGCCGACCTCGTCTGCAATCACCGTGCCCTGAAGCGGATCCTGATCCGCGTCTAGCTTTGCAGTTCTTCTTTAGCCACTGATAGCAGCCATTACCTCAGTCAGCGAAGAGATAACAGATGAGCCACCGCCATGAGTTGAAGGTTGGATGACTATTTGGGGTCGGCTGCCGGCGAACGATGAACTTTTTCGAGGGGCGGCTGTATGTTCAGAAAGCGGGCTTATCACTCATATCTGGCATAAGTTTGCTTTGGGCGGCGGATTCAACCGGTAGATGCAACACTCCTTCTGCTTCCGCAGTGTCTAGTGTGTTGCATCCATCGGTTGAATCCGCCATACAAGCCTGCTATCGAGCTACAAGCAGTTATTCTCTTAAGTAGCTCCCAAGCTGTTTTCAGCACCTCAGCATCACCTTCACTAGCACCAGTAGATAACAACAAGAGCCTTCGGTGACGCAATGGGCTCAATAATCGCGGCCCAATCTGGCCGGCAAGTTTCCCTTTGGCGTTTACTGGCTCCGACAGACTTTATTACTTACGATCAGTAATCGGGAACAGGGGTCAGTGCAAGTTATTCCGTCCACCGCCCAGGGCTTGGTATAACTGCGCTGCCGCGGTTAGCAACTGCCTTCGCGTCTGCACTGCATTCTGTTGCGCAGTGAATAGCTCGCGCTGGGCGTCAAGAACTTCGAGGTAGCTTGATATGCCATTCTGATAACGGGCATCGGCCAGCTTCAGGCGTTGGGCCTGGGTCTTGGCGGCGGTGTCGAGCGCATCGGCTTGCACGGCCAGTTGCTCACGCGCGGCAAGCAGGTCGGCCACTTCGCGGAAAGCCTGCTGGATCGTCTTCTCGTACTCGGCCACCGCGATCACCTGGCGGGCTTCGGCGAGGTCAACGTTCGCCGCCGTGCGGCCGGCGTCGAACAGCGGCAGGCCGAGCACCGGCTGGAAACTCCAGGCACGGCTGCCGGCGGCAAAGAGACCGGACAACGCCTGGCTGGCGGTGCCCAGTGTCGCGGTCAGGGTGATCCGCGGCAGGAAGGCGGCCCGTGCCGCTGCGATATTGGCATGGGCGGCGATCAGTTTCTGTTCGGCGGCGAGCACGTCCGGCCGCGCCAGCAGAACCTCGGCGGGCAGGCCCGCGGCAAGATCTGCGACAATACCCTGCTCAGCCAGCGACCGACCATGCGGCAATTCCGATGGCATTTTTCCAGTCAAAAGGACCAGCGCGTTGTCGGCGGCCGCGCGGCTGCGCAGCAGGTTGGCGAGATCGGCACGAGCGGTTTCGTAGGCGCCGTCGGCCTGGAGAAAATCGAGGTCCGAAGCCAGTCCCACTTCGCGGCGCTTACCGATCAGAGTGCGTGTCTCCTCACGGCTGCGCAACGTGACGCGGGCGATGCCGACACGCTCGTCAAATTCGAGCAGCGCCAGGTAGGCATTGGCGACATCGGAAATCAAGGACAGGCGGAACGCGCGCCGGGCTTCCTCGGTCGCGAGATAAGACGCCAGGGCGGCGTCGCTGAGACTCTTGACGCGGCCCCAGAAGTCGAGCTCGAAGGCCGGCATCAATAGGTCGACGTCATAACGTTGGCTGTTGAGCGGCCTGCCCGTCGGCGACAGGTCGCCCGGTGTCAGCGCGGCATTGCGGCTCGCCGCCAGGTTGATATTGGGGATGCGGTCGGCGCGGGCGATGCCAAACTGGGCCCTTGCCTCATCGACGCGAGCGACGGCGATGCGCATGTCGGTGTTGTGCTCAAGCGCTGCCGCGATCAGCGTTTGCAGGCGCGCGTCGGGGAAGAAAGTGCGCCATTCGGTTGCCGTCGCCTGGCGCGTGCCGGCGGCGGATGCCGGCCAGTTTTGCGCCACCGGCGGCGCCGGCCGCTGGTAGTCCGGCAACATAGAACAGCCGGTGAGGACAGCCGCCAGCGCGATTGCGATCTGCTTATTCATCAGCATGCTCCTGATGCGGCTTGCCGGGGAAAATCCTGCGCACGACGACGAAGAACACGGGCACGAGGAAGACTGCCAGCACCGTGGCGCCGATCATGCCGCCCATGACGCCGGTGCCGATGGCGTGACGGCTCTGGGCGCCGGCGCCGGTAGAAATCGCCAGCGGCAGCACGCCGAGGATGAAGGCAAGCGAGGTCATCAGGATCGGCCGGAAGCGCAGGCGGCAGGCTTCCAGCGTCGCCGCGACAAGATCCATGCCGTCCTCATGCAGCCGGCGCGCGAATTCGATGATCAGGATGGCATTCTTGCTGGAGAGGCCGATGATGGCAATCAGGCCGACCTTGAAAAACACGTCGTTGGGCAATCCGCGCAGCGTCACCGCCAGCAGTGCGCCGAGCAGGCCGAGCGGCACCACCAGGATCACCGCGAAGGGAATCGACCAGCTCTCGTAGAGCGCGGCCAGCGCGAGGAAGACGACCAGCATTGAGAGTCCAAAGAGGAAAGGCGCCTGGCTACCTGAAAGCCGCTCTTCGAACGAGGTGCCCGACCAGTCGAAACCCATGCCCGGCGGCAGTTTTGCGGCGATGCTCTCCATCGCCGCCATGGCTTCGCCGGTACTGTAGCCGGGCGCCGGTCCGCCGGAAAGCTTGAAGGCCGGGTTGCCGTTGTAGCGGTCAAGCTTGGGCAATCCGACCACCCAGCGCGGGTGGGCAATTTCGGACAGCGGGACCATCTCGCCGCGCGTGTTCTTCAGCGGCAGCCGCAGGATTTCTGTCGGATCGGCACGCAGGTCCTTCTCGGCCTGCATCTGCACGCGCAAGATGCGGCCCTGGCGCACGAAGTCGTTGATATAGGAGACGCCGAGCGCCGATTGCAGGGTGTCGTTAAGGTTGGCCATGTCGATCGACAGCGCCTGTGCCTTGGCCTGGTCGATATCCAGCATGAGTTGCGGCGCCGGTTCCTGACCTTCGGGCCGTACGCCGGCCAGGGCTGGATTTTGCGCGGCCAGACCGAGCGCCATATTGCGTCCCTCCATAAGCTTGTCGCGACCAAGCCCGGCCCTGTCCTGGAGACGGAAGTCGAAACCGCCGACGGCGCCGAGTTCCGGAATCGGCGGCACGTTGACGGCCAGGATGAAGGCCTGTTTGATGCGGAACAGCGCCATGTTGGCGCGCTGTATTACCGCGTTGGCGCCACTCTTCTCATCCTTGCGGTCGTCCCAGTCTTTAAGGCGAACAAAGGTCACCGCGGAATTCTGGCCGCGGCCAAAGAAGGAAAAGCCGACGACGCCGATCACGTGGTCGACTACGTCGGTCTGCTTGAGGTAAAAGTCCTCGACCTGTTTGACCACTTCGAGCGTGCGCTCCTGGGTGGCGCCCGGCGGCAACTGGATCATGTTGATGAAGTAGCCCTGGTCTTCCTCGGGCAGGAAGCTGCCGGGCAGGTGGGCGAACAGCCAGACGACACCGATAATGATGGCAGCATAGATGAACAACCAGCGGCCGGTGCGCCGGAGTATCCGTTCGACGGCGGAATGATAGCCGGTGCTGGTACGACGAAAGGCGCGGTTGAAGATGCCGAAGAAGCCGCGCGTGGGCAGCAGTTCCTTCCCCGGCGCGTGCTTGAGGATGGTGGCGCACATGGCCGGCGTCAGCGTCAGCGCCATCAGGGCCGAGAAGGTCATGGTCAGCACCAGGGTGACCGCGAACTGGCGGTAGATGGCGCCGACGGAACCACCAAAGAAGGCCATCGGCACGAACACCGCCATCAGCACCAGGGTAATGCCGATGATGGCGGAAAAAATCTGCCCCATCGCCTTGCGCGTTGCCTCCCGCGGCGGCAGTCCTTCCTCGGTCATGATGCGCTCGACGTTTTCCACAACGACAATGGCATCGTCGACGACGATGCCGATTGCCAGTACCATGGCGAACATGGTCAGCACGTTGATCGAGTAGCCGAGCACATAGAGGCCGCCGAGCGCGCCCATCAGGGCCACTGGCACGACAACGGCCGGGATCAGGGTGGCGCGGAAGTTTTCAAGGAACAGGTACATCACCAGGAACACCAGGATCATCGCCTCGGCCAGCGTGTAGAGTACCTCGGTGATCGAAATCTCGACGAAACGCGAGGTGTCGTAGGGCACGGCCCAGGTAATTCCCTTCGGAAAGTAGTGCGACAGTTCCGTCATCCTGGCCTGAACGGCCTTTGCGACTTCCATGGCGTTGCCATCGGGAGCGACGCGCACCGCAATGGCCGCTGTCGGCTGGCCATCCATGCGGGCAAAGATGTTGTAGTCCTGGGCGCCGAGTTCGACGCGCGCGACATCCTTGACGCGCACCGTGGAACCGTCGGGCCGCGCCCGTACGATGACATTGCCAAATTCCTCTGGCGTAGCCAGCCGGCCGCGCGTGACGATCACGGCGTTGAACTGCTGGCCGGCGCTGGCGGGTGCCTGGCCCATTTCGCCGGTGGCGAGCTGCACGTTCTGGGCGCGCAGGGCGCGGGCGACATCGGCCGGCGCCAGGTTGTAGGCATTCAACTGCTGCGGCTTCAGCCAGATGCGCATGGAATACTCGGTGCCGAACAGGATCGCCTCGCCGACCCCGGGTACGCGGCGGACCTGGTCGAGTACGTTGGCGGCGGCGAAGCTGCCGAGCGCAACGCTGTCAAGACTCTTGTCGGGCGAGAACAGCGTGACGAACATCAGGTAGTTGCGCTGCGGCTTGGTCACCGGCACGCCGAGCCGGCGCACGTCCTCAGGCAGGCGCGCCTCGACGCGCTTGTAGCGGTTCTGCGCTTCGACCGAGGCGTTGTCGAGGTTGGTGCCGGGTTCGAAAGTCAGCGTCAGGGTGCCGACGCCGAGTTCCGACGCCGCTTCCATGTAGAGCAGGTGCTCGATGCCGTTCATCTCCTGTTCGATCAGGGTAGTCACCGTGTCCTCGACCACCTGGGCCGAAGCGCCGGGATAGGTGATGTTGAATGCGATCGAAGGCGCCGCCACTTGCGGATAGGCGGATACCGGCAGCTTCTTCAGCGCCAGGCTGCCGGCCAGCACAATGATGATGGCGATCACCCAGGCAAAAATCGGCCGGTCGATGAAAAACTTGGCGAGCATGTTATGCCTCCGACGGGCCGCCCCGAGGGGGCATGCGCCCCCCTGTGGGGGGCAGTGAGCGTGGTTTGCGAACGTGGGGGGGCATACTTGCGCCTACTTTTTCGCGCCGGCTGGCGCTGGCAGCGCGGCGGCAGGAAGCAGCGTTGCGACAGGATTCCATGGCACCGGCTTCACCGGGTTGCCGGGGCGGGCTTTCTGCAGGCCATTCACGATCACCTGCTCGCCACCCTTGAGTCCCTCCTCGATAATCCAGTCGGCGCCGGACATGGCCCCGGTTTTGACCGGCAACGGCGTGGCCTTGCCCTCGGCATTGACAATCATGACCGACTGGCCCTGCGGCGATATCTGGACCGCCCGCTGCGGCAACTTGATGGCCTTGTCCATTTCGGCTTGCGGCACGCGGATGCGGACGAAGGTGCCGGGCAGCAGTTCGCGCTTCGGATTGGGGAACAAGGCGCGTAACTGGATCGATCCCGTGTTCGGATCAACGGCGAGATCGGAGAATATCAACTTGCCGGGCTGCGGGTAGAGACTGCCATCTTCCAGCACCAGATTTACCCGCATTTGCCCGGACCGTTTCAGCTTGCCCGCCTTGATGGCCTGCTGCAGGCGCAGCACATCGGCATTGCTTTGGGTGAAATTAACGTAAATCGGGTCAAGTTGCTCGATGGTTGCCAGGAGCGTCGCCTCGCCCCTGCCGACCAGCGCACCCTCGGTAACCATGGTGCGGCCGATGCGGCCGGAAATGGGTGCCAGTACCTTCGCGTTTTCGAGGTCGAGTTTCGCCTTGGCCAGCGCTGCTTCGGCCTGCTTGACCTTGGCGACAGCCTGATCGTATTCCTGCTGGCTGACTGCCTTGATTCCGAGCAGGGGCTTGTAGCGCTCGACGGTTAGTCTGGCCACGGCAACATCGGCCTCGGCCGAATCCGCGTCCGCCTTGTAGGTGCGCGGTTCGATCAGGTACAGGCTCTTGCCGGCGGCGATATCGCTGCCTTCCTCGAACTGGCGTTTCTCGACCACCCCTTCCACGCGAGCCCTCACCTGCGCGGTACGCACCGCCTGAAGTCGGCCCGGCAGTTCCTGCGTCAGCGTTGCCGACGAAGAGGCGACAGTGATCACATCGACCTCGGGTGGCGGCATCGCGCCAGGCGCAGCCATGCCCGGACTCTTCTTGTCCCCGCCGCAGGCCGAGAGGAAGGCAGGGATTAATAGCAGCAGGGCAATTCGGTGGAGTTTCATAATGATCCTCATTGGGGGAGGTAGGCCCGCAAGAAACAATCGACGACGCGTTCGGTTTTTTTGGTGTCAGATAGCATCCCGGTTTCCATGTTTATCAGGCCACGCAGCCGGTCGTAATTGGACAGCATGCCGGTTAGCATCTCGGCGGCGAACTCCGGATCATCGCGGCGCAACTGTGAGCGCTCCATCGCTTTCGCCAGGAAGCGCGAGAGAACCCGGATGGTTTCCCGCGGGCCTTCGGCGAAGAAGTTGCCGGCAAGTTCCGGGAGACGCGGTGCTTCCGCCACGATGGTGCGGAACATGGACAAACCGCCCGGCCCCAGGACTTTTTCCCGATATGTGGTGGCAAAGCGGATTAGATTGCTTCGAAGGTCCCCTTCTTCCGTTTCCAGGGTAACCAGGATGGAGCGGATCGCCGTCCGGATAACCTCGGCGAAGAGAATGTCCTTGCTCGGAAAATGATTGTAAAGCGTCTGCTTGACGACTCCTGCGCGCAGGGCAATATCGTCGATGTTGGCCCGGTAGCCTTTTTCCATGAAGGCTTCCGCCGCTGCATTCAGCAGGGATTCCCGGGTGACCTGGCGATCCTGATGGGGGAACATTTTTCCGGTTATTTACACTCAAGACTGGACTTATCATTCTAACAAGGAGATGCGGTACTGTTGTGCAAAAAGTAGCGGTAGTTGGCGGTCATTGCGACAAGCGTGTTTTCTTGAGGCCGCATCGCCCATCGCCAATGCGGCACCTTGCCTCCGTGCTCAATCGGGGTGCAGTGGAGCACCTGGACTGATACTGGCCGCGAACCTGGAGCCTGGTTTTAGCAGGCCTACTTCGTCACCAAGGATATGAACGGCTTCATTCAGCAAAACATCCTTGGCATTTTTGTTTGCATTTTCAGCCGCCAATTCAGTGGCCAGGTTGCGTTCATCGGCTTGCAGACCATCGTCACGAAACGGCTTGTTATTCCCGGGCGCGGGTTTTCTGCCCACAACTTTGCCTTGCGCATTCATGCCAGCCTCGCTCCCTGCCGCGCATGACGCCTGGCGTGCCTCTTGGTCCTCCCGTTCCTTGCGCCGTTCCGCCTCGTTCAGTGAAACCAGGTGCTTCCCGCTTTGAAGCCTGAACCTGGCAATGTCTTCCTGCAGGCACAAAAAGTCCTTGTCGCTCTTCGCTCGGGCTTCGTGGCGGGCCAGCAAGATGGGCTGCAAAGATTTCAAGTTGCCGGCCGGTGAATAACTGGCAGCCTTGACCTGCATCCAGGGGAGCGCATTGTCAAAACTGGATTCGCCAAAGTCTTCCACGTCAGTCACAGCGGGGAAGCCGATGTCCGGCGCTACACCCCGGAGCTGCGTTGTGCCGCCGTTGACACGGAAGAACTGGGCAATGGTCAATTTCAGTTCGCCGAATACCGGCTTGTCGTTTTTGGCAATTTGATCGAGATCGATCATGGTTTGCACAGTGCCTTTCCCAAAACTCGGTTCACCGATAACCAAACCGCGGCCATAGTCTTGAATCGCGGCAGCAAAAATCTCGGAAGCCGATGCCGAACTACGGTTGATCAGGACGCCAAGGGGACCCTTCCAGGCAACACTCACGTTGTTGTCGCCTTCGACGGCAACGTTACCCTGCGCATTGCGCGTTTGCACCACAGGCCCCCTGCCGATAAACAAGCCGGTGAGTTCAATCGCTTCTGACAATGAGCCACCACCGTTATTGCGCAAATCGACCAGTACGGCGTCGACCTTTTCCTTTTTTAATTCGCCCAATAGGCGTGCAACATCGCGGGATGCGCTTTTGAAATGCACGTCGCCTTGTTGTCGGGCTTCGACATCTTCATAGAAGCCGGGCAGCGATATCACGCCGATGCGGCGGGAGATATTCCCCTCCTTCACCGAGAGGACGGACTTTTTGGCAGACTGCTCTTCCAGAGTGATTTTTTTCCGAATGAGTGAAACCAATTGATGTTTGTCATCCGGACCCGCGCCCGCAGGGAGCACATCAAGCAGGACGGTTGAATCGGCCGCACCGCGAATCAAGGCAACAGTATCGTCCAGACGCCAGCCCACGATATCCATCATGACGCCATGTTCACCTTGAGCAACGCCGAGAATGCGGTCCCCGATTTTTAGTTGGCCCGACAGGGCGGCGGGACCGCCGGGGACGAGTTCCCGAATGGTGGTGTAGTCGTCCTTTTCTGCCAACACAGCGCCTATCCCGACCAAAGAAAGTTTCATCGCTATATCGAATTCCTCCGCCGTCCGAGGCCCCATGTAGTTGGTATGAGGTTCAATGGCCATGGTGTAGGCATTCATGAATGTCTGAAAGGCATCATTGCTCGTTACCTGGCTGATGCGCTTCTGGGAATTGTTATAACGCTTATTCAAGGTTTCGGCGATGCTCTTGTCGTCTTTCCCGGCGAGCTTGAGGCGTAGCCAGTCGTTCTTGACCCGCTTTCGCCATACCTCGCGCATCTCAATCTCGGATTTCGGCCAGGTTTCCTTTTCGCGCTCGTATTGATAACTTTCCTTCTGCTGAAAATCAAACCCCTCGCTGAGCAAGGATCTGGCATAAGCAAAACGCGCGGATACTCGCTGCGCGTAGAGATTGAAAATCACAAAGGGAGCCGCAAGATCCTCCTTGAGGATGGCATCATCGAGTTGAGTTCTAAAGCCGGTCAGTTGGTCAATGTCGGACTGAACGAAAAATATCTTCTCGGAATCAAGGGCCTTCAGATAATGGTCGAATATTTTTTCCGACATGGCATTGTCGAGCGGCATCGCTTTGTAGTGATAGCGGGTTAACAGTCCAGCCACCAGATGCGCTGCCTGCGTCTGTTGCTGTGCTGGCTTCAGCTCCGGGGGAGGAGGTGGCATTCCCGAGACAAGCGACGCAGCCTGCGCTGTTGTCGCCAATGCAAACACTAAAGCCAACCACAGCAGTTTCAGTTTCATTCGTTCTCCGTCACTGGATCCAAAAAAATGGGCCGTCGATTGTTCGTATGGTGCCCCCCAAAGGGGCGTGATTTATAAATTGATTGAATTCTGTTGTAACTGCTTGTAATGAAAAGACCCTGATTTGAGAGTGACGACGCGCGCTTAACAAAAAACAATTGTGCGCGTTGAAGATTGAGCAGTGTGGCTTTGAAGGCTTTTCTCTGTCCCACAGGGGTTTCCTTGTGGTTATATCCTCGGTGGATTGTTTCTGCCGTTTTTAGGTTTACTATTTTGATCACTGTTTCGTGGTTCTTCATAATAAAGGAGAACTGGTAGTCTGATGATGTCTCACGACAAGGCCCGTATGTTCCTCGCCCTATGGCCAGGGCCGGAAATGCGCGCGGCCATAAGGCAACACCGAAACACCTGGCGCTGGCCCCCCAAGGCCGCGCCGGTGCGTACCGAGAAACTGCACCTGACGTTGCATTTCATCGGCGACGTTGAGCGCGAACGGCTGCCTGAACTTCAGCAGCAACTCCGTGTTAACTTTGAGCCATTTCGTCTTCAACTCGGCTATCCCGAACTCTGGCCACACGGTATCGCCGTACTGCGGCCACGCATGATTCCCGCTGGGATCATGCAACTGCAAGCAACGCTCGGTTGCGCCTTGCAACGTCTCGACCTGCCGCTTGATGCGCGTGAATTTCAACCGCATATCACGCTTGCCCGGCATGCGGGCGAAGCGGCGTTGCCGGAACAACAGCCACTTATCGATTGGGATGTCGACAGCTATGTTCTGGTCGAATCGGAATTCGACGCAGATCGTACTTACACGATCCTCGCGCATTATTAGTGCGCACGAATTTAGCGGGTCAGTTTGCTTGCGAGCAGCACCAGTATTGACCCGTTTTCTTAAAAGCGGACCTTGCCCCAGAAAATGAAAATGTTGCCGCGACCATGACCACCGGGTAAGTAGATGGTATCAAGTGAATACCTTTGGTATTCCAGTGATGCCATTGGGAGAACCCCGGGGATGGGCGTGTAGTGGCCGATGTCTGCACGAGCAGTTATAAAAGCCGCGTAGCCAAGACCGAACTTTAATTCATCGTGAAGCGGCCAGAAGGTCTTATAGCCATACCCGCCCAGGTATTCCGGCATGGAGTGGGAGTCCTTGAATTCCATGACATATACACCATGCCAGTCACCATCCTGGTCATAGGCTCCCTTGCCGATCCCCAATCCCCAAGGCGTTTCATTGAAACTATTGATTTTTTCCCGCGTATAGGAAGATCGGACGTGATAGACATGAAGCGGCACATAGAGTTCGGTCCGTCCGTCCTTCCAGGTCGCTTCCAGTCGCTGGACAGCTTTGTCGTACCAGGAGGAAGTTGCAGGTTCGTCCGCGAAGGCTGGACCTGTCACCATTGCGGTGACCAAATACATTGCCAGCAGACGAGTGACGGTACGAAAGATGATGTGGGTAATCATTTCCTGAGCCTTGATAAATACACCGCTTTTCAATTATCTAAATCTTAGACTCATTAACCAATAAATTACATGATCTTGCACACAAATAATGCATCTTGTTTATGCAAAACACAAGGGCGGTGTGAATGTTTTGCAACAACTTGAAATGGACAATCCGATGATCGCTCTTGGCCGAGGGTGACTGTTCAGGTTGACTGCCGGCCGGGCATTGGCAAAACCTGTACGATTGGTTAACGTCAGCTTTGCGGTACTGGCCCACACGAAGGAGATGATCCATGCTGCTCGATACCCCGATCTGCGATTTCGGCTGGAAGGCCCCCGACTTCACCTTGAAGGATCCTGACGGCACGCCATTCACCATGTCGCAGCATCTGGGGGAGAAAGGGCTATTGGTCATGTTCATTTGCAACCACTGCCCCTACGTGCAGGCTATCGCCGAACGGCTGTCGGCCGACACGCGGACGCTGATGAGCGAAGGCATCAACGTGGTTGCGGTTATGTCCAACGATTACCGCCTGGTGCCGGCCGATTCACCGGCCAATATGAAGCGCTTCGCCATGCAGCACGGTTTTGCGTTCCCCTACCTGGTCGACGAAGACCAGGCGGTCGGACGCGCTTTCGGCGCTGTGTGTACCCCCGACTTTTTCGGCCTCAACAAACGCGGGGAGCTTCAGTATCGCGGCCGGCTCGACGATGCCCGCATGGGCGATTCATCCAAGCGCCAGCCCGAACTTCTCATTGCCATGCGCCAGATTGCCCAAACAGGCAACGGGCCTCGAGAACAGGTTGCGAGCATGGGCTGCTCAATCAAATGGCGTTAGCAAGTAGCCGTTTCAACCGTCGCTTTTGGTCAGTGCCTTTTCGATTTCAGCGGCTGGAATAAAGCCGCCAACCTGCTGTTTGCTGGCGGGGAAAAATATAAACGGCGTGCCACGTATGCCAAGGCTCTGGCTCAGCTTCAGGTTCTTGTCCAGCACCGGACCGGCATCGCATTTGCGGCCAGTGGCCGCCACCGGAAGCACGCCATTGGTCATCCAGTCGCTCCAGGTCTTGGCGCGATCAGCGGCACACCAGATGGCCTTTGACTTGCTCGCGGAATCTTCCGAGAGGATCGGGATCATGAAGGTGTAGATGGTAACGTCATTGACCTGCTTGAGTTCTTTCGCGAGTTTCTTGCAGTAGCCGCAGTTCGGATCTTCAAAGGTCACCATCACATTCTTGCCATTGCCGCGTATCAGCTTGACGGCCTGATCGTAGGGCAACTGGCCGAGCTTCTTTTCCGCCAGTGCGACTTTCTTGTCGGCGGTAACGTTTTTCATCGTCCTGGCGTCGACCAGGCTGCCGGCAATGAAGTAATTGGCTTTTTCGTCCACATACATGAACTGACCGTCGACGACGACCTCATACAACCCGGCGATGGGTGACTTGTTGATCTGTTCGATCTTGCTGCCAAGCTTGCCTTCGAACAGCGCGCGGATGGCATTATCGTCGGCCTGCACGTATGCCGGAAGGACGAGGGAAACGAACAGCAGGGCGAGTGCTTTGATTTTCATGGGGACTCCAAGGGTGGATGGGGTGGATCAGGAGGCAATGGCGTAACGTACCAGAACGTCCTTGATCAAGGGCAAAGAATTGGTCGCGCTCAATCCGGCATTGCGCAATACCGAAAGCGGACGCCAGGCGGGGGTAAACAATTTGTGCAAACCGTGCGTGGTGGCTTGCAAGGCGATGACCTCTTCCTTGCGAGTGCGTTCATAACGGCGCAGCAGGGCATGGTCGCCACAATCGATGTAATCGGGTTTGTCTGTCAGGAGTTTCGCCAGCACTCGCGCATCCTGAAAGCCGAGGTTAATGCCATGTCCAGAAAGCGGATGAATCGTATGCGCGGCATCGCCGATCAAGGCCAGGCGCGCAGCGATGGAGGAAGGCGCCCGCATCAGTCGCAAAGGGAAACCAATGGCGGGTGTCAGCAGCGACAGCGCACCCAGGCGGTGCTGGCCGGCCTCGGCCACTCTCGCGCAGACCGCATTGTCATCGAGCGCCAGCAACTCGACGGCATTGGCCTCCGGCGTCGACCACACCATCGAAATCATGTTGTCCGGCAGCGGCAGCCAGGCCAGCACGCCGTCGTTGCGGAACCATTGAAAGGCGGTGCCGCGATGCGGCTTTTCGCAGCGGAAGTTGGCCACCACGCCAAGCTGGCCATAGGAATGGGAATTCACCTCGATGCCGGCTGTGGCGCGCGTCCATGAACCGGCGCCATCGGCCGCAACCACCAACTGCGCTTCGATATTCTGGCCGTCAGAGAGCGTAAGGCGGGCTGCATTGCCATCAAATGCCAAAGCCTCCGGCTGGACCGGACACAACAAGGCGAGATTGGCCTGACGCTTGGCGCTTTCCCACAACTCACACTGCATGACAGATGATTCGACGATCCAGGCCAGGGCGTCGGCGCCGGCATCATAGGCGGAAAAATCGATACGTCCGCCCGCATCACCATGAATTTCCATCGCATCGACTGCAGTCAGGCGAGCAGGGTCGATGTGCGGCCATACGCCGATCGAGGCGAGAAATGCTGCATTGGCCGGACTCACCGCATAAATGCGCGAATCCCATCCAGCCGGCCTGACGGGCGCGCGTCCTTCCAGCAAAGCCACAGAGAGGCGGGTTTTTCGCAGGGCGACGGCGAGCGAGAGTCCCGCCAGGCCACCACCGACAATCAGCACATCAACTTTCATCTACGGATTGTCGCCCACGGGGTATTCCTTGACAAGGTAAAGCCCGGACAAGGATAATTCGCCCCCCTTTTGGTGATGTAGCTCAGCTGGTTAGAGCGATGGATTCATAATCCATAGGTCGAGGGTTCAAGTCCCCCCATCACCACCAAATTCGATGTAAGTCTAGACCACTCTGGACTACTAAAACCCCATGATTCATATGGGGTTTTTTCTTTTGTGCCATCCATCTGGGTTGGTCTCCAGTGGTCTCGATTTGGCTCGTTTGGCACACGGTTTTGCCACATTTTTGCCACAACTTTTTGGTGGCAGTCATGAGCGGCGAAACTGGCGAAAAATTCGTCCAGCCGATCATTTACAAAAAAAGTCCCTATGTGGACTACTCGGCTCCGTGGATTCCACCCGTATTACGTGACTATTTTCATGGAACGGCGGAGTGCGAAGCGCCGCTCCCCGCCGCACGCGCGCAGCGCGGCGCCGGGAGCGCGCAGCGCGCTCCCCTAGACTTGATTAAAGAACACTTAACGGATGAACCCACATATAAGCCATGTGAGGTAGCCGGTAAGTTGCTAGAAGGGTGGCAAATTAGCTCTCATTGGGCTCCACCTCCTGATGGTGAACTGTCAGCAGTTCTTAAAATCCAGTCTTTTCAGCCCGGCGGCTATGAGGCAACCGTTCGTTTCATGGACCTCGCAAGGATTAGTCGCGCTATAGAGTTCGGCGGAAAAAGAGGAAAGCGCGAGGTTCCGGAAGAAGTTGATCCGGAAAACGTCCTAAAGGCAACCGCAAGGGCAAAAAGAAAGGTCAGATATTTGGTTAAGAACATGGCTGCAAGCCACCTAGCGACCTTCACACGCCGTGAATCAGAACCGGATGAGTATTGGACCGCCGAGGATTGGGCAAAGGCTTGGGATAGGCTCAAACGAGGCATTGAGAGGGTTCTAGGACCCTTCCCGTATGTGGGAATACTGGAAAGGCATGAAAAGGGCAATTTCCACCTTCATGTTGCTTGGTGCGGCCGAATTAACCTCAATGTTATCCGTCCACTTTGGTGGCATATCTGTGGTGGTCGTGGGATGGGTAACGTTGATGCCAAGTACATCAAAGTCAGGGAAGGACTGGAACGTTCCGACCGCGTTGCTAGGTACATCAGCAAGTACGTATCAAAGATGTTTGAGGAAACCGGGAGATTCAATAAAAAAAGGTACTGGGCGTCACGTCAAACGCTTGACGATGTGCGTCGCTATGTTCTGAGCGCACGCGATCTAAGTGATGCCTTGGTCGAAGTTAAGAGGTTTCTGGGATTGGATTGGAGTAAGTTTATTCATGCCGAAGTAAGGAATCGCAAAGTCGTCGGCATAATGAAACATATGTTTCATTTTCCCGATGGCTCGGGACTGTGGTTTTCGTTTATTCCAGAGCTTCATGGGGGTACGCCGCCGCCCTTTTAGGGTTGGGATTACGAATCAGTGAGATTGTGTCGGTCAATGAATGGTGGCAAGATGCTCATGTACTAACACATTCATAGGTGGTTGCATGAACAAAGTTTACCGGTTGGCTTTAATTGCTTTGTCTGCGGCCGCGCTGGTCGTCGTTGGATACTTTGTTACAGGAAGCCTTGAGTTTATTACTAAGGACTTCTGGTTTACGTCGGGGCTACTGCTGTTGATCTTACTGTCGTTAATCGATCAACCCTTTTTCTCTAAAGACTCGAACATATTTGTAAATGCGGTAACTGCGGCAATCTCACTTTTGCTTGTAGAAGAAAAAAACCGAGATTCTATTTTTTGGATATTTTCTTGTGTGACTTTGTATCTTCTATTATCGAGTTATTTGCTTTTGTGGATAAGGCAGAAAGCTCTTTCAGAAGAATCATCTGGAGTTAAATTTATCTCGAGATTAAATAGAGAAATTGGCAAGCCAGAGTCTCTATTTTCAGCGTTCTTTTTATGGGGTGCGTACAAGCAGTTTGGAGCCGGAACAACAGGGTTCAATGCGCTCCTAATGTTTTGGGTCGTTTTTATTGTACTGAGCCTGCCGACTCTCGCAAAAACGATTGAGGAGTTTTTTGCGTCAAGAGATGTTGGAAACGAACAAAACGCGCTGGGCAAGATATTTGGTGTGCAATCAAAGAACACTTTTCTAGTAAAGCTTTTTGATGCACCTGATCGTTCCTGTCCTGCGAGTTTGTTTGACTTCGTTGAGTTTCAGTACTCAACTGATGGGCGAATTCGAAAAGGATTGTTACTGGACGTCTACCTATTAAATCAAGAGCAATGGGTCAAGGTACTTTCCAATAGTCAAATTGAAAATATCTTTAGTAATTGTGCCATGTTGGGCCGCCACACTCTTGACGTTGTTTACAAACTTGAAAACATTCCGAAAAACGACTTCCTTAATAGGTTCGTCGGGATCATCACGGATAACAGTAGGATTAGCTACATCCGCTTTGTATTCAATTCACGAATCGAAATTTCAGAAGGTCAGCTTCTTCAGGTTTCAGTTAATGGAAAGGAAGTTTTGTATCAGATCGTCGAAGGTGTGACAAAGATTGAGACTCTCGAACAGAAAAATCAGACTGGCTTAATTGTCGGTGAGGCAATACAGCTTGGGACGTGGAATACTGAAAAATTGCAATTTGAACAATTTGGTTGGGTTCCGGAGGTCAATTCTCCCGTGTTCCTCGCGTCCAATATTGACGAACCGGCAATAAATGATGGAGAAGTTGTGATTGGTGTTATACCAAACACGAATTATCCGGTGGCCCTCAACAAAGCAACAGCAATGTCGCATCACATGGCTATTATTGGTGTTACGGGGACCGGTAAATCAGTATTTTCAAGAAATCTCATTAGAGAGTTTCTGAAGGACGACGATACGAAAGTTATTTGTATCGATTTTACTGGCGAATATCTGGGTAAGTTTAATGACCTCAATCCAAGCCAAGTCATCCCTAATGAGACAGCGGAGCAATTGTTTAAGGATATCGACTTTATAGAAAAGACGATCGCGGATAACTACAACAAAGACAATGATCAAACTCGCAATAAAAAACGCGAAGTATCTGCTGCTGTTCATAAAGGAATAAAGGAGTTTCTTGAAGGCGATGGGCAGTTGTCAATTTTCGAACTCCCGCATGTAGAAAATACATCCGGTGTATTGACGTACACAAAGACGTTTTTCAGAGTCCTATTTCATATAGCTAAAACGGAGCAAAATTTCGGCAAACGCGTTTGCTTGGTCTTAGAAGAAGCACATACCATAGTGCCTGAGTGGAATTTCTCGGGAGTTTCCGACAAAATATCTCAACCACTTCTCAACAGCATTGCTCAAATCGCTTTACAAGGAAGAAAGTACAACATTGGGCTTATGGTCATCGCACAAAGAACCGCTAATGTGTCGAAGACGATTTTGACTCAATGCAATACGATTGTTGCGTTTCAGGAATTTGATAAGACGAGTAGTGATTTTTTGGCGAATTATTTCGGCCAAGACATTGTTGGCAGTTTGCCTAAATTGAAATTTAGACAGGCGATTGCCGCTGGAAAAGCATTTAGATCAAGCGTTCCAATGATTTTTGAGATTCCAGAAATCAATGAACAATAGGTGAGACGATAAAGAGTTATCTGTCAAGGGACCGTGGAATAAATGGGGCGCATCTGTTTCATGCCCCGTTTATGCCGCGAAAGCCCTTGACGGCGCTCCAGAGAAACACGCTTTAGGTATGGGGTGCGGGGTGGCCTCATTACCCCGTACGCCATGCCGACCAGCAGTGACAGGCATGAAATAGCCTACTAGGGTGCTAAAATACCCCTATACCCAAACCGGACGGAAGATCATGAACCAGCTATCGGATAAGCAACTGGTTGAGTTGATAGATAAGACAATCAAGGGTTTTCAGGGCAATACAGATTCACTTGCAAGCGCTATTGGCTATTTGATGATTGGTCGTAAATTCGGCTGGCGCGTCATGTATTTCATGCACAGCCAAAGCACAGTCAGAAAGTACGAAAAAATCCTCGATCTCAAGTCTGAGGATGTAATGCCGGAAGAGGGCATATGGGCGAGAAAGGCAATTGCGTATAAAGCCATGAAAGCGGTCAGCAACTTTTGGAAGGCCGTCAAAGGTGAGGTTGCCGGCGTAAAGTCAAAGGAAGTCCTCAAACTTCGCTAGTGGTGGTAATGCAACAACCCACTACGGGGCTATTGACACGCCCCTAGCGCCGTTTTATTCTGTACCCACTATGTTCGACTGGGTACTCATCAATAAAGTCATTGAGCTGGTTGGTTACAGCGATGACGCCATTCGCGCCAAGATCAAAAAAGGCGTTTGGCTCAGTGGTGTCCATTTCCGTAAGGCTCCGGACGGTCGAATCTTCTTTCACCTACCGGCGATAAAGCAATGGATCGAAGGAAAGGCTTAACTGTTCGCAGCGGTTCTGGCATCGAGATAGCCTTCTCGTATCGTGGCCGTCGTTGCCGTGAAACTTTGAAGTTGGAGCCAACTAAAGCGAATCTCCAGTACGCCGCCCGGAAGCGTGAAGCGGTCCTATTTGCCATTGGGCAAGGAACCTTCAATTACGCAGAGCATTTTCCCAATAGTCCGCTTGCCCGTAGTCTTTCCAATCGTTCCATGCAAACCGTTGGACAGGCGCTAGATGAATTCCTAAAGGCTGCGCGTGGTCGCTGTGCCCACAGTACTGTTAAAAGTTACGAAAGCGCCGTCCGTTATTACCTTAAGCCAGTGTTTGGCGAAAAGCTCGTTTGTGAACTAGGCGTCGCGGATATCAAGGCATGGATCGGCGGTCTAGCCATTTCCGGCAAGCGAATTAACAACGTCCTTATTCCATTGCGCGGGGTCCTGGACGATGCATTCATGGATGGTGTTATTGAACGCAATCCATCGGCACGCATCAAGAACTTGCCGCATCGTTACGATGAACCGGATCCACTTTCCCCGTCAGAAATTCAAACGCTGCTCAATGTCTGCTCCTCGCAGGTTCGTAACCTTTTCCAGTTTGCTGTCTGGACTGGGTTGAGAACATCAGAACTCATTGGTCTTGAATGGGGCGATATCGACTGGAATAGAAAAGTCATCCGGGTTCGCCGGGCAGTCGTCCTGAAGCAAACCAAAATCCCCAAAACAGAAGCAGGCGAGAGGGATGTAAAGCTGCTGCCGGGTGCCTTGGAAGCTCTTGAAGCGCAAAAGCCCTTCAGTGCCCTAGCCAATGGCCGTGTATTCCTCAATCCCAACACTGGCAAGTCGTGGGAAACCGACGCACAGATCCGCCGCACAGCATGGCAACCTGCAATCCGCAAAGCCGGTATTCGGTCCCGCAACCCCTACCAGACCCGCCACACCTTCGCCAGCCTTTGCCTGACCGCCGGTGAGGACATCGCATGGGTAGCAAAGCAGATGGGCCATAAAAGCATCGCCATGACTCTCAAGCGATACGCGCGCTACATGGACAATGTAAATACCACTGGCGGCAACAAATTGACACAGCTTTTGACACAACCTTGCCACAGTGAGGCCGTAAGTGGTTGATATTCTATTAAAGGCCGGGGTTTCAAGTCCCCCCATCACCACCAGTATTCATGCGGCTTCCAGCGATGGAAGCCGTTTTTATTTACTGTCCTGCATAGCCACATAGTAGCCAGCAAGTGCGGAATCCAACCGCGAAGCCGCGACTGCCAGGCAATGGGATGTACTGATGGCGTGAATCTTGATTTATTCACAAATTCTGTGGGTATCTTTGTGGTTTAACTTCGCAATGCGTGACTGCAAAGCACTTTATTGGGATTGCCTATTTTTTAAGCAGACAATTGTTTTCCCTCGATGTCCTTGATCTGGCGCGGGTTTGCATGCATTGGCATGGGCTAGCTTCTGATTTAAAGCGGTTTTTTCAATACAGAATAGTTACGGTGGATAACTTTATCGGCGGCTCAACTTTTTTGGGCTCTGATGGCGCCTGCTGGTGCGGTCTGTCACGGGGCATGTATAACTAAAGTCATACATTGATGATGGACATTGCTACAGGAAAACCCACGCAGTTTGGATTCTCCCCGGGGCCTATGCCGATGTACAGGTCAGCACGGTGCGTGACATGGAGCCATGTGCACGCTGGTCAATGAGCGCTGCGTAAATTGTGCCTTGAACGGCACGCTGTCGAATGTCCAATTGCGGTCAACAAGCTGGACGGTGTATTTTTATCGAAATGCCATTGTTGCTTGCTTCACCAAAGAAATTGGCATCACCTATTCGCTGCGTCAACAGGAAATCATATAATTGCAGTTGTTCAGTTGTAGAGATGGTTTCCGGTGCTTGTTCAGCCCCAATCACCACCGGTATTCTGCGGTTCTCCAAACGGAGGGCCGGGTTATATGTCGGCAAAGGGCAGGCCGGGCCCTAAGCAGCCGGTGTCGTATCACGGTTGCGCTATAGTCCAAATATGCCTGCTTTGAAGATCGCAATCGCCCAGATCAATTGCACCGTTGGCGATCTTGCCGCGAATGCGAGCCGCATTCTTGCCGCCGCCCAACGTGCCAAGTCGCAGGGCGCTCATGTGCTGGTGACCCCGGAACTAGCCCTGTGCGGCTACCCGCCCGAGGATCTTTTGTTGCGCCCGGATTTCTTTCGCGCCTGCCAGCGTGAATTGGATCAGCTGGCGCAGGCCGCGCCAATACCCCTTATCGTCGGACATCCGGAGGAATCTGGATACGGTGAGCGCTACAACAGCGCTTCGCTGCTGCGAAATGGCAAGGTGGAGCAGACTTATCGCAAACACCGTTTGCCGAATTACGAAGTCTTCGACGAGGAACGCTATTTCGAGAGCGAGGGAACGCCCTGCGTGGTCGAAATCGAAGGTGTGCGGTGCGGCATCAACATCTGCGCCGATGTATGGGAGAGCGGCAGCGCCGAGGCCGCGCACGAAGCGGGCGCCGACCTGTTGCTGGTACTCAACGCGTCCCCCTTCCACATGAACAAGCAGGGCGAGCGTTACGATGTGCTGCGCGACCGCATCGCGGCGGCGGGGGTTCCTGCGGTTTATGTGAACCTGGTCGGCGGACAGGACGAACTCGTCTTCGACGGCGCTTCGTTTGTGCTGAACGCGAAAGGCGAACTCACGCATCAACTGGCGGCTTTTGAGGAGGCTGTCGACATTGTTCAATATCGCAATGGCGCCATCGAGTCCGGCCTCCAGATGACGCCGGGCCCGATTGAAGCACAGGTCTATGCCGCGCTCAAACTCGGCGTGCGCGATTATCTCGGCAAGAACGGTTTTCCCGGCGCCATCATCGGTCTTTCGGGCGGCATCGATTCGGCGCTTACCTTGTGCGTTGCCGTCGATGCGCTGGGAGCCGACAATGTGCGCGCGGTGATGATGCCCTCGCCCTACACGGCGCAGATGAGCCTCGACGACTCGCGCGAAATGGCGCAACTGCTTGGCGTGCGTTATGACGAGATACCCATCGCAGCGGCGATGGAAGTCTTTGCCGAAATGCTGGCGCCGCAATTCAAGGGCATGCCGGCCGATACCACCGAGGAAAACCTGCAGGCGCGCATCCGCGGCATGCTGCTGATGGCGCTTTCCAACAAGACCGGCGCCATTGTGCTGACTACCGGCAACAAGAGCGAAATGGCGGTCGGCTACGCCACGCTGTATGGCGACATGGCAGGCGGCTTCGCCGTGATCAAGGACGTGTTCAAGACCTTTGTCTACCGTCTGTCGAATTATCGTAATTCTTTGTCATACGTTATCCCGCGCAACATCATCGTACGCGCTCCGTCGGCGGAGTTGAAGCCCGGTCAGACCGACCAGGATTCGCTGCCGCCCTACGAAATCCTCGACGGCATCATCCAGGCCTATATGGAAGACGATTTGTCGCCGCGCGAGATCATCGAAAAGGGGTACCCGCCGGGCGATGTGCGCCGCGTCGTCGGCATGTTGAAGCGCAACGAATACAAGCGGCGCCAGGCGCCGCCCGGCATCCGCATTACGCGGCGCGGCTTCGGCAAGGATTGGCGTTATCCGATAACATCCCGCTATCAGGACGAATACTGAACTCAGGTTGCCGGAGAAACTTCAACATGAAAAAAATCGAAGCCATCATCAAGCCGTTCAAACTCGACGAAGTGCGCGAAGCGCTGTCCGAACTCGGCGTCACCGGATTGACCGTGACCGAAGTCAAGGGCTTTGGCCGGCAGAAGGGACACACCGAGTTGTATCGTGGCGCCGAATACGTGGTCGACTTTTTGCCCAAGCTGAAAATCGACGTTGTTGTGGATGAAAAAACCGTCGAACTGGCGATCGAAGCCATTATCAAGGCAGCGCATACCGGCAAGATAGGCGACGGCAAGATTTTCGTGACGGCCGTGGAGCAGGTCGTTCGTATCCGGACTGGTGAGACTGGCGAAGCGGCGGTTTAATCGCAGCTTCCATTCAGAGCAGTTCGTTTTCCCCAGTTTATTTCTTCGCGGCCTGAAGCAGAACCACCACAGCACCCGCGCCGCCATCAACGGTGCGGGCCTGGCAGAAAGCAAGCACTTCCGTTTTCTGCGTCAGCCAGCCCAACACCAGTCTTTTCAGTACCGGCTCCCGTCCCGGTGAACCGAGTCCCTTGCCGTGCACGATGCGCACGCAACGCTTGCCCAGTGTCCGGCATTCGGCGATGAACTGATTGAAGGCTATCCTGGCCTCGTCGCGCGTATGGCCATGCAAGTCGAGATACGCCCTGATGGCCCAGCGGCCTCGGCGCAGGTCGCGCAACACGCTGTGCGGAATTCCCGTACGCACCCAGGCCGCCTCGTCACCGCCTTCGAGATACAGGTCGACCAGCGCTTCGCCATGCAGCGATTCGTGCAGGGCGGCAGCCTCGTCGAGTTCTCGCTGGCGCGGAATTGCCGGTGGCGGCTCGGGTTCGTGGTGTACCCGCGTGTTTTCGAGGGGAACGACATCAGTTACCGCCGCGCGGAACAGCGCCAGTTCGTCCTCTCTCGGCGGCGGCCGCTGTTTCGATTTCGGCCGCTTCAATTCTGCCTCGCTAGCCGCCCAGTGTGTCGAGATAACGCTCGGCATCGAGCGCCGCCTCGCAGCCGGAACCGGCGCTGGTGACCGCCTGCTTGTAGAAGGGATCCTGCACGTCGCCGGCGGCGAATACGCCCGGGATGGATGTCGCCGTAGCGTTGCCCTTGCGGCCGCACTGGGTGACGATATAACCGTTTTCCATTTCCAGTTGGCCGGCGAAGATGTCGGTATTGGGCTTGTGGCCGATGGCGATGAACACGCCCATCAGGTCGATGTCTTCGGTCGCGCCGGTTTCCACTTGTTTGATGCGCATGCCGGTGACGCCGCTCTTGTCGCCGAGCACCTCGTCGAGGGTGTGGTTCCACTTGATCGTGACCTTGCCGGCTTTTTCTTTTTCGAACAGTTTGTCCTGCATGATCTTTTCGGCGCGAAATTTGTCGCGCCGGTGCACGACTGTCACATGGCTGGCGATGTTGGCGAGGTAAAGCGCTTCCTCGACGGCGGTGTCGCCACCACCGATGACGGCGACACCCTGGTTCTTGTAGAAGAAACCGTCGCAGGTGGCGCAGGCCGAAACGCCCTTGCCCGAAAATGTCTGCTCGGATGGCAGACCGAGGTACTGCGCCGAGGCGCCGGTGGCGATGATCAGCGCATCGCAGGTGTATTCGCCGGTATCGCCCACCAGGCGGATGGGTTTCTCCTTCAAATCAGCGGTGTGGATATGGTCGAAGATCATTTCAGTGTTGAAGCGCTTCGCGTGCTTTTCGAAGCGCGCCATCAGTTCCGGTCCCTGCACGCCATCCGCGTCCGCCGGCCAGTTGTCGACATCGGTGGTGGTCATCAGTTGTCCGCCCTGTGCCACGCCAGTGATCAGTACCGGATTCAGGTTGGCGCGTGCGGCATAAACGGCAGCGGTATAGCCGGCGGGGCCGGAACCGAGAATTAACAGGCGGGAATGGCGGGTGGCTGTGCTCATGGGGTATTAATGCATGTCTAAGGGGTCAGAAGCCAATTATACTGACAGGGTTGATGCTGGAGCATCATCATACTGATAGGGAAAATCTATGGTTGGCGTATCGATTGCGGTGATGCAGTCACTTCCTATTTTTGGATCCGTGCCCTTGGCGCGCCTGGAAGCGCTGGCGCGCGTTGCTTCCCTGAGTCATGCTTCGCGTGGCGGCGTGGTGCTGCGCGAAGGCGAAAATACCAATGCGATCTACTTCATTCTGAATGGCGAGCTCAAAGTGCAGGTATCGGATAGCGAAGGCCGCGAAGTCATTCTCACCATGCTTGGTCGCGGCGAAATGTTCGGTGAAATGTGCGCCATCGACGATCACCCGCGCTCGGCAACTGTTGTCGCCACTCAGTCCAGTGATCTGGTCGTGATTTCCAAGCAGGATTTCCAGCAGGTGCTGCTCGATAATTTTGAAGTGTCGCTTGCCATCATGCGTGGGTTGGCCAACCGCTTGCGCATCGCCGACCGCAAGATCGAGAGCCTGGCCTTGCTCGATGTTTACGGCCGGGTTGCGCGGCTGCTGCTCGATTCAGCGGTAGAGAGCGAGGGCCGCAATATCATTCATCGCCCCCTTACCAAGCAGGACATCGCCAAAATGATCGGCGCTTCGCGCGAAATGGTCAGTCGCGTCATGAAAGATCTGCAACAACAGGGCCTGATCGAGGAAGCGGAGGACGGCATTGTTCTTCACGATAAACTCGATTCCTTGGCGCCATGATGGCCGGACACAGATGGGAATCAGTTTCTAATGTGCCCGCTTTTGCCGCGGCGCGACTAAAACAATCAGTATGGCCCGTATAAACGTTTCAATTGAGCCATATTAAAGTGACTACGCCACCCGTTTCCGCAAGCCCCGCCAATCCGCCGCTACCGGAGAAAATCGTCGCGCTGGTGAATGAAGCGCGCTGGTTGCTTCTGGCTGCGCTAGGGGCTTATTTGTCTCTGATTCTGTGGGGGTTCAACCGCGCCGATCCAGGCTGGTCGCATGCCGCGCCGCTGGAGCGGGTGGCCAATCCCGGCGGCCGCTTCGGTGCCTGGCTGGCCGACGTGCTGCTTTATTCCTTTGGAATTTCGGCCTGGTGGTGGGTGCTGTTCCTGTTCTTTGCCGTGGCTTGGGGCTATCGCCGTCTTGAGGGGCTGTTCAATAGCGATAAACGGCCTTTTCTGATTGCGTTAAGCGGCTTCGTCGTCGTCTTGGTCGCCAGTGCCGGCATCGAGACCTTGCGTTTCTGGAGTATTTCAACGCCATTGCCTTTGGCGCCGGGCGGCTTGATCGGTCACGAGATCGGCCAATTGGCAGCGACATATCTCGGTTTTACCGGCGGCACGCTGGTGTTGATGGTCTTGTTCGCAGCCGGTCTCTCCGTGTTTACAGGCCTGTCCTGGCTGCGCATCGCCGAACTCACCGGCGCCTTGCTCGAAATCACCTTGGCCGCGATGCGCAATCTGTGGCAAACATGGCTGGATCGCCGCTATGGCCGCGCGGTGGCGGGGAAGCGCGAGGCCGTGATTGAAACCGAGCGCAAGAAATACGAAGAAAATCCGCCTCCGCCCATCAAGATAGAGGTCGCCGAACTGGAAGTGCCGGTTGCACCCAAGGCCGCCGCGCGCATCGAGAAAGAGCGCCAGGCGCCGCTGTTCTTCGATGCGCTTGGCAGTGTCTTGCCGCCATTGCATCTGCTCGACGAAGCCAACCACGACGACGACGATCTGCCCGGCAACGAGACACTGGAATTCACCTCACGCCTGATCGAGCGCAAACTCGCTGACTTCGGCGTCGAGGTCAAGGTGATCTCGGCCCATCCCGGCCCGGTGGTGACGCGCTATGAAATCGAGCCCGCCGTCGGGGTCAAGGGTAACCAGATATTGAACCTCGCCAAGGATCTCGCCCGTTCCCTGTCGCTGGTGAGCATTCGCGTCGTCGAGACCGTGCCGGGCAAGGCCTGCATGGCGCTCGAATTGCCGAATCCGAAGCGGCAGACGGTGCGCCTGTCCGAGATCATCGGTTCCAAGGCCTATCACGGCATGAGTTCACCGCTGGCGGTCGCACTGGGCAAGGACATCTCCGGTCAACCCATTGTGGTCGACCTGGCCAGGATGCCGCACCTGCTGGTGGCGGGAACTACCGGGTCGGGCAAGTCGGTCGGCCTCAATGCAATGATTTTGTCATTGCTCTACAAATCCGAACCGTGCGAGGTGCGCCTGATCCTGGTCGATCCGAAGATGCTCGAACTCTCGATCTATGAAGGCATCCCGCACCTGCTCGCGCCCGTGGTTACCGACATGAGCAAGGCGGCCAATGCGCTGCAGTGGTGCGTCGGCGAGATGGACAAGCGCTACAAGCTGATGTCGGCGCTGGGCGTACGCAACCTGTCCGGCTTCAACGGCAAGATCCGCGATGCGGAAAAGGCCGGCGAACATGTCAGCAATCCGTTTTCGCTCACGCCGCAATCGCCGGAACCGCTCGCCGCGCTGCCGCATATTGTCGTTGTCATCGACGAACTCGCCGACCTGATGATGGTGGTGGGCAAGAAGGTCGAAGAACTCATCGCCCGCCTCGCGCAGAAGGCGCGCGCCGCCGGCATCCACCTGATCCTCGCCACGCAGCGGCCGAGCGTCGACGTGATCACCGGCCTCATCAAGGCCAATATTCCGACGCGCATCTCGTTCCAGGTCAGCAGCAAGATCGACTCGCGCACCATCCTCGACCAGATGGGCGCCGAAGCGCTGCTGGGGCAGGGCGACATGCTCTATCTCGCCCCCGGCACCGGCCTGCCGACGCGGGTACATGGCGCCTTCGTCGCTGATGATGAAGTGCATCGCGTGGTCGATTATCTGCGCAAGGCGGGGGCACCCGAATATATCGAAGACATCCTCACGGCGCCGACGGAAGAATCCAGCAATCCGCTAGGTGGCGAGAATGTTGGCGGCGGTGAAGCCGATCCGATGTACGACCAGGCCGTCGAGATCGTGCTCAAGACGCGGCGTCCCTCGATTTCCCTGGTACAGCGCCACCTGCGCATCGGCTACAACCGCGCCGCGCGCCTGATCGAACAAATGGAGCAGGCGGGTATGGTGTCGCCCATGAACGGCGCCGGCAACCGCGAAGTACTGGTGCCGGATCGCAGCGAATAACGCCCATTTGAGCGTTTCGCGCGGTGAGTTCGGCGATAATTAGCCATGCGCGCTTTTCTCTGTGTTCTCTGTGTCCTTTGTTGCGAAGGTTTTTCTCCTTTGCTTTTTGCATCCGGCCTGGAGCAACTCCATGCCTATCTGACTGAAGCGCATGCCGCGCGCGGCGAATTCACCCAGACCGTCATTGCGCGCGCGGGACGCAAGCCGCAGCAATCCTCGGGCAGCTTTGCCTTCCTGCGGCCGGGAAAATTCCGCTGGGCCTATGAAAAACCCTATGCCCAGTTGCTGGTCGGCGATGGCGAAAAACTCTGGAGCTACGATCAGGATCTGAATCAGGTCACGGTCAAGAAAATCGGCCAGGCGCTGGGTACGACTCCCGCTGCCTTGCTCGCCGGCGAGTCTCTCGACAAAAACTTCGTGCTCAAGGATGCGGGTGCCAGCGACGGTATCGAGTATGTCGAGGCCACTCCCAAGGCGCAGGATGCGAGCTTCGAGCTCGTTCGCATCGGTCTCGTTGGCAATCAACCGCGCACCATGGAAATTCAGGATAACTTCGGCCAGATCACGCTGTTGCGCTTCACGCGCTTTACCAGCAACCCCGATCTGCCGGCCACTACCTTTCGCTTCGTGCCACCCAAGGGCGCTGACGTGGCAGGCGAGTGATTCAAGTTAAATGCAGCCACAGAGTTCACAGAGATCACAGAGGAAACCAGGGCACCGACGCAACGGGGTTTTGAATTTCTCTGTGCACTCTGTGTCCTCTGTGACTAATGGTTTTTTACAAAATGGCTGATCTCTTCGCTGCCGCAACCCCGGCGCATGCGCCGCTGGCCGAATTGCTGCGGCCGCAGACGCTCGACGAAGTCGTCGGCCAGCAGCATCTGCTCGGCCCGGGCAAACCCTTGCGCCTGGCCTTCGAATCGAAGACGCCGCACTCGATGATCCTGTGGGGACCGCCCGGTGTCGGCAAGACCACGCTGGCACGATTGATGGCGCACAGCTTCGATGCCGATTTCGTCGCCATCTCGGCGGTGTTCTCCGGCGTCAAGGACATCCGCGAAGCCGTGCAGCAGGCCGAGATGATATTTCAGCAGCATGGCCGGCGCACGATCCTGTTCGTCGACGAAGTGCATCGCTTCAACAAGGCACAGCAGGATGCCTTTCTGCCCTATGTCGAGAACGGCACCCTGACCTTCATCGGGGCAACAACGGAGAACCCGTCCTTCGAGGTGAACTCGGCGCTGTTGTCGCGCGCCGCTGTTTATGTGTTGAAGAGCCTCTCCGAAGCGGAACTCGGTCAACTCTTCGAACGCGCCCGGCAACAGGCATTTCCCGGGCTTGCGTTCGCCGACGATGCGCGCGGGCGCGTGCTCGGCTATGCCGATGGCGATGCGCGGCGCCTGCTCAACGTGCTCGAACAACTGCGCACCGCCGCGCATGCCGCCAGCGTGGCGACGATCGACAACAGCTTTCTCGAAGCCACGCTGGCGAGCGATCTGCGCCGCTTCGACAAGGGCGGCGATGCCTTTTACGATCAGATCTCGGCGCTGCACAAGTCGGTGCGCGGCTCCGATCCGGATGCCGCGCTCTACTGGCTGGTGCGCATGCTCGACGGCGGCGCCGACCCGCTCTACATGGGGCGGCGCATTATCCGCATGGCATCAGAAGATATCGGCCTCGCCGATCCGCGCGCGCTGCGCATCGCGCTCGATGCGGTGGAAACCTACGAGCGCCTCGGTTCGCCCGAAGGCGAACTGGCGCTGGCCGAGGCGGTGATCTACATGGCCATCGCGTCGAAATCGAACGCCACCTACCTCGCTTATAATGCCGCGCGCTCGTTCATCAGCAAGGACAAATCGCGGCCGGTGCCGGAACATCTGCGTAACGCGCCAACCAGGTTGATGAAGGAACTCGGTTTCGGCAGCGAATACCGCTATGCGCATGACGAACCGGAAGCGTATGCCGCGGGCGAAAATTACCTGCCCGAAGGCATGACCAAACCAAACTGGTACAAGCCGACGCCGCGCGGACTGGAACAGAAAATCGCCGAGAAGCTGGCGCATCTGCGCGAGCTGGATCGCAAAGCGAAAATCAAAGGCAAATAGCCACAGAGGTCACAGAGGACACAGAGAAAAGCAAATCATGGCGGACGATCTGACAGAAAGGATTATTGGAGCCGCGATTGAGGTGCATCGTGTTTTTGGGCCAGGATTGCTGGAGGCTATTTATGAGGAGGCCCTGTGTCATGAGTTTGCGCTACGAGGATTGGGCTTCCAGCGGCAGGTGGAAATTGAAGTTCGCTACAAAGACAAACTGATTACTGGGCAGCGTTTGGATTTATTGGTGGCGGATGAGGTAGTCGTCGAATTAAAATCGCTGCGTGTCTTGCCAGACGTGGCAACAGCACAATTACTTTCTTATCTCAGGGTCTCGGGCTTGAAACGCGGGTTGCTCATCAACTTCGGTGAGTCCAGACTCGTAGATGGCATCAAACGCTTTTCTCTGTGATCTCTGTGTCCTCTGTGGCTAAATAGGTTTTTAAACATGCTCGACATCCAGCTCCTTCGCAGCAATCTTGCCCACGTTGCCGAACGTCTCGCCACGCGCGGGGTGCAATTCGACAGCACCAGATTTGAAGCGCTTGAAACCGAGCGCAAGCAGGTGCAAACGTACACGCAGGACTTGCAATCGAAACGCAATACCCTGTCGAAGCAGATCGGCATGCTCAAGGGCAAGGGCGAGGATGCTTCGGCAGTGCTCGCCGAAGTCGCCGGCATCGGCGATGAGTTGAAAGCCAACGAAGACAAGCTTGCCGTCCTGCAACTGCGCTATAACGACTTTCTCGCCATGATTCCCAACCTGCCGCACGACAGCGTGCCGATGGGCAAGGACGAACACGGCAATGTCGAAGTGTTGCGCTGGGGTGCGCCGCGCACATTCGACTTCGAGGTCAAGGACCATGTCGATGTTGGTGCGTCCTTGGGACTGGATTTCGAGACCGCAACGAAAATAGCCGGCAGCCGCTTCGCCTTGTTGCAGGGCGGCATTGCGCGCCTGCATCGGGCGCTTGCGCAGTTCATGCTCGACGTGCATACGGGCGAGCATGGCTACACCGAAGTTTATGTGCCGTATCTGGTCAATGCGGAAAGCATGCGCGGTACCGGCCAGTTGCCCAAGTTCGAGGAAGACCTGTTTCAGGTGCCGCGCAGCGACGGCGGCAAGTTCTATTTGATCCCCACCGCCGAAGTGCCGGTGACTAACATCGTGCGCGACGAAATCCTCGCGCTGGACAAATTGCCGCTCAGGTTCGTCTGCCACACGCCCTGTTTCCGCTCCGAGGCCGGTTCCTACGGCCGCGATACGCGCGGCATGATCCGCCAGCACCAGTTCGACAAGGTGGAACTGGTGCAGATCGTCCATCCCGACCAGTCGTGGCAGGTGCTGGAACAGCTCACCGGCCATGCCGAAGCTATCCTGCAAAAGCTCGAACTGCCCTATCGCAAGGTGGCCTTGTGCACCGGCGACATGGGTTTCTCCGCTGCCAAGACCTACGACCTCGAAGTCTGGCTGCCGGCGCAGAACGCCTATCGCGAGATTTCTTCCTGCTCCAACTTCGAAGCCTTCCAGGCGCGGCGCATGCAGGCGCGCTTCCGCAACGAGAAGAACAAGACGGAGCTGGTGCATACGTTGAACGGTTCCGGCCTCGCCGTCGGCCGCACCCTGGTGGCCATATTGGAAAACTTCCAGAACGCCGATGGCAGCGTGACCATTCCGTCGGCATTACGCAGCTACATGGGCGGACTGGAAAAACTCAGCGCAGAGTAATCAGCGCAGGCTGAGCGACAGCTTTGGCGTCGGCTGCCAGGGCGGTTCGAGCCGGCTCAGAATGTCGTAGTAGTTGCGAATGTTCTCCACCATGACGACGGCTTCGCCCCCGCGCGCCGGGCCGCTTTTCAGGCGCGAGTAATACCCGGGTTGCGACATCAGCGGCAGCACTTTCTTCATGTCGTACCATGAGCCTGAGTCGCGTTTCATCTGCCGGGCAAAAGTGCGCGCGCCATTGAGATGTCCCATGCCGAGGTTGTAAGCGGCGAGCGCCAGCCAGGTGCGATCGGGCTCCATAATCTCTCCGGGCAGTTGCTCCATCAGCACGGCGAGGTAGCGCGCGCCGGCGCGAATGCTCTGCCCCGCATCAAGCCGGTTGCTCACGCCCATGCGATCCGCCGTATCTTCCGTCAGCATCATCATGCCGCGCACATTGGTGAATGAGGTGGCAAGCGGATCCCACTTCGATTCCTGATAGGCCATTGCGGCGATCAGGCGCCAATCGATGCCGCTCTCTGCCTGGGCTGTCTGGAACTGTTGCCGATAGCGCGGCAGTACGGTACGGATATCGTTAATGAATCTTGCGACGCCATCGGCCTTGATGCGCTGGATGTGGCCGAAGTAGCGATCCTGTAGCCGGGCCAGTGAACCATTCTGGCGCGCGGCGGCGATGAACGCGTCGGCCTTTTGCGCCAACGACGCATACTCGGGCAGGAATGCCCAGCCGCAGCGAATCTGGTCGGGCAGTTCCTGCACGATGGCGAGGTCGGGATAGTAGTTCAACGCCAGGGAATAATTCAGCATGTCGGTCGCTGCCAGATGGCTTTTCGCATTGGCCACGCGTTGCAGCAGTTCCCGCTCCGAGCCAACGGCGATTTCGACGATGGTAAAGCGTGGCGGCGTGCCGGCCAGTTTTTGCAGCGTCTCGGCCTGCGGCGAATCGAGCAGGGTTTCAATGCTGCGCCCGGTCAGATCGATGGGATCGCTATCGACCGACAGGTCGTCGGCATTGCCGACCAGTACCTGCCTGGATTCACGTATCGGCGCGGAGAAAACCAGTTCCTGATTGCCGTCGATCGGGACGCCCGCGGCAAGGTGGATTCTGCCTGCCCGCAGCTTCTTGAACAGGGCGTCCGGATCCTTGACAGCGACATAGCGGGTCCTGAGTTTCAGCGCCGCGGCAAAGCCCTCCAGCAGATCGTGCTCGAAGCCGCTGATACCAGCGGCATCATCCTGATAGGTGGTCGGCCCCGCAATAATGCCGATCACCAGTTCGCCGCTTTTTTCGGGAGGCTCAATGCGCCCGCACGCGACCAGCAAAGCGGAAGCGAGCACAACCAACAGGCGGGCGACAGCGTGGTTCACCGAGCGGCCCATGCGGCTACCGTCGTAACGAAGACGGGGTGCATTGTGCCACGGCTCGGAACGGCGCCAAACGGCCATACTGGATGGTAAAATCCGCGCCCCGGAGAGGTGGCAGAGTGGTCGAATGTACCTGACTCGAAATCAGGCGATGTCGCAAGGCATCCGTGGGTTCGAATCCCACCCTCTCCGCCAACGAGTCTGCATTATTAGAATCTCTCTCGTTGAATGACCACGAAGCCGCGCCTGTGGCGCGCCACCGCGAAATATAGCCAACTGCGGAGACCGAAATCTCTGGGCACTTGTGCCCTCCATCCCCCGAGTGTCTCCCGACCCCATTTAGGGAGTTGGCTTCATCGGCATATTCACGGGGCAATTCCCATCCCGAATTTGGTGCGTTGCTCCGCCCACAACATCGGTTGATTCGTTGTCAACCGTGTCAACGTTATATCCGCTGGTTGCCTACCTTCCAATATGGCTTCAACGATGTCTGGCGCCAGCGTCGCGCATCGCAGAATGCGCCGCACATAGACATCAGTCATGTTCTCCTGTTTGGCAAGGACCATGATCGAGGCGATCTCACCACTGACCAGTTTCTCCATCCAGATATGCGCGCGTGCCACTGCCTTGATCAGTGCCCAGTCATGTGAAACGGTTTCGACCTTGCCCCACTCCTCGTTCACTACTAGCCGCATCTCCAGGCCACCACGTTGCATACTCGCCTGAATCTTCAACACCACGGCTTTATCAGTCTTCGCTGTTCCGACATTGGCTGAAGTTGTCCCGATATTCAGTACTTCGTTGATGCCTGTGCGTCGTAGCTCAACGGTGATCTGGTCGCTACCGACGATGATTTTCTCCATGATCGGCATCAACATTCCCCGCAACGCCTTAGGCTCGGCTTCTTCCATTGACTTGGCCAATGATCTGGCATTGGCAAGGATGGCTTCCTGCACTGCTGCCGACCGTCGTTTCAAATGGAGATCGGCCAATAGTGTGGGGACATCTCGTAACCAATGGGTGAGCGCCCCTAGGATGGTGGACTCCAGATCGTGGGCCGGTACCGTCACTTTTGGCTGATTGCCTGTTTCATCGATAGCTGGCCAGGCGATGTAGTACCGATAGCGCTTTCCTTTCTTGGTGGTATGGGTCGGAATCAGTCGACGCCCATCCCCATCAAATACCCATCCGGCTAATAGACTGGACTCCTTGGCCTTGATTCCGCGCTTGCGACCATCGTTGTTGGAACGCAGCCGTTCCTGGACCGATTCCCAGACTTCCCGGTCCAGGATGGCTTCGTGCTCGCCAGCATAGATGGTGCCCTTGTGCACAATCTCCCCCAGGTAAATCCGATTGCCGAGGATTCGGTACAGCGCCCCTCTAGAGAATTTCACGCCACCTGACATGCGCCCGCCGGCGCTCACCACCGTCCGGGTGAGAATGCCTTTTCTGTCCAGTTCCAGCTTGAGCGAACGCACGTCGCCCAAGGCTAGGTAGCGAGAGAACACCATGCGCACCTGTTCGGCATCCTCGGGATGGACGATCAACTTGCGGTCGATCACCTTGTAGCCCAGCGGTACCGCCCCCCCCCATCCACATGCCCTTCTTCTTGGAGGCGGCGATCTTGTCGCGTATCCGCTCTCCCGTGACCTCCCGTTCAAACTGGGCGAACGACAGCAGGACGTTCAGGGTCAGCCTGCCCATGGAAGTGGTGGTATTGAAGTGCTGGGTGACGGCGACGAAGGAGGCGTTATAGGCATCGAAGACCTCGACCATCTTGGCAAAGTCGGAGAGTGCCCGGGTCAGCCGGTCAATCTTGTAGACCACGATCAGATCGACCAGTCCTGACTGGATATCCGCCATCAGCCGTTGGATAGAGGGCCGGTCCAGTGTTCCCCCCGAGAATCCACCATCATCGTAGCGGGCGGGTAGTACCTTCCACCCCTCATGGCGCTGGCTGACGACATAGGCTTCACAGGCCTCCCGCTGTGCATCAATCGAGTTGAAGCTTTGTTCCAGCCCTTCCTCAGAGGATTTGCGGGTGTAGATGGCACAGCGCAGGGTACGTTCGACGACTTTACGTTCGGTCATTGCTCGTCTCCGGCAGTAGCTGCACTGGACCGATTTAGCCCGAAAAACCGGGGTCCGGACCAGCGGGTACCGGTGATCAGCCGGGCGATTTCAGAGAGGCTGTCGTAGGTGACCTGCCGATAGAGAAAACCGCCATCGACGACGGTCACTTCATGGATATCACCCTTCCAACCGCGAATGAGCCGGGTACCGGGCTTGATGCGGGGCACGGCGGCGAACGCCGGTTGTTTGCCGGCATCGACGTCGCTGGCGATGTCAGCCAACCGTGCACGGGTGATGCGGGACAGACCGCCGAATTCCTGGACTTGGAGCCGATAGGCGAGCCAGACGATCAGAAGGTCAGGGCGGTTGGTGAAGGGATCGCATCCGAATTGAGAGCGCCAGAGTGCGCGCAGTTCCAGCGTGGAAAAGCCAGTCAGATTGGCAATGAGCTGCGATGAAGGCTGCTGCTTGGTAGTACGGAGTTTCTGGTGCATATGCGTCCTTGGACTGTTGTGGAGACAGCACGATGGACGCTCTGGTGGGGCGGGAAGTCAAGTGGGGGATTGGCTGGTTATCGGCCATTGCAGCCGGTGGCGTTGAGCAAGTCAAACGGCGGCTAAGCGCAGGTCACCGGCCATAGCCTCGGAAGTTACGCCGATCGGCATTTTTCCACGTCAGCGAATTCACACTATGTGACCATTGCTAAGTGCACAACATCGAGATACCTGATTATCGGAATAATCAGGATATCGAAAAAAGCACAAATATCCATCCAATCCAAAATTGGGGTACTTTTTGACAAGAAAGTGCAAACCACATGGATTATGCGATGGCGTCCGGCCAGTTCCTTTCCGAGATGAACACCCCTTTGCAACTAGCGGTGCGCACATCATCGGCCCATAGTTCGCCAACCATGAATTTCTTTCTGCCCACAACCCGATCTACTTTTGCAACCAGATGCAATGTCTTGTTGAGCAGCGTTGGATGGTGAAAGCGAATCTCCAGCGTCCCGGTACGCCCTGCGACACCGGTGATGCGCTGGCCGGCTCCGAGCACCTGATCGAACAGCAGGGCGATTATGCCGCCATGCAGATGTTCGAATGGGCCCTCATAACTCCAACTGGGTGTGACACACGCATGCACGCGCCCATCGGTCTGCCAGATGTGCATGGGTGGCGCGATGGCATTGCTCTGTCCGGATGCGGGATTAATCTCGTAGAATATGTCCGGAAGCTGACCATGTTGAGTGGAATTGCGCTCAGCCTGTGCCTTGGTGCCCGGCACTACTTCATTTGCTTCGATACGTGCAGCCTCCGCCTGCATCGTTGCCGTGACGGATTGCAGCAATTCGGTCGGCACATCCCGTGTAAGCACAGCGGTGTTCAAGCGCCGTAGCGCTGCGGCCAATTCGCGCCGCGATTGCCAGTTATCATTTACGGCAGGGCGCACCTCGGGTGAGGTATCCATCCAACCCGACAAGTTGTAAGCAATCGATGGGGTTTTCTGCATGTTGGTTCAGTGTCACTGCATGAAGTATTTGTCGAGTTCATTCATGGAGAATTGTGCCAATATGGGACAGACGTGGTCGAATGGTTGGCATTTCAGGAGGGTGAATTCGTCCTCCTGAGAATCATCATATGCCAAAGCAACGGGTTAACAAATAAAGCTGAACATTGCCAAAGATTTTCTATATACATCGTCAGATGTAATTGGCGGAATTCACCAGCGAAGACGTCAGGGAACTTCGAGTGCGCCAGGTCGAGCGCAGCGAAGAAGGTCGTTATCAAGCGCAGATAGCGCGTCACCACAATCTGGGTGCGCTCCGAAGATTGGCGAACGGTGTGGTACGTCGCGACCTGGAGCGAGCTTTGGGACGCGCAACTGAGCCTCTCGGCAGCTGCGCTGAAATGCGGGGTGCGTGATCGCTGGATCGGGTGGGACATTCGCTCGCAGTACGGACGGCTCAATCTGATCGCCAACAACAGTCGTTTCCTGATTCTGCCCGACTGGTACCGGCCGAATGTGGGTTCGCGGGTACTGTCATTGGCCGAACGGCGGATTGGCGCGGATTGGTAGGCCAGTTTTGGTCATCCGTTGCTGCTGCTCGAGACCTTTGTCAATCCACTGCGCTTCCTGGAGAGGTCTATCGCGCCGCGAACTGGATTGAACTGGGATTGACCCAAGACTATCGCCGCACCCGGGACGGCCATAGTTCAGAAGTCGACGCCCACCAAGCGGGTTTTTGTTTGTCCGCTCTGTCATCATCCACAGAAACACTTGACGCAGCCCGACCGGGCGCACCTTCAACTTACCGTAGAATCCAAGGTCATTCTCATTGCCGAACAGATGTGGACGCTGCCCGACTTCTGTAACGACACCCCTGATCCGCGTCGTGCCCAAGGGTGGCGTTAACGGCTTGCGGTCGTACTCGCCATCGCCGCAGGTGCCATTCTGTGCGGCATACGCGGCCACAAGGCCATAGCCGGATGGGCGGCGGACCTCCGTCTTAAGGCCCGTGAACGCTTTGGCACAGCAAAACGATTCAAAACACGTGAGCCGTTATCAATCAATGACTTGCAATTGTGCAAATTCCGAAATCTGTCTATTATGCCAGAGGGATGTTAAAGACTGGTTAGATTGGTTGACGCCAATCGGCCGCCACGTCAACGCGGCCGTTCAATTATTCAACACATTAGTTGACGCTGTGGTATCATAAATAACGGCGTTCATAGAGCCGACGGATATCGGACCGTTTTGCAGCCAGCAGCACTGATGGCAGGTGGCAGGGTGACAAAGCCTTAGTGCACTTAAACGGGACGGTGATAGGACACAACTGGGATTGGAGAGAATTGAGATGCCGAAGAAACGCGAAGCAGAGCTACTGGCGGGGCAGTGGAATGATGAGGCAATGTTAACTGACGAAGTTGAGCTTGGGAAACAGGTGCTTTACGCTACCGATAAGGAAAAACACACCGCTACCATTACTTTCAACGCGCCCGAAGCGCTCAACGGCCTGCCGGTTGCCGGTTTGGAACTGGTCGGGGACTTGATCAAGCGCGCGGAAGCCGACAACGATGTGAAGATCATTGTCTTCAAGGGCAACGGACCGTGTTTTGGCACGGGGGCGAATGCCTCGGAGCTGGGTCACTACATCGGCTACAAGGATGGCAAATCGGTTGACGGCAGGCAACGCCCTACGCAAAGGCAGCGCATGTTGCCCGACCGGAACATTGTGTTCGGTGCCTTCGAGCGCGTGGCAACGGAATGTCTGAAAGCCACCGTATGCCAGGTACATGGTTACTGCTACGGGGCGCATATGCAGCTGGCGCTGGCCAGTGACATCGTTATTGCTAGCCCTGATGCCCAGTTTGGCCACCCGGCATTCCGCTATCTGGGCTGCGGACCGCAGAACATGTATCTGTGGCTGGAAAACCTCGGCATCAAGAAGATGAAGGAGGTCATGCTGACGATGCGCGCGCTTACCGCCGCGGAGGCCGAGCAGGCGGGTTTCGTGGCCAAGGTTGTTCCCCGCGAAGAGCTGGAACAGTGGGTTGCTGATTACTGTCAGGCTATTGCGCTAATGCCCCTGGACGGGATCATGATGGGTAAGGCCAATATCCAGATGATGATGGAAGCGCGGGGGAAAGGCATCGGCACGATGGTTGGCTGGGTCGGGCATGGCTGGTGCACGAACATGTCTTTGGAGAAAGGCGAGTTCAATTTCCTGAAGGAACGGCGGAACAAGGGCCTCAGCAAAGCCTTGCATGACAGGGATCAGGCAGTCGCACCTTATTTCCGTATGGGCGGCAGCCTGAAGAAGGCGGCAGGCTGAAATAGGCCGGCACATTCGGATCGGACCAGTACGAGGTGGCGGCGAGCGTGTCGCATGATAGCGGCGTTAAAGTCTCCACCTTGTTAGCTACAGACGCCTGTTGCCTCATACGCACAGTAAAGATGGAGGACGCGGATGGCGGAGCATGAGAGCCAACGCGACCGTGGCGGCTCCCGTTACGCGCTCTACACAAAAGATGGTGACTGGGTTGTGCCACACAAGGCGACAGCTGGCGGCTGGGCCGCCGGTATGCAAAGTGGTCACGCACTCAGCCCTTTGCTTTGTGCCCTGATTGAGGACGTACCAACGCTAGCCCCAATGTTGAGCACGCGCTTCGTCCTAAACTTGACGCGGCCGGTACCTATGGTGCCAATGCAATGGCGCACCGCGATTCTTCACGAAGGGAAAAGGCTGCAAATCCTGCGGGCCACGCTGATTCATGAGAAACGCGAAGTCGCAGACATGACAGTGGTACGCATTCGCATCAGCAAGAGTCCGACGCCTGTGCCACTGCGAAGCTATCCCGGCCCAGAGCAGTCGCAGGCGGTGCCGCGTTCACACCTTCCGCGTAGTTTTGAACTGCGATCAGTGCCTGGAAGCGAGCGTCCCGGTGGCATAGCCGTGTGGATGCGCATGGGCGCGGATCTGTTTCCAGGGCAGCCAGCCTCGCCACTAGCGCACGCGATGTGCCTTTGCGATTTCGGCAGTTCGCTCTGCGGCCCGCTAGACCGAAGCAAATGGATTTATCCGAACTTCGACTTGACGATGCATGTCTTCCGCGAGCCCGTAGGCGAATGGCTGCTGCTAGATGCAGACATTGAGACGGCCGGCTTGGGGATGGCCCTGGTGAGCGGCATTCTCGCGGACCAACAAGGAGCATTCGGACGCGCACATCAATCCATTATTATCACCCCGGTTGCGGGCACCTGACGCACTATCATCACACGCCGTGATCGAGGATCCAGCCAGTCTCGAGTATGCGTTGTATTACCGGATCTGCCCATGATTGTGCGATGCACGCGTCCGAGTCGGCGTGAGCCTCCCGTTTTTAACAGTTGAAACAACATAAGGAACGCAAGCGATGGAACCCCAATTGCCTTTGATCTATGAGAAAAACGGAGCGATAGCCCGCATTCAATTCAATCGGCCCAAGGCCCTGAATGCCCTGGATATCGCTACGGCGAAGGCTTTCTTGACGGCCTGCCAGGCAATTGCTGCGGACGCGGAAGTACGTGCCGTAGTGATCAAAGGCGAAGGGCGGGCGTTCATGGCTGGCGGTGATCTGGTGCAGATGCGCAGCGATCCGACTGCTGTGGCAAATGAATTGATCGAGCATATGCACGCGGCGATCAAGTTGCTTGCCAGTGTGCGTGCGCCGGTAGTGGCTAGTCTCCATGGTGCGGTGGCTGGCGCAGGCTTTAGCCTTGCGCTGGCTTGCGACCTGGCGATAGCGGCCGAAGGTACCCGATTCACTCTTGCCTACGCCAACGTGGGTACCGCTTGCGATTGCTCGGGCTCATGGAATCTGCCACGACAGATCGGCTTGCGACAAGCGCTAGGAATTGCGCTGCTAGGCGAAACGCTCGATGCAAAGCAGGCATTACAGCTTGGCATTGTCAATCGTGTTGTTCCGGCCGCAGACCTGCAGATGGAAACCGAAAAACTGGTCCAGCGGCTTGCCAACGGGCCAACCGAGGCGTTCGGACGCATCAAGAAACTGATCAGGAATTCGCTGGACTGCGATCTTGCCACGCAGCTAGACGCCGAACGCGACAGTTTCTTGGCTTGTACACATACACAGGATTTCAAGGGAGCACTTGCGGCATTTGTGGAAAAGCGTCCCCCCAAGTTCGAAGGCAGGTAATTGTCTGGTCGCTAGTGGCGATTCGACCTTCGCGCTTGCCCCGGGGAGCAAGCGCGAAGTTTGGTGCTGTCGCGTTACCGTTCGAGTACAGGCCTAACCCCACCTTGAACCGAGAGTCCACCGTCAATGACCTGGGAACTGCCCGTTGTGAAGCATGACTCGTCACTGGCGAGATACACAACAAGGTAGCCTATGTCGATGGCTTTGCCAAATCTGCCTAATGGCTGTGCAGCCAGGGCTTCGGCCGTGGATTCCTTGGTTGGCCATACTTCGTCTAGCATAGGCGTGTGGATTACCCCTTGCACGATGCAATTCACCCGTATATTGAATGGCGCCAATTCAATGGCTGCCGCTCTGGAGAAAGCATCGACAGCGCCTTTGCTCGCAGTGTATGCAGAGAATCGTCCGCAGGCATTGATTGCCGAGAGAGATGCTGAATCTATAATCGATCCGCCCCCGGCTTGTTTCATGTACGGGACAACTGTCTGAATTCCGACAAACTGGCTCCACGCATTGACGTCCATGACCTTTTGCCAATGCTCATACGTTAATAGATCGTAGGTACAAGGTGCCAATATTCCGGCATTATTAACAAGGATCGTAATTGGACCGAACTTCTTTACGCCTTCTTCGACTACCTTCACCCACTCATCTTTTGAAGCAACTTCGTGATGAAGGGCAATAGCACTTTCCTTGAACTCCGTATTGATCTTGGCGACGACCTTCTTGACGTTGTCAAAATTGATATCGGTTGCGATGACTTTTGCGCCCTCTTTGGCCAACAAATAGGCTATAGCCTCACCTTGACCGCGTCCTGCGCCCGTAACGAGTGCCACTTTGCCGGATACTCTTCCCATCTTGGTTACTCCTCTATCTAGTCGATAAATACAGCTCTAAATGAATTGATCGACAATGTCCGCCGGTGCGCGCCAGGTCTTCCAGACTATCGGACCGAAACAAGACCGCCATCGACTGGGAGGAGCTGACCGGTAATAAAGTGTGACGCATCGCTGGCCAAGAACACCATGACGGGCGCCAAGTCGCGGGCGCAGTCCCCGAACTTACCACCGAGCGGAATGGCCTTCGCAGTCTCTTCGTCATGAGCCGCCAGGGCTTCCGGCGTCATCGCCTTACGATATGCCGCATACATCGGTGTCACCACGTATGGAAGCACTGCGTTTACTCGGATCCCGCTAGGCCCCCATTCACGGGCGACAGTGCGCGTCCACGTATGAACTGCTGCCTTTGTCGAACCGTAGGTCGCGTTCTGCAATTCACCTGTGAACCCTGCCTCTGATCCAAAGTTGATGATATTCCCGGTACCGGCAGCACGCATCGCATTGAAGGCCGTCTGGTTTGTCAAAATCGTCCCCAGTACATTCACGCGATAAAGCAAATCAAAAAGCTCATCCGTAACATCTGCTGCCGGCATGCCTCGCCACACACCCGCAACGTTCACCATCACATTAAGCCCGCCCATTTTGTCAATCGCTGCAGCAAAGGCCGACTCGACATCTTGGCGTTTAGCCACATCGCAGTGGTAAAACTTGGCACTTCCAGGCCCGTGCTGATTCGCCTCCGCTGCTACTTTCTGGCCAAGGGAGTCATTGACATCCATAGAAGCCACAGTAGCCCCCTCGGCAACATAAGCGCGCACCACCGACTCACCAATGCCTTGAGCACCTCCAGTTACGATGATTCTCTTTCCTTCAAGTTTCATGACGTCACCCACCCAAGTTAATCAAACAATTGCCTTCGAGGTCGGCCCTCGGCGTCTGCTGTTGCATCGATGAGCTGACGTAACAACAAGCAAAAGGCGACACATCAGCCCCACCGATCAATGCGGGCCGTCTTACTTATTCCTTGTCATCGGCTTCCAGGCGTTTTCCCCAAAAGTTTGGTTTCCGTTTTTCGAGGAAGGCCGCCGAACCTTCTTGGCACTCCGCCATATCGAACCAGTCCGGATAGAGCAACCTGCTTTGCTTGCCATATGCGCCAGTCATGTGATCCATGTCTGCGTCAAAGGACGCTTTAAGAATTTCTACGCAACCGGGGCTTAAGCTTAATAATTCTTCACACCACTTATCTACCTCTTCTTCCAGCTTATCCAATGGAACAACGGCATTGACCAAGCCCATTTCCAAGGCGTCCTGCGCTTTGTATTTCCGGCATAGCAACCAGATTTCTCTTGCCTTTTTCGCCCCTACGACCCTGGTCAAATAGGCTGGAATGTATCCGTCCGCAGGGCTGCCGACCCTGGGTCCATTCTGGCCAAAAATAGCGTTTTCAGCGGCTATCGTTAGGTCAGACATGTAAGCCAAGTGGTTGCCAGCGCCGATGCAGTAGCCCCTCACCATCGCAATCACCGGCTTGCGGCACATCAAAATTAGCTGATTTGGAGGGAACCGCCAGTAAAACTGTTCCCTAAGCCCTTTTTGTTCCCAAACCATGTCTCCGCCGACGCAAAAAGCCTTATCCCCCGCGCCAGTCAATATCACAGCTCCAAGCGATTTGTCATGACTGGCGTCGTAAAAGGCATGGAACATTTCTTCCATGGTTTTGTCCGTGAAGGCATTCAATTTATGAGGCCTGTTGATTGTGATTCGGGCAATCCCACCCAGCAGAACCTTATGCCACTTCTTTTCATAGATGATGTCCGAAAACTCTTCACCAGCAAATCTTTCCCAGTTAGTCCATGCCATTTTCACTTCCCTCCGCCGTTCTTCGCTAATCAACCGTTGAATAAAGCAAACTTTAAATATTGTAGCTAAAATTAAACAACAGTGTTGATATATTTAACGTACGTGTTGACTTATCGAATGAGGTGGTGCATCCTATCAACAAAGGAAGGTTTTTCGCTTGAAAGCTAGTTGTGCGTTATGGGCGATGGTGGAAGCGGAATGGGTTAGGCAATCCGCCATGAAAAATACTGTGAGTGGTTCTTGTGCGGTCGTGGTTCTTAGGCGGACGTTTTTGTCTTTGCTGTAAACAAACAATATTAGATGAAAGGTTGCAAACCCATGTTTGATAAAAAATGTCTGCAAGACATTAGGTCCGCGATGGACAAATGGGAATCAGGAAACCGGCAGGAATTCGCAAAGGAAGCAAAACAGTTTGCGACGGAATCCGGGATTCCGGTTGGACGTATTTACACCCCACTTGATCTCGCCGAGAAAGGTTTTGATTACCTCAAGGATTTGGGTTTCCCCGGCAGTTATCCTTTTACCCGCTCAATAAGCCCTGTTGGGTATCGTGATGGCGTCTGGAATTCGTCGCAATATTCCGGGCGCCCTACTCCCGAAGAAACCAATACGCTCTGGAAAACGCAACTAGCAGCTGGACAGAGCCGAGTCTATGTCGCTTATGATCTACCATCTCAACTTGGCTACGATCCAGGCCATTCGATGGCAGAAGGTGAAGTAGGCCGGGTGGGTATTTCCATGTGTTCTTTGCGAGATTGGGAGGTCGCATTTGACGGCATAGACATCCGAAAAACAGTAGTTTCACAAGTTAATAATGCGATGGCCATTACGGCGGTGGCTTGTCATCTTGCACTAGCCGAAAAGAGGGGCATACCCTTTAGCGAATTATCTGGGTCTTGCCAAAATGACATTCTCAAGGAATACACGTCCCGCGGCAATTATGTCTTTCCGCCAGCCCCCGGGATGCGGTTAGCCATTGACACCGTAGCCTATTGCGGTGAGCATCTTCCGAACTACATGCCAATGACGGTGAGCTTTAATCACCCAGCACAAGTCGGCGCACATCCTGTTCATCATATTGCTTTCGCGCTTGCTAATGCTTTCGCCTATTATCAATATTCTACGGATCGCGGACTGGATATCGATACCCTCGCTCCTGGCATCATGTTCCTTGGTGGTATAGGCCATCACGATTTCTTCGAGGAAATCGCTAAATATCGTGCGATGAGAAAGATCTATGCGCGAGTATTAAAGGAACGGTTTAATGCCAAAAAGCCTTCCTCTATGGCTGCGAAATTCCTGGGAGGTGCTTGTGGAACAGACATGTACAGGGAGCAGTATTTAAACAACATTGCCCGCGGGGCGATCACTGCTCTAGTGGGGATCTTGGCTGGAGTCCAGATTTGCGATCTCCGTGCTTATGATGAACAGTATGGGATTCCGACAAATGCGGCGATAATTACCGCGCTTAGAACTCAGCAAGTAGCCTTCTATGAATCAGGCGCAGCGGATACTGTGGACCCATTGGGTGGTTCATACTTCGTTGAGTCACTGACGCTCGAGTTGGAAGAAAGAATCAACAAGGAGCTGGAACGGATTGAACGGCAGGGCGGTGTGCTCGCTGGCATAGAAAGCGGTTATTTCCGCAGGGTCATGGCTGAAGACGCAATGGCCCTGCACAAACGGTTTGAACGAGGTGATATCACTCGTGTAGGGGTAAACCGTTTCCAGAACAACGATGAGGACCAGCCTCCAACCACCGTTTATCGTGCCGACCCTAAACTGGAAGGACATCGGGTTGCGGCTGTTAACGAATTGAAGCGCAACCGAGACAACGAAAAAGTAACCAAGGCACTCGCTGCTGTTAAAGCAATGGCCATTGCGGAGGCAACGGCAAATAATAACATGATGCCTGTGATGCTGGATGCGGTTAAGGCTTATGCGACGTATGGAGAAATTTGTGATGTTTTGAGGGAGGTCTGGGGTGAATATAAGGAACCCAGCTTCCTTTAACTTGGAGTCTGTGAACGTGGAAAAAGGTAAACGGAAAAGGATTTTGCTCGCTAAGGCGGGCTTGGATGGCCATGATCGCGGTATTGTGCTCGTAGCTATGGCTCTCAGGGATGCCGGGATCGAGGTTATCTACACTGGAAGACACCAGTCGGTTGAGCAGATAGTGTCGGCCGCTATTCAAGAGGATGTAGATATCGTGGGTCTGAGCTCTCTTGCCGATGCACATATGGTTTTGGCACCGCGAGTGGTAAACGGTTTGCGTAAAAATGGAGCGGCCAATATCAAGGTGATCTTGGGCGGATTCATCCAACCTCAAGATGAGCCTTTCTTGAAGGAGGCCGGTATCGCAAGAGTATTTGGTACCAGCTCAAAATTGGATGACATCGTAAGTTATTGTCACGCTGCCTAATAATGAGCCATTGTCAAGTTTGGAGTATGGCAAGAAATCACGCTGCTTGCCCACCCGACAAGCATCTAAGCTGGTTTCAATCGCATACCATGGCATCACGCTAACGACTCTTTTCGTCCGGACGCGTTCCGAGAATCATGTACCTTAACACCGCGTCCGTTACTGGCCGCCGAGATTGTGTAAATAATATGATGATAGATTATAAAACATTCAATTCACCTGAGCTAATCAGTAACTTTCGGCAAAAAGGTTACTGGCCTGGCAAAACACTGAATGACAGTTTTGAAGAAGCCGTCCGCAACTTCCCTGATAAAAAGGCCCTGATCCAAGATGACAGGGTCGTGACGTATAAAGAATTTAAAAGAGCAACCGATAGGCTTGCGGCGGGATTGCGGCGAATTGGCATTGACCGTGGGATGGTGGTGTCCGTTCAGTTGCCTAACTGTATTGAGTTTACCTACCTTCAAATAGCCCTAGCAAGGATTGGCGCCATAATCCAGCCAATTCACATGCCGTTCCGGAGCTACGAGGTTGAATCTCAATTGCGTTTCTGCGAAGCATCCGCTGTCGTCATATCGCCAGAATATAGTGGCTTCAATTATATGGAGATGATTCAGGAGATCAGACCCAAACTTTCCCACCTACGCTCAGTGCTGACAGTGGGCGGACGTATAAGCGGAAATGACTTCTACTCAATTGAAGAAATGTGTGAGACCGGATCCTCCGATGAGACATCTGCAAAGGAAGAACAGATTGACGCTGATGACACGCTGCTCCTCAATTTCACGAGTGGAACAGAGGGTAATCCAAAGGGGTTTCTCCACACACATAACACCATAGTTGCCCATAGTGGGCGTACTGCCAAGGTCTTGGGCTTTCGCGACACGGATGTGTTCCTGTCCTTTAGCCCTATGACTCATACATTCGGGCACATCATCACCTATTTTTCCGTTTTGTCCGGCGGCACAATAGTATTTGTACCAAAGTATGATCCGGCGGAATCTCTGCGGCTTATCGAAAAAGAGAAAATCACCTACATGCAGGGGACTCCGGCACATCTAATTGGTACGCTAAATCACGCAAATTATGTTGCTGATAATTTGAAATCCCTTCGCATGTGTTTTACCGGGGGTTCTCAGGTACCCACCAAATTGGTCAAACAGCTTAGGGATGAAATTGGCTGTCATGTTGTTAACGCTTACGGCCAAGGTGAAAATCTAATTCATACCATGGGTTCTACTCTGTGGGATACGGACGAAAAGATGTTTTCGACCGTTGGGCGGACGATGATTGGAACGGAAATTAAATTAGTCGACGAGACCAGGGAAAAGGAAGTTCCCTTAGGTGAGGTTGGTGAAATTTGTTTCCGTGGGCCTTCCCTGTTCATTGGATATTTCAAGAATCCTGAACTTACTGCACAGACCAGAAATGAGGAGGGCTGGTTTTTTACCGGTGATGCAGGATATCTTGACGATCAAGGATATTTGCATCTCTCCGGGAGAAAGAAGGAAATGATTAACCGGGGTGGCACCAAGATATACCCCCTGGAAACTGAAAACCTGCTGCATTTTCACCCAAAGATTGATCGAGTCGCGGTGGTAGGCATGCCCGATGCCAGGCTGGGTGAACGGGTATGCGCTTACATTGTTACCAAGAAAGGACAGGCACTCACCCAAGAGGAGGTTGCAGACTATCTCAACCAACATAAGGTTTCGCGATACAAGATTCCGGAAAGGATAGAGCTGATTCCGGAAATGCCACTGAACCCCACGGGAAAAATCAATAAGTTGCAGCTTACCAAGAATATCGCTGACAAACTTATCGAGGAGGGCAAGTGGCAAACTGAATAGCCTCTTATCGATGAAGTCTTGACAGAATTGCCGAAGAAATTGTCATTTTGGGTATGTCATAGCAGGGATGGTCTGAAACTGCGGAACGAAGCAGGTTCGCCATCGCTCGTCCTCTACCGATTACCTTAACCTGTTTGGTTCCGGCTCCACCTGCTTAGGGAGGAATGATGTCATGCGACGGTACAGATACCCGAGCCTCACGGTGTTTCCTATTGAGCATCACTTTGCATGGGTGACGAAATGCAGATCACGTGCATATTCTGGCGAGTCGACCGCCGAAATATGGCGCCAAGCGAGGTCATGAGGCGGTCAAGGGGGACATGTCGAGCAAGCTGTTTGAGAATTTTTCCGCACTGAAGGAAGAAGTACTAGGGTCGGCATTTTGGGCGAGTGGGTATTTCTGTGCCACATTAACCCGAATGATGAAAGAAATGACCAAAAAAGTATTTGGAAGATCATTTTGAGCCAAAGCAGAATGACGATTTCAAAATGGAATCCGAGTAAGACGCGTCGTTTAGGTGAAGCATATCCGGACTTTAAGTCCGCAATTCAAACCCACCAGCTTTAGCTGTTGGGTGTTTAATGGAGCAGGGCATGGTTGATAATGAATTTAAGAAAATTGCAGTAATCGGCGCCGGTACGATGGGCAACGGAATAGCACAGGTCTGCGCGATGGTTGGTATCGAAGTCACCATGTTGGACGTATCTGATGAAGCGGCCGGACGCGGCCTAAATACTATCTCCGCAAGCCTTGATCGATTAGTTAAGAAAGACAAGTTGTTGCTCGCGCAGAAGAATGAAATTCTTGCGCGGATATTCTGCACTACGGACTACGCTGCAATCAACGACTGTTGTTTGGTAATTGAAGCCGCTACAGAGAACCTCGATCTTAAGAAGCGAATCCTTAAGCAGATCGATGCGAAAGTTTCCAAGGAGGTAATAATTGCAACAAATACTTCATCGCTCTCTGTCACTGAGCTGGCGGCGACGATATCAAACCCTGAACGATTTATTGGTATTCATTTCTTCAATCCTGTACCAATGATGGCGCTTGTGGAGTTGATTGTTGGAATGCAAACGTCACCTTCTACTTTGACGCGCATACAAAGCTTTGCAAAAGTTATTGGGAAAGTCGCGATCACTGCAAAAAATAGTCCGGGTTTCGCGGTCAATCGTGTTCTTTGCCCAATGATTAATGAGGCAATCTTTGCGTTGCAGGAAGGTTTGGCTAGTGCTGAGGACATTGATATTGGTATGAAAATGGGTTGCAATCATCCGATCGGGCCATTAGCTTTGGCCGACCTGATTGGCCTAGATACCTTTCTTTCTGTCATGGAATCGTTCTGTCGAGGTTTTGATGACCAAAAGTATCGACCTGCGCCACTTTTGAAGGAAATGGTTGCTGCGGGATATCTTGGGCGGAAAAATGGGCGTGGCTTCTATTACTACGACTAACAGCAAACGCCATCAAGGGGTGGACGAGCGCAAAGACAAGATTGATTCTTCTATCTGCCTAGCTACAGCCCTGAACTGAATCTGGAAGCTCAGAGAGCCGGCCCCGTTTGATTGGACAGGATTTCCACGGAGATAAGTGGAGCCTTGCGGTGTAGCGTTATCCACGGTGCGGCCCGCCGAAGGTCCTTTTAGACCGTAGGCGGGATGCGCGGTGGATATCGCGGTCATCATGCTGCGATGCTTTCCTGCGGCAGACCGGTGAAGTAGATCGTATCGGGTGTGTTGCCGTCAAGCGACTGATGCGGCCGGTGGGTGTTGTAGAAATTCAGGTAGGTGCCCAGGCTGGTCTTGGCGATCGATACCGAGTCATAAGCCTTGAGGTAGACCTCTTCGTACTTGACGCTCCTCCACAATCGTTCGACAAAGACGTTGTCACGCCGGCAGCCCTTGCCATCCATGCTGATCTGAATGCCCTGTCCCTTGAGCAGCCCGGTGAATTCGTTACTGGTGAATTGGCTGCCCTGGTCGGTGTTGAATATCTCCAGCCTGCGCCGTGCTGTCGCCGAACACTTGGGCCGAGCGTTCCAACAATTGGCTCTCCCAGTCCGTGATCTGATTGGGATGGACATCGAATTACTGCGCCAATTCCGCCAGCGTCTTGTCGCCCTTCAACGCCGCTATCGCCACTTGTGCCTTAAACGTGGCGGAGTGATTCGGCCGTTTCCTTCTTGCCATGCTCCTGCTCCATTTCATGGCCCTGCCGGGCCGTGGGTTGAGCAAAGCTATCACTTATCTCCCTGTCCGAATTCCTGGGGCCGGCTCTAGCATCGCAGCATGATGACTGCGTTATCCACAGCGTGGCCCAACTCAGATAATGCTTTCGCGATACTAAGACTGGACTACAGGCCAGCCAGAGCAAGAATGTTGTAAAATAAACATACTAGTTGAAATATTAAACGAATGCGTTGACATAAAGAAGAATATAAGGCATTCTGCAAGTTAAGGAGGAAGTATGCCTCGCCCTGAATATGCATAATAATTTGGCCGGGGCACAGAATGGATCGGGTAAGCGCTGCGGGAATGCATAGATAGGGCGCACGATTGTTGCTGACAAGGCTGCCGATATCGGCGACCTGTGCCGTTGGACAGACAGAGGCTACAGGCGGCCGAGGCTCCGAGTTGCGGTGTGACTTGCGCAATGGAACTGAAATACGAGTGTGAGGGATCAGTTAACCAAAACGTAACAATAGCAATAATGCTATGACAACCGAAGGAGAGAGGGTATGAAAATGTTAGCTGGGGGACGCAGTTACAGGGCAGTAATGACTATGGCTACGGTGGTTTCTGCCTGTTGGTGGGCCGGGACCGCGCAGGCATACAAATTCGACACGGATCCGGACTGGGCGGTCAATTTTGACAACAACATCCAGTACTCGGTGGGTTGGCGGACGAAGGATGTGGATTCGAAGGCTGGCAACATGCTAGGTAGCAGCCAGGGGGACTACAAGTTCCCGAAGAAAGGTGACATGATCACCAACCGGATTTCGGATTTTATCGAAGTACAGGGGGTCTATAAGAAGGATATGGGCTTCCGCGTAACGGGCTCGATCTGGCAGGACTTCGCCTACAGTGACGAAGCGAAGATAAACCCGGCGCTTGCGGCGATGAATGCCTATCCCTCGGGAAGGTTCTCCACCTACACGAAGCGCTTCTACATTAAGGGCTCCGAGTTTTTGGATTATTTTGGATTCCTCAATACCAAGGTCGGCGAAAGCCAAACCCCGGTGCAGCTCAAAGTGGGCAGCTTGTCTCAGTACTGGGGCAACTCGTTCTTTTTCCCCTTTACCAACATCGCCTATTCGCAGCATCCCATCGATTTCGTAAAAAGCTTTGCGCAGCCGGGTTCGGAAGTCAAGGAATTGTTCCTGCCCCGCAGGCAGATTCTGTTGTCCACGCAATTGACGCCGGAGCTATCATTGACGGGGCAATATTTTCTCGAATTCAAACCGAACCGCTACCCTGAAGGGGGTACCTATTTTGGCTTTGTCGATATGCTGTTCAGCGGGCCACCGGGGACGGGACCGTTGGCGTTCATTTCCCCGATCAACGATAATCTGATCAAGCCGAAGGACAACAACGGGAACTATGGCATCAAGGTCGGTTGGTCGCCTGAGTGGGCGAACGCGGACATGGGCTTTTACTATCGCCAATTCGACGATACGGACCCATGGCTATTGTCAGTCAGTCCGTCGACGGGACATATCCAAAACACATTTGCGCAGAAGGCCAAACTAGTCGGCTTCAGCTTGGAGAAGTCCTTCGGCCTGATCAGCACCGGCCTGGAAATCAGCAAGCGGATAGGCACAGCACTGAACAGCAACGTGGTAGGAGTCCCAACGAATGTTGGTGCCACGGGCGATCTCACCAATGTGATCGCCAACACCTTCATTCAGTTAGGCAAGACGCCGCTCTGGGATGCCGGGATTCTGCTGGCGGAAATCAGCTTTACGCACCTGAACCAGGTAACACACAATGCCCAATTTTATAAAGGCGTAGGCTATGCTGGCTGTCCGGCAGGAGGAAGCTGGAAAGACGGTTGCTCGACGAAAAATACAACAGCGTTCGCGATGTTATTCAGCCCGCAATGGTTGCAAGTGTTCCCCGGTGTGGACTTGTCGATGCCGTTTAACTTGCAGGCGGGCATCAAAGGCGTGGGCGCCCATTCTACGGGTACCTTCTTTCCCGAAGGGGAAGTTATAACGTCGCTAGGCATCAAGGCAAACTACTTGTCAGTCCATTCAGTGTCGCTGACATACAGCCACTACCACTGGCGTCCCAAGGGCACAGGCGACAACGGCCTGGGGGCGGGAATGCAAGCCTATACCGGCGGTGCCGGCCCCGTAATGCTCAATGATCGCGACTGGTTGCAGTTACAGTTCAAGACATCATTCTAAAATTCTAATAGACAATGGAGACAAAAATAATGAAGTTCAAACTAGTGTTAGGTACGCTCATGGCCGCGGGACTGACGACGTTGCTCGCGCACCCGTCATTCGCTGCCGTCACGGCAGAAGAAGCAAAGCAACTCGGCACGACGCTGACCGAATTTGGCGCCGAGAAGGCGGGCAACAAGGATGGCTCTATCCCGGCCTATACGGGCGGCCTGGCGAAGCTGCCGAACTATGACCGCGAGAAGATGAAAAACTATCTCGATCCGTACAAGGACGAGAAGCCGCTGTACTCGGTCACCGCCCAGAACATGGCGCAGTATGATGCCGTGCTCACGGCGGGGAACAAGGCGCTGCTGACCAGGTACCCGGGTTACCGGATTGACGTATATCAGACCCACCGCAGCGTGCGTTATCAACCCTGGATCATCCAGAATACCCTGAAGAACGCCACCACCGCCAAACTGGCCGGGGAGATCGAGGGTGACGCCGTGGCGGGTGCCGATAAAAAGAATCTGCCCTTTCCAGGGGTTTTCTTCCCGATTCCGAAGAACGGCTATGAAGTGATGTGGAACCACAAGATGCACAACAAACCTGCGGTCAACGACGAGATAGCGAATGCTTATCTGGTCGATACCGCGGGCGGCGTGAGCTCCATGTCGGTGCCCCACCAGACTTTCGTCGCACCCTGGTACGATGTCAAAGGCAAGCTGCGTGGCGAAGCCTACGATAGCATCCTCGGCTTCCACGCATTGCAAACAGCGCCGCCGTCCGCCGCGGGCATCGTCTTCCTGAACTTCTACCTGGCGACCGCCGAGAATAACGGGCAGCGGGTGTGGTTTTACACGCCGGGCCAGCGCCGCGTCCGGGCGGCGCCGGAGTTCGCCTACGACGTGCCGATCGCCGCTTATGGTGGTGCGATTCTCTGGGACGAAATCTTCGGCTTTGTCGGACGCCTGGACCGATTCGACTTCAAGCTGGTGGGCAAGAAGGAAATGCTGGTGCCCTACAACATGTTCGCCATGACAAACACCATGACCAAGAAAGAGGACTACCTTGGGCCGAAATTCGTCAAGCCGGAAGCAATGCGGTATGAAAAGCACCGGGTCTGGGTGGTGGATGCGACACGCAAGGCCAATGCCCGACACGTCTATTCCCGGCGCACCTTTTACATCGACGAGGATTGCTGGTGTCTCGTTGCGCAAGAGACATACGACAATGCCGGCAAGATCTATCGCGTGATACTAGACACTCCTGTCCCGACGTATGACATCGGTGGCGTCAACGACTTCGGCTGGATTACCTACGACCTCATCAAGGGCAACTACTTCACGACCAACATGACGGGAGAGCCGGTCGGAATGATGCGCAGCTATGACACTATGGAAGGAATGAACATTCCCCTCACGCCGGCGGGGGTAGCGGCTGCAAGCGTTCGCTGAGACACCGCGTTTGTTCCGTAGTAATACCGGGCAGTCTGCCAGCGTGCAGGCTGCCCGGTAGCTTCCTGTAGTAATGGGGGCCTTGTGGGCGATAGCCAGTCTAGCGGCTGGTGTGATTGGCTTCGCTGATTGTGATGCCCGGCCCCGACCGCACCAACTTGGTAGAAAGAACCCGCACCCATCATGCTAGGCATCATGCATATACATCTATCCTCGCGTTCGAATCTGGCCCGCAAGATCTGCCATTGCGCGTTCGTCGGCGCATTGATCGGGTCTGCGCCGACGCTGGCGGAAACGAAGTTCCAGGATCCGCTGGATTCCCCCGCGGTAATGCGCACAGCAGTCAATACCCGGCCACTGATGGCCATCACCTATGCTGGTGCACAACTGATTGCGGTCGGCTCGCGCGGGATGATTGCCCGCTCGGAAGACCAGGGCAAGAGCTGGAGCCAGTCCGCGGTACCGGTGCAAAGCGATTTGCTCGCGGTGCATTTCCCCACCGCGCTGGATGGCTGGGCGGTGGGACACGACGGCGTGATACTGCATAGCAGCGATGGCGGCAAGAACTGGGTTAAGCAATTAGATGGGCGGATCGCGGCCGAAACCTTCAAAAAGTACTACGCCGCCCAGGCGGCCATTCCGCAGATAACGGAAGTGATCGGGCAGCTCAAACGCAACTACAAGGCAGGGCCGGCCCTGCCTTGGCTGGGTGTCTGGTTCGAGGATGCCAAAAAGGGCTTCGTCGTCGGCTCCTACGGCATGATTGCCGCAACGGTGGATGGCGGCAAGACCTGGGAGCCATGGCTGCATCGGATCGACAACGATCATCTGCAACCGCTCAACCTGAACTGCATCCGTGAGATAGGTGAAAACCTCTACATCGGCTCCGAGCGCGGCATGGTGTTCAAATTGGATCGCGGGCAACAGCGCTTCGACAAGACCGCGACCGGCTATGTGGGCAGCTTCTTCGGCATCGTCGGCAATGCCGATACGCTGCTGGCCCTCGGCCTGCGCGGCGTCGTCTATCGCAGCGGCAATGGCGGCGCCAGCTGGGAGGGACTCAAGATGGCGACCGAGGCCACCGTTACGGCCGGGGCAGTGAGCCGCGCTGCGGCGGGAGGGGTCGTACTGGTCAATAGTGCGGGCCAGATACTGCTGTCTAATGCGCAAATGCGCTCGTTCAGCGTGGTACATCCGGACAAGCCGATGCGCTATACAGGTGTGGTGCTGACCAATCAGGGCGCCGCGGTAGTCACCGGTTTGGACGGTGTACGCACCGAAACACTTATCGGCAAAGTCCAATAGATCGACGCACGACAAACTTCTAAAAGGTTTCCACAGGCTATGGTAGCAACGACTAACGAATTGGACGGGATGCCGGTTGTTGCGTCCCGCGAAGACTTCGACAAGACTTCGGGCGTGCTGCTTGAGCGCATGATTTTCAACAACCGCTTTCTGCTAGTCATGGCCTGCCTGCTGCTGACCCTTCTGCTGGGCTACTTTGCTTCGCGGCTGGAGATCAATGCCAGCTTCGAGAAAATGATGCCGCAGTCAAGCCCGTTCGTGCAGAACTATCGCGCTAACGCGGCCTCGCTCAAAGGTCTGGGCAATTCCGTGCGGATCGTTGTGGAGAACACCAAGGGCGACATCTACGATCCGGCCTACCTGGAGGTGCTACGCAAGGTCAATGACGAAGTGTTTCTGATCCCAGGCGTGGATCGTTCCTTCATGAAGTCGATATGGATGCCGGTGGTGCGCTGGACCGAAATCACCGAAGAAGGCTACAAGGGCGGTGCGATGATACCAGACACCTATAACGGGTCTGCGGAAAGCATCAAGGCGGTGCGTTTCAACGTCAACCGTTCGGGCATCGTGGGTTCACTGGTGGCCAACGACCAGAAATCCAGCATGATTTTCGTGCCCCTGCTCGAAACCGATAACGCGACGGGAAAGGCGCTCGATTACCGCGCCTTCAGCGATCAGTTATCGCAGATCCGCAGCAAGTATGAGAAAGAGGGGGTGCGCATCCACGTGATCGGCTTTGCGCAGCTGGTCGGCGACCTGATTCACGGGATGATCGAGGTATTCACCTATTTCATATTTGCCGCGGCGATTGCCATGGCTATCATCCTGCTGTACACGCGCTGCATCAGAAGCACGCTATTGGTGATCCTCTGTTCACTGGTTGCCGTCACCTGGCAATTGGGCTTTATGCAGCTGTTCAAGTTCGTGCTGGATCCCTATTCGGTGCTGGTGCCATTCCTGATCTTCGCCATCGGTGTGTCGCATGGCGCGCAGAAGATGAACGGGATCATGCAGGACATCGGACGTGGCACCCACCGCTATGTGGCTGCCCGCTACACCTTCCGCCGGCTCTTCCTGGCGGGTCTGACGGCACTGCTGGCCGATGCCGTCGGCTTTGCCGTGCTGTCGCTCATCGACATTCCAGTCATCCGCAGTCTGGCGCTTTCGGCCAGCATCGGGGTGGCGGTACTGATTTTCACCAACCTGATCCTGCTGCCGATTCTGTTGTCCTATACTGGCGTCAGCTCAAAGGCAGCCCTGCGCAGTATGAAAAGCAGTGAAGCAGGACAACATCCGCTGGAGCTCTGGCTGGGACGCTTCACCCAGCCGCGCTGGGCGACTGCGGTGTTGGTAATCACCGCCGCGCTGGCCGCGGCCGGTCTGGTGATTGCCTCACAGCTGAAGATCGGCGATCTCGACGCGGGGGCGCCGGAACTGCGGCCGGACTCCAAATACAACAAGGACAATGCCTACATCACGAGCCACTATCGGCTGTCGAGCGACCAGTTCGCCGTCATCGTCACGGGACCGGATGATATGCTGCTCAACTATGAGACGCTGCTGGAGATGGATCGTCTTGAGGAGGAACTGCGTGATCTCCCCGGCGTGC